>DNYS01000153.1:8155-13305 GCA_003506735.1 Nitrospinota bacterium
CCGCGGCGGGCGGGGAGGATTGAGCGTCTAACCGCCGCTACCGATCCAGCCAGATTTGATCGAGCGACTGGTTCAGATAGTGGCTCGGCGCGATCTTCCAACCCTTCACGAAGTCGTGGTGGGGGTTGATCTTGTACCACCACAGCGTGACGAACTGGTGCGCCGCCGTATCCAGAGCGTGCTTCTCGTACTGGCGAATCAGCACACGCTGCTTCTTGGGATCGGCCTCCTTGTTCATCTTGTCGAACAGTTTGTCCAGCTTGCGGTCGATGTACTGGGCATACTGGTTGCCCGAAACGTCGTCGGAGAGGAACTTCGAGATGTCGACCAGCGGATTGATGACCGACTGGCAGTTGAAGTCGATGCTCACGTCCCAGTCATGCTTCTTGCGCAGCGAGTCGTAGAAGGCGGGAGAGGGCTTGACCTCTTGCTTGAACTTGAGGCCGATGCTCCGCCACTGGCCGAGAAGCCAGGTGCCCACGATCTTGTAGGGCTGGTCCACGCCGCGGTTGTTGAAAATGTAGGTTTTGTTCAGGTTCACGCCCGCCTCTTTCAGCAGCCGCCTCGCCTCGGCGCGGGATTTTTTGATGCTCGGCCAGTAGCCGGCAATCTTTTGAAGCTCGGCCTTGGTGGCGGCGAACGGATGCTTCGGGAACACGATGCCGCCGACTCCCCTCACGATGGCGATTCTCGATAGATGCTTCGAGCCCGCCCAGCGGTCAACCGCCAGGGTGAGCGCCCGGCGGACGTTGGGATTATCGAACGGAGCGCGCTTGTTGTTCGGGGTGATCATCAGGTTGCAGTTCCAGTCGCTCTCCTGAACGCGGAGCTTTTTGCCCAGCGCCTTTTTCAGATCGTCGCGCGCCTTGGGCGGAAAACCGCGGAACTCGATGAACGCCCGGCCGCCCCGGATGGCCTGGAGCCGGATCGACATCTTGGGCGCCGAGATCGCCCGGTAGCCGTCCAGGTAGGGCTTGCCCTTGTGGTGGTATTTTTTGTAGCGCTTGCCCTCGACGTAGGCGCCCGGCTTGTGCTGCACGAAGCGGAAGGCGCCGGAGCCGTTGATGTGCGTCCTGTGCCACTTCATGCCGTGCTTATCCAAATCCGCCTTGGAGTAGATCCAGTTGAACGGATTGGCGAGAGCGGGGACGAAGGCGCCCGACGCGTATTTCAGCGTGAACACGATGGTGTATTTGTCCGGCGCCGAGACCGATTTCACCATGACGTAGAACGCCTTCCGGGCGCTCGGGATTCCCTTCGGCGGGAAAATAATTTTGTCGAATGTGGCCTTGATGTCGGCCGCGGTGAGCTTTGCCCCGTTGTGGAACCAGACTTTCTTGTTGATTTTGAAGGTGTACTTCGTACCCCCCTCGGTCGGTTTGGGCACCGAGCCCGCGCAGAGGTCGCAAACGAAATCCGTCGGCGACTGGGGATTGTTCGGATTCACCCGGATCAAAAGGCTATAGAACGGCCGGATCGGGTGAATGACGCCGAACGTCGTTTCCCTGTGGCCGTCGTAGGAGGGAATCTTCGATCCCACGACGAATTTCAACATTCCGCCGCGCTTCACCGCATCTGCCGGGCTCGGACCAAACGTCCAAACAGCCAGAACCAGCGTCAACGTGAGCGCGAGGATGGACTTCATCTTCCACCTTGCCATTTCCAATCCTCCTCACTTCAGGATGAAAGGGTCGCCCCTTCGCTTAAAAAACACTCTTCTCGAACGCTCTGAAACCTCGGTTAAATTTCCGGGCACGCCGCCCAGTGGCCGCGCGAGAGTTCCCTGAACTCGGGAACATCTCGCCGGCATCCATCCACCGCTACCGGACACCGCGTGTGGAACACGCATCCGCGCGGCGGGTTGATCGGACTCGGAACCTCCCCCGTGACGATGATGTGCTCGCGGCCTTCCTCGACCTCCGGGTCCGGCACGGGGACGGCCGAAAGCAACGCCTTCGTATAAGGATGCTGGGGATTATCGTACAATTCGTCGCAATCCGCCAACTCCACGATTTTCCCCAAATACATCACCGCCACCCGGTGACAGAGGTGGCGGACGACGCTCAAATCGTGGGCGATGAACAGATAGGTCAGGCCGAATTTATCGCGCAAATCCTCGAGCAGGTTGATCACCTGGGCCTGAATCGACACGTCCAGGGCCGATACCGGCTCATCGCATATGATGAACTCGGGCTCGAGGGCGAGCGCCCGGGCGATGCCCACCCGCTGGCGCTGGCCGCCGCTCATCTCATGGGGATAGCGGTCGTCCATCTCGGCGCGCAGGCCGCAGGTCGTGAGCAGCTCGCGCACCCGCAAACGGCGCTTTTTCGAGTCCGGCTCGATGCCGTGGACGTACATCGGCTCGCCGACGATATCGCCCACCTTCATGCGGGGGTTCAGGGAACTGTATGGGTCCTGAAAAATGACCTGGATCTTCCGCCGTATCTCGCGCAGCTCGATCCCCTCGAGCGTCAGCAGGTCCACGCCATCGAATTTGATCTCGCCCTCGGTGGGCTCCTCGAGCCTGAGGATGCACCGGCCCGTCGTCGTCTTGCCGCAACCCGACTCCCCGACGAGGCCGAGGGTCTCGCCCCGGGCGATCGTGAAGCTCACGCCATCGACGGCCTTCACGGCGCCCATGCTTTTCTGGAAAAGGATTCCCTCGGTAATGGGAAAGTGCATCTTCAGGCCCGACACTTCGACCAGGGTATCGCCCCGGGCGCCGTTCGAGGCCCTTGCCGCGGCATCGGCGCTCATCGGGCCGCCCCCACCGGTTTATGGAGTTCGTTTTTCTGCCAGCAGGCCGACTGATGGCTGCCCTTGAATTTCTCCAGAGGGGGCACCTCGGAGGCGCAGCGGTCCACCGCGTAGCGGCAGCGGACCCGGAAGGCGCACCCCTCGGGAAGCTGGGTCAAGTCGGGCGGCTGCCCCTCGATGGGGTCGAGCCGCGCGCGCCGCGGCAGATCGAGGCGCGGGACAGAATTCAGGAGGCCGAGGGTATAGGGATGGGCCGTATTTTTATAAATATCCCGCGCCGAACCGCGCTCGATAATTTTACCCGCGTACATGACGTTAACCCGGCCGGCATACCGGGCCACGACGCCCAGGTTGTGGGTGATGATGATGAGCGCCACTCCGAGCCGTTTGCTCAGGTCCTTCATCAGTTCGAGAATTTGCGCCTGGATGGTGACGTCCAGCGCCGTCGTCGGCTCATCGGCGATGATGATCCGGGGCTCGCAGCACAGCGCCATAGCGATCATCACCCGCTGCCGCATCCCGCCGCTCAGATGATGGGGATATTGTTTGAGGCGGCGATCCGTGTCGGAGATGCCGACCATCGCGAGGTATTCGCCCGCCTTGCGGGAGGCTACGTCCCGATCCATTCCCAGGTGGTGTTCCATGGTTTCGGTCAGCTGGAGGCCGATCGTGAGGACCGGATTCAGAGAGGTCATCGGCTCCTGAAACACCATGGCGATCTGCTTGCCCCGGATATTGCGGATCTCTTCATCGCTCAGCAACAACAAATCCTGGCCCATGAAGCGCACGCTCCCTTCCACGATCCGCCCGGGCGGATCGGAAATGAGCCTTAAAATAGAGAGCGCGCTCACGGACTTTCCGCAACCCGACTCCCCGACGATGGCGACCGTCTCGCCCTCCTCCACGTCGTAGGAAATACCGTCCACCGCGCGGACGGTTCCTGCAGAGGTAAAGAACTGGGTCTTCAGGCCTTCGATTTCTAGGAGCTTGGGCAAAGATTTATCCCCATGATTGCGAGCAGAAAAGATTCCTGGAAACCTTTGTTCCTATGAATTTTCCAAAGGACGTCCGTATTCTATTCAGATTGAGGTGAGATTCAACTAATTTTATAACCCTATGCAAAAATAATTCCGCCAAACCAACCCGCCTCAGAAGCGTGGAATGACTTAAGCCGCTGATTTTATACACTTTATTTGTCCGCCGCTCCGCCCGAAAGCGCAAATAGCGCATCCGCCACCCAGACCCCATCCCCCTTGGGCTGGACGAAAACGGGGTTCAGGTCCGCCTCGATCAGCCTCTCTCCCAAGGAATCGGCCAGCGCCCCGAAACTCACCATAGCCTCGATGAGCGCCTCCCGGTCCAGCGGGCCCCGCCCCCGGAACCTGTCTAACAGCCGCGCCCCCCGGAGCTCACTCAGCATGACCCCGGCCTCGCTGCGCGAAATGGGCGCCAGACGGACGCTGACATCTCTCCAAACCTCGGCGGCCGGGCCTCCCAGCCCCACCGTGATCAGGGGGCCGAACTGCGGGTCCCGAACCATCCCGAGAAGAAACTCCTCGCCGCCCCGCATCATCTTTTGCACCAAAAATCCGTCCATCTCCTTCAGCTTCGCCCGCTCCAGATTCTCTCTTTGCGCCTCGAAGGCGGCGCGGAGGGAGGATTCATCAAATAATCCCCCCGAGACGAGCCCGCGCTCGGATTTGTGCAACACCTCGGGCGAAGACACTTTCAGCACGACAGGATACCCCAGCTCCGCCGCGGCGGCGGCGGCCTCATCCGAATCGGTGCAGAGCCGGTGCGAAACGGCGCGGAGCCCGAACGCCCCGGCCAGCGCCAGCCCCTTCGCTTCGCCGAGGCTCCTCCCCGATAAAATTATTTGCGCCTCGGCCGGCATCTCCCTTTTTTCCGGAGGCCCCTCGTCCAAGCGCCGGCGGGCAGTGAATTCGGCATGCCGCCAGAGATAGCCCGCCGCCCGCGCGGCGCCCTCGGTGGTGTGGAAAGAGGGAAGACCGGCGGCGGCCATCTTCCGGTGGGCCTCCTCGGAGTGGGGATTGAAATAAACGAGCAGGGGGGTCCGGCCGGTCAGGCCGTCCTTTTTAGCCTGGATGATCGGATCGACGGCGATGGCGTGGCGGAACTGGGCGCTCGACCCAACGACCGCCACGATGGCGTCGAAGCACGCTTCGTCCAGAAGGATTCGGAGAATTTCCCGGAACGAAGAGATTCCCGCGATGGTGGTGTCGATGGGGTTGGCGACCCCGATGAAATCGGGAAGGGTATTGGCGATCCGGTCCTTGACCCGCTCGGCGATGGGCGGCACCTCCATGCCGAGCGCACCCCCGCACAGATCGGCCACGAGCGCCCCGGCCCCGCCCGAGGTGGTGAGGACCCCC
>DNYS01000153.1:13310-16887 GCA_003506735.1 Nitrospinota bacterium
CCCGCCGCCCCCCGGGAGGGGGCGATACGGCGAACATGTGGGCCACCTCGAAAAGCTCCTCGAGCCCATCGACGCGCGTGACGCCGCATTGGCGAAACGCCGCCTCGTAGGCACGGTCCTCTCCGACGAGGGCCCCGGTGTGGCTGACGGCCGCGGCCATTCCGGCCGCCGAACGCCCCACCTTGCAGACCACGATGGGCTTTTCGGCCTTGAGCGCCCGCCGGGCGGCGCGGAGGAATTTTCCAGGCTCCTTCAATCCCTCGAGATAGATCGCAATCGCCCGCGTGGAGTCATCCTCGACGAGGAAATCCACGTAGTCGGCCATCTCCAGGTCCATCTCGTTGCCGCACGAGATCAGGTAGCTGAACCCGATCCCCCGGTGGGTGGCCCGCGAGATGAGGGCTCCGCCGATGCTTCCGCTCTGGCAGATCACTCCCACCGGGCCGGCCAGGACGCGCTCCACATCCATGGCGATAATCCCGGCCAGCTGCACCCGGCCGCCGAAATTGTGGTAGCCCGCCGTGTTCGGGCCGCACACCCGCATTCCGGCCGCCCCCGCGATTTCGGCGATCTCCCCCTCGATGCGGCGGCCCTCCTCGTCGAGTTCCGAAAAACCCGCCGTATAAATCGTCACCGCCGGAACCCCCAAGGCGGCGCATTCGCGGACGATGCCCAGGACATGGCCCCTTCCCACCGCGATAAAAACCGTCTCGGGCGTCTCGGGAAGATCCGAAACCGACCGGTAGCAGGGCAGCCCGGCCACCTCTTCGTACTTGGGATTGACCGGATAGACTTTTCCCGGGAAGCCGTGGCGCAAGAGATTTTTCACCACCCGCCCGTTGAAGCGCTCCAGATCGGCCGAGGCGCCAACGATGGCGATCGAGGCGGGGGCGAGGAGGAGGCGTATCTGCTCCCTCGTGCGGCTGTCGGCAGCGAGGCTCATCGGCTTGGCTATTCGGCGCGCGGGGGGCGCTGGCTGAAGCTTCGGCCATAAATTTCGCTCGCCAGGCGGTTGCGGAGAATCTGCACCGTCCCCCCGGCGATCGACCACCCCCGGATCTTCCGGTAGAGGTATTCGAGCGGCATCTCGGTGGAGTATCCGGAGGCGCCGTGAAGCTGAATCGCATCGTCGGCCACCTGGCGGGCCATCTCGTTGCAGTAGAGCTTGGCCGAGGTGGTCTCGATGACCGAGGGGATTCCCGCACGGGCGTTGGAGAGCGCCCGGTAGAGCAGGAGCCGCGCCGCCTCGAGCTTGACCCGCATGTCCGCCACCATCCACTGCACCCCCTGAAACTCGCACAACGGGCGCCCGAACTGATGGCGCTCCTGGGTGTGCGCGACCGCCATGTCGTAGGCCGCCTGGGCCAGCGCCAGGCAGCGCGTCGCGTTCCCGAGGCGCTCGACGTTGAACACCGGCATGAGGACCCGGAAACCATCGCTATCGACGAGGACGTTTTCCTTCGGGATCCGAGCGCCGTCGAAATTGAGGGTGCAGTGCGTCTCCCCGCTCATATAGTGCTCCGTCTTTCCCTTGGTGAAGCCGGGCGTTCCCGTCTCGACGACCACCGCGCCGCAATCGCGCGTGCGCGGGCCGAAGCGGACATAGACGACGAACAGATCGGCGTGCGGGGCGTTCGAGGAGTATGACTTTTGCCCGTCGATGACAACGCTGTCCCCGTCGTAGCGGGCGGCGGTCTTGAGGTCGGTCGCGGCCGATCCGGCGTCGGGCTCGCTCATGGAGATGGAAATAATCTTCTCGCCCGCGCAAAGGGCGGGCAAGAAACGGGCCTTTTGCTCAGTGTCCCCCAGCTCGTCGATCACACGGATGGGGCCCATGTTCCCCATCTGAACCACATCCCCGCTGTGCGGGCAGATCTGGGATATCTGCTCCATGACGAGACAGACCTCGAACAGCGAGCGCCCCCCGCCGTGGGGCTCCCCGACCGTCATGCCCATCATGCCGTGATCGGCGAGCACCTTCATCGAGCGGCGTGGATACTCTTCGGTCTTCACGTAGCTGTAGGCGTCCTCGGCGAACTCGCGGAGGGCAAGCTCTTTCGCCGTCTGCTGGAGGAGGCGATCCTGCCCATCGAGTTGAAAATCCAAAACACAACCCCCGGTAAATAAACGAATAATTCTTATCGAACCGTCATGGCATCGGCCACCATGGACGCCGAAAAATCGAGGCCTGTCACCTGCGCGCCCCGCTCCGCGGCCGCCGCCGACAACCCTCCGCTGCCGCACGGCGCGTCGAGCAACCGATCTCCCGAACGAATGGCGGCCGCGCCCAACATCGGATCGATCGCCTGTTCGGTGATCGTCCCGAATAATTCGTGATAATGGGCCGCCGATCGCTCCCACCCGGCGTGTTCGAATTCCTTGAATCGTTGCGAATTAAAAGAAGAAACGCCGCCCATGAACGCCTTGCCCCTTTCAGTGAAAAGGCCCGCCGCATGGTTGCCAAACCACCGGCCACCTACTCCTGCCCTTCCAGCCCGTTCATGACCGAGCGCACGGCGTCGAAGTGGCTGGTCTCGTCTCCGGGCTCAAAAAACGGCGCGTTCCAGGCAAAGAGGGGCACCCTCTGCTCATGAAGGGAGCCGTGGCTGCGAAGATCCACCTCGCGCTCGGCCTCGTCCATCACTCCGAACACGGTGTCCTCATCCGCGATGACCATGATCTCGCCCATGCGCCCGGGCAGGAGCCGGAACCGGGCGGCGGCCTCTTCCCTGGGAAGCGCGCCCTCGATTCCAGGGATGTCGTTCAAAGCCGCCACCGCCTCATCGAGCGAGGCTCCTTCTCCGAGGTGGACGTAGGCCGCCCCGCCCTGGTTGCCGTGGTGGACGACGTAGCGGTCCTTGATGATGGGCACCGCCTTGGCGGGGATACCCCGGCTTCTCAGGACTACCCCCGGATCGATCGCCCGCCTCTTCCGGCGCATGCCGTGGTCGGCGGTGACGAAAATCGCGCCGTCCGGATGCAGATCGGCCCAGGCCCCGGCGAGGCTCCCGATCTCTTTGTCGATGGTGGAAAGATGCTCCTGACCCTCGGCGGTCTCGGGGCCGAATTTGTGCTGGCTGAAATCGGTGGTCGTGACGTAAAAAAGGTCGGGCTTTTTTTCCTCGACGACGGCGCGCGCCGCCCGCAGGAGCCAGAAATTCACCTCGGCGCTGTAGATTTCCTCCTGCGGTCCGGCGCGGGCGGTGAGCCAACCGGGAGGCTCCTCGGCGGTGACGGTCAGATCGGCCCCCTTTCCGATCATGTCGGTGAGCTTTTTCTTCGAGGCCAGCGCTGCGGTCTTACGCCCGGCGGCGGTACCGGCCTCCATCAGGGTGGGCGAGAGGAGGAAATCGCCCGATTCCATGTAGACTTCCTCGTTCGTATCCGGGTTGAGAAAGTAGTTGGCCGTGATGCCGTGCATGGCGGGCGGGCCGCCGCAGATGAGGGAGACGTTGTTGACGTTGGTGACGGTGGGCATCTGGGCCTTGACGAGGAGCCTTTGGCCCTCTGCGCCGAGCCGGTCGAGGTTCGGGGTGGAGGCCGTCTCGAAATAGGAGGGGTCGCCCCCGTCAATGCA
>DNYS01000153.1:17022-18098 GCA_003506735.1 Nitrospinota bacterium
GTGAATTCACGAAGAATGACCCTAGCCTACCGTGAATCGCCCCTCCGGGCGAATCCTCCAACGGCAAAATCCGAACCGGCAAGCCGGTGCATTTTCGTGATATGAAAGGGCAGCAAGGAATAAGGAATTCGGGGCCGTATCCGGGCGGTCCAATTCGAGGATTCCCCTTGCCGCCGGCATACAAGGGAACTGATGAGGGAACCCAAAGATGGGGATCGGAGCATGACCTGGAAGAAGCGCAGCCAGGCGGGTTTGAAATGGAAACCGATTCTTGTTCCCGCCTCTTTGCTCGTGGTTTTGGGGGCCGCCCTTATCCTCTGGGGCCTTCCTTTCGCACGGTCCTGGCTGAGAGGCCCCGCCCTTCCCGTATATTGGCAAATTCCCGGCTTCTCCCTCGTTGAGCGCGGCGGCCAGCGTGTGACGCTCGCGGACCTGATGGGAAAGGTCTGGGTGGCGACCTTCATCTATACGCATTGCCCGGACACCTGCCCTATCCAGACGGCGGAGATGGCGGGACTTCAGAAGGAATTCGCGCAGGCAAAAGACTTCCGGCTCGTCTCGATCACCGCGGACCCGGAGAATGACACGCCGGAGGTTTTGGCCAAATACGCGAGCCAATTCAATGCGGACCCGAAGAGATGGCTCTTTCTGACGGGCGAGAAACGGGCCATCTACCGTTTGGCGCTAAAGGGATTCCACCTGAGCGTGGTGGACCCTCGGGAGGGCGTCCCCCGCTTCGGCCCAAAGACTTTGCTGGATCTGTTTTCGCCCGCCTCCGCCCACGCGCATCATCCCGGCCCGGCCCAGCCCTACATCCACAGCTCGCGGTTGGTCCTGATGGACCGGCGGGCCCGGGTGCGGGGAACCTACGGGGGAAATTTGGCCCCCTCGGCCGCCACCGGGGGGAAGAAGGTCCCCATGTACGATGACGAGACGATTCGGCGGCTGCGCCGGGACGCATGGGCGCTGCTCCGGGAAAAATCCCGGTAATTGGACGCTCCTCCATGGCCCTCCGCTACCGGGAGTTATCGGGGGCGCAACCGGGCGGCGGGTGCTATATTACCGGTTAAACGGTT
>DNYS01000015.1:0-6653 GCA_003506735.1 Nitrospinota bacterium
AATATCACTCGTCGAAGACCTCTGAAAATAGTTTTTCAGCAGCCTCTTTAAGGTAAAGCATTCCGATCGATCTCGAGGTTCCGAAGGGCGCCCCTCCGGATTTTTCCTGTGGGAGTAAGGGGCAGACTTTCAACGAACTCCACCGCACGCGGGTATTTATAGGCGGCGATCTGGGATTTCACGAAATCCTGCAGTTCAGCGGCGGTCTCCCCGGTCGCCTCCGCCTCTCCAGCCAGTACGACAAACGCCTTGACGATCTGGCCCCGCAGCTTGTCGGGCGATCCGACCACGGCGCATTCCCGGACTTTAGGATGCTCAATCAGAACCGACTCCACATCGAGCCCCGAGACGTTGTAGCCGCCCGTATTGATCATGTCGTCCATGCGCGCCTCGTAGTAGATATAGCCGTCCTCATCGGTGCGGCAAAGGTCTCCCGTCATGTTCCAGCCATCCTGTACATATTTTTTCTGGCGATCCAGATCGTCCAGATACCGGCAGCCCGTGGGACCCTTGACGATCATCTGGCCGATCTCGCCCGGAGCCGTATCGTTCATTTCCCCGTCCACCACCCGGACCCGGTACCCGGGAATTTCCTTTCCGATAGCGCCGGGCCGGATGTCCCCGCCTTTTGCTGAAATGAAAATATGCAGCAGCTCGGATATTCCCAGCCCGTTGATGATTTCCACCCCGGTCTCATTCTTCCAGGCTTGAAAGACCCCGGGGGCAAGCGGCTCTCCCCCGGCAACGCACACCCGCAGGCTTTTCAGGTCGTGGTCCGAGGCTTTTTCGAGCATTTGGGTGTATCCCGACGGCGTGCTAAAGCAAACGGTGGCGCCGTGGCGCTCAATGGCTTTCAGCAAGGCCTCCGGCGTTCCCCGCTCAAGCAATACGGCCGAGGCCCCGAACCGCAAGGTGTCGGGAATGAATGCGCAAAGACCGTACAAAAAAGCGATTTGCGGGCTGCCGCAAACGATGTCGCCGGGGCCGATGTCCAGCAAACCGCCGGCGAAGGTGTCCGCCACGGCCAGCAAATCCTTGTGGAGATGGACCGTTCCCTTGGGAGTTCCCGTCGAGCCCGAGGTGAACCCGATGAGGGCAGGATCGGCGGAGGAGGTGTCCGCATTCTCGAACGTATCCGAGCTCGCCTCCATGAGGGCCTCTAATCCATCCCCGCCGCCATCGCCGAAATACAGAATCCTTTGGAGCGAAGGCGCCTTTTCCCCGGCCCGCTGAATGTCCCCGGCCAAGCGCGCGTCCGAGACGGCGAACTGGACCCGGGCTTTTTCCATCACGTAAACCAGCTCGCGCTCTCTCAATACGGGCATGGTGGGAATCACGATCCCGCCCGCTTTCCATACCCCCAGGCAACACGCCACCATGAGCGGATGATTGGCCGACCGGAGGAGCACCCTCCCCCCGGGAACGAGCCCGAGGTCCCCGGTCAACGCCGAGGCGATGCGGTTGGCCTTGTCCAGAAGTTCGGCGTAGGTCCAAACCTCCCCTTCGAAATGAATCGCGGGCCGCGCGGCGAACTCTCCCCGGGCCGGCTTGTCGAGAAGCTCGGCCCCCGCGTTGAGGCGGGAAGGATAGACGGCCAGCGCGGGAAGGGATGAATAATCCATTTCCGGCAGGAGCGCCTCCGGCGGAAGATGATCGCGAACGAAAGTATCCAAGAGCCCGGTGGGTTCCGGCATTGGCGCTCCTACTCCCCGGGGCCGCTAGACGCCGGCGGCGCCTCCGCCCGAACCAGATGCAGATGGCCCTCGGCGTCCTGGCTCGCTTTCCACTCCGGCGGAACGAGGGTGGCCGAGCCGTACTCTTCGATAACCGCTGGCCCCGAAAAAGGCTGGCCGGCGGGAAGGCGATCTCTCGCGTAGATGGGACAGGCGAAAAACCGTTCCCGAAAATGAACGCTGCGCTCCTCGATCAGGGCGCCTTCCAGCGTCCTTTCACCGTCCGGGCGGTCCAGCCAGCGCGCCTTTTCCACCTCCCCCGCAACGCGCATCCGAAGATGAACGATTTCGGTCGGCTCATCCGGGTGGCAGTGGCCGTAGCGCGCTTCGTAGAGGCGGTGAAAATCCGCCGCCAACACTTCGAGCCAGCCCAGGCCCTCTCCCGCCGGGATAGTGAGCTCAAACGCCTGGCCCACGTAGCGAATGTCCACCGACCGGAAGCGTCGCACCTCCTCGAACCCGGCATCCCGGAGCCGGGCGGCGGGGGCCGAGGCAAGCTCCTCGAAAACGGCATCCAGCGCATCCGCACGCGCATCTTCCATGCGAACGAAATGGGTCCTCACGCTGTTGAAGGTGGGGTCCGCCATAAGCAGTCCGACGGCCGAGAAGTTTCCCGGATACATGGGAACGACGATCCGCTCCATCGAGAGCCGCTCGGCAATCAGGGCGGCGTGAAGCGGGCCCGCACCACCGTAGGCCACCAAGGTATGCTCCCGCGGGTCGAAACCCCGCTCGACAGAAATTTCCCGGACCGAACTCACCATCTTCGCCACGGCGATGTCGATGATTCCCCGGGCCATCGCGGCGGTACCCCCGATCCCCACACTTTCAGCCAGGACGGCCAGGGATTTTTCGGCAAGTTCCGGCTGGAGCGGCATCTGCCCAGCAAGCAACGTGCCTCTGCCCAGGCGCAAAAGCGCCAAGTTGGCGTCCGTGACGGTGGGCTCGCTTCCTCCCTGCCCGTAACAGGCGGGGCCGGGGTGTGAGCCCGCGCTCCTGGGTCCGACATGAAGGGCGCCGTCCTCGTCCCGCCAGGCGATGCTCCCCCCGCCCGCGCCGACCGTGTTGATTTGAATCTGAGACGTTTTTAGCGGTAGGCGACCGACAGTGTTTTCCCGAGCGACGACGGGTTGGCCGTCCCGGACCAGGCACACATCCGTGCTGGTCCCGCCCATGTCGTAGGTAATCAAGTGATCGAGCCCGAGTTTCCGGGCCAGAGCCGTGCTTCCGACTACCCCGCCCGCGGGCCCGGAAAGAATAGTCTGGACGGGAAAGGCGACCGCGCTGCCCGCATCGATCATGCCGCCGCTCGACGCCATCACGAAAAGGGGCGCCCGGTAGCCTGCATCCTTTAACCGATCCTCCAGGGCGCCGAGGTAGCCTCGGATTTTCGGTCCAATAAAAGAGTTGATGGCCGCCGTGGAGAAGCGCTCGAACTCCTTGTATTCGGGTACCACTTGATGGGAAAGGGAGACATACAATTCGGGCATCGCCTGGAGGAGAAGTTCGGCCGTTCGCAGCTCATTGCCCCCATCGGCATAGGAGTGCAAATAACATACGGCGACGGCCTCAATTTCCATCTCCTTGAGGCGCTCCGCCAGAGCGGCGATCTCCTCGGCGCGCACGGGCTGTTGAACGCTTCCGTCGGCCAGGGTGCGCTCCTCGACCTCCAGACGGCGCCCGCGGGGAACCAATGGCCTGGGCCGGACAAATTTCGAGTCGAATAAACTCTTGGGCACCAGGCGCTGGGTGCGGCCGATTTCAAGGACATCGCGAAACCCGCGGGTGGTCAATAGCGCGGTCCGTGCACCGGTTTTCTCAAGCAGGGTGTTGGTGCCCACCGTGGTTCCGTGGGTGATCCGGCCGATCGAGGCGGCTTCCAGATCCAGGCCATCGAGGGCATCGAGCACGACATCCGTCTCCCTCCCGCGCTGGGAGGGCAGCTTGGCCACCTCCATGGTTCCCTTGTCTTCGTCATAGAAGACCAGGTCGGTAAACGTTCCTCCGATATCCACACCTACCAGGCGCAATGGACCGATATCCTCCGGTGAAAAGGCGACACGAAACCAGGCCGAATCCGGCGCAGGCCGCTCAACCGCCTACACCTCCCGAAAGGAGCCGGATTGCGGCGCTGCCGCCGAAACCCCCTTGAAGGATGGCCATCCCCAGTGCATCCAACCCCAACTGTCCCTCGGGATGGCCCTGGACAATCTCGATCCACGCTCTTAAAGGAGCGCAGGGACGGCCTTTCAACTCAACGAGAGCGCCGGCTTCGAGTCCCAAATCGGCTGCGGTATCCGGCCCGATGGAACACAAACGTCTCGACCCTCTGGCCCGGTGCGTTTCCGCCTGAATCAGGGGAAGGCTTCGCCGGGCATCTTTCATGGCCTGGCGGCATGCGCGGGTTTTCTCCTCGTCCACTTCCTCGCCTGTTAGATGCACGCCATATTCGCCCCTTGCCTCATCGGGCGAGACGTAGCCTTCGCGAACGTCGGCCGCAACCCGCTCGGGCTCCCTCTCGAGTGGATCGCCATAGCCTCCGCCTCCCGATGTCTCTATCACTACGCGGTCCCCCCGTCCGAGCCGGAAACCGGCCACTTTCCCCGGAGTATCCGAAGGCATGAGAGTCCGATCCTCCCGCAGCACGGTGAACCGGTTCGGGCTGCCGGGGCCTCCTCCAAACACCCCGAATGGCGGAATGATGTTTTTATCCGAGGAAATGGACAACAGGGCATCCCCGGCCAAAACTGCGACCACACGCCGGAGGCCGAGTCCGCCCCGGCGAAATCCCGGCCCGCCAGAATCCCGGCGCAATTCGAGGCTTTTGATCTGAAGAGGATAGGCATGCTCTATGACCTCGATCGATTGGATCGAGGAGAAATCGCCTTCGGTGAAATTTCGCGTGGCATTGTTCCCATCTTCTTCGGCGAAGCCCCCCGTTCCCCCTGCGGGATATTCATAAAACAAAAAGGCCTCGCCCGTGCGGGGATCGTTTCCCCCGATATAGAAATGGTTCGAGGTCCCCTTGAGGTCGCCCGTCACGGCATCCGGCGCCATTTGCCCGGCGGCCCCGATCAGCGCCGTGACCACGGCATGGCTGACCTCCATCGATCCGGCGCAGCTGGCCGGATAGCGGGCGGAGAGGAGCGAGCCCGGCTCGGTCACGATCTCGAGAGGGCGGAAAGCGCCATGGTTGATGGGAGAATGGGGGTCCAGAAAGGCTTTGATGACGGCAAACGAAGCCGAGGGTGCCATGGCCGGGCCCACATTGTAGGCTCCCCGCACCTGCGGGTCCGTTCCGCTGAAATCTATCCGAAGTCCGTCGCCAGAAACCGCCACCCGGACCCGGATTCGTAGCGGGTCGAGCGAATGGCCCGCATGATCCATGAAATGCTCGAATACGTATTCGCCGTCCGGGACCGCCTTGATGCGGCGGCGCATCGGGGCTTCCGATCGATCGAGCAGACTCTCCTTGGCCTGGATGAGGGTGGCCCAATCGTATTGAGCCGCCAGTTCCCCGAGCCTTTGGTGGGCCGTGTGGCATGTCGCCAGCATGGCGAAAAAATCGCCCCGCCGTTCGTCCGGAACCCGCATGTTGTGAAAGAGAAGATCCGTGACGGCCCGATTCAACTTCCCGCGCTCGATAACCTTCAGGAGAGGAATCCGAATTCCGTCGTGGAATATCTCGGTGTTCTTTCCCGAAATGCTCCCCGGCGTTGTCCCGCCGACGTCCCCCCTGTGGGCACGCACGACGGGATAGATGGTCATCTCCCCGCCGTCGAACAGCGGGGAGATCATGGCCACGTCGTTCAGGTGGGTTCCGCCCGTGTAGGGATCGTTGTGGAGAAAAACATCGCCCGGATGAATATCCCCCTCGAACCGCTCCAGCATCTCCCCCACCTCTATCGGGATCGGGAAAATGTGGACCGGATTGTCCTCGGCCATGGCGACGAGTTGTCCCCGGCCGTCCACCAGAGCGCACGAAAAATCGTGGCCTTCGTATATGATCGAGGAATAGGCTGTCCGCACCATGCTGGCGCGCATCTCGCGAACGATCGCCACGAAGGATTCGTTCAAGACTTCGAGCATGATGAGATCAAGCGGACGAGACGAAGATTCGGCCATGCGCTCCTCAAACCTGTTTTGCGCAAAAATTGAAACCGGGGCCTCTGGAAGAAAATCCTCGGAGGCCGGACATGATTCCCAGGCCCCCCGCCTGAAAGGAAACTCTCCGCCAAGGGGGTCCCACTAAATGTACCACTTCAAACGGTGGGCGGGGTGTGCATGGCGAAATAGTAATTCTACCTGAAATCAAGCATTTCCTCGCCTCTCTCTTGGGCGCGAACTCACCGATTCAAGCGAATTTAGAAAATTATGCGTGAAATTCACATTGCCGAGGTCTGTTTCAGGCTCCGATTGCCGCTTGAATAGGATTTCGCCATATACAGGAAATTATCAGGGAAATAGCTTGCCAGCTGTCAGCGAAAAACAGAACGTTTAGGTTCATTCGTAAATTTGGACAGGACGATGGTATGTTGTTTTTATTACTCGACCTCACTTCCCCCACACCACCGCATATGCACCCACAACCGAGAAAGCGCCGCCCAAGGCGATGCGCCAAGTGACAGCCTCCTGCTTCTGCATGAAGAACCAGGAGAGAAAGATCACTAAAAGGATCGACAAGCGGTTGATGGGGACCACCTGCACAACTTCTCCCCGTTGGACGGCGGACCAGAAGAAGATTGCGGCAACGAAGTTTGAAACTGTCCCAAGGGACACGGTGAACAGGCCTCGGGGATCCCAGCGCCTGGTACCGCCTTTTTTGTCAAAGGGAATGATGGCGGCCAAAAGCAGAGCCGCCGAGCCGGTGGACACAGCGATCCCCATCGAGGTTGAGGGGAGCATGACGAGCCCAAACTT
>DNYS01000015.1:6749-7096 GCA_003506735.1 Nitrospinota bacterium
CGTCGGTCGTAGAGGAGGAGGATGGCGCCGCACATAATAGCCAGAGTGCCGACGGCAATCCCCACTGTCATCTGCTCTCCGAGGAAAAATATGCCTTGGAGGGAAGACCAAATCAGGACGGTTTGCAACAATACCTGAGTCCGCGAGAGTCCAATAAGGTTCACACCCAGAAGGCTCAGGTAGCGGCCCACCGAGTTGCCGAACACGCCGACCAGGACAAACCAGAACAGGGCGGCCAGGGGCCAGGTTCTTACCCCTTCCCCGATCGCATAGAGCCCAATCGCGAGGATCGCGGAGATGAGATTCAGCATCAGGGTCGTGATTGCGGGGCTCAGGCGGTTCAAAGC
>DNYS01000015.1:7219-7392 GCA_003506735.1 Nitrospinota bacterium
AGGCGGTACATCACCTGGGAAACCGCTACGAATATCGCGGCGATGAAGGACATCAAGTTGGGATTCAAGGTTTCGAGCAATGAGAACCATCCCGTCGAGAAGGGAAATTAGTGATAATGGCCTGCTCCGATAGTTATGTCATCCATTGTTGTGAGTCTAAGACATGATGGGAT
>DNYS01000194.1:0-3329 GCA_003506735.1 Nitrospinota bacterium
CATACAGTGCCCCTAGGTCTTACCGCCCCCAGCATTGAACGCCCGCCATTAGGCAAGGGCCCAATTAATGGGTACAATAGAAAGTTGAATCTGTTCCTCTCTCGAGTCCAACTCACGTTCAGTCGGTGAAAGAAAATGCAATCTTGCGCGTAACGCTATGTGTGTGTCCGAACGTTGGGATGACGAGGCTATGCTTCCCAAGACCTCCCGCGACGAACATGCAGATGCTCTCCGCATCGTCGGCGACGGGAACGCTCTTCAGGTCTTCTCGGGCAAAGATTTCGCCTCGACGCCCACGCACACGTTCGAGGTTTTCCGGCGAGAAGAAAGACAATGGCACCCGGCCCCTCTCATAGAGGAAGGCCCGAATTCGCGATGGATCCCAGCCGTCGCGCACAAGCATGTCGACGTGTTCGGGGCCGAGAATGACCACGATCTCCCCGCCGAAGAGCGCGTTGTTGCTCCCCGCCTGAATCATCGTCGAAGCGATGGAATGAAGCACTCCCTCGCCCACCGTGCTGCTCGCGTCGTTGACCATGATATGCGGGTCGACAGCAATAACCGTTACGGCGCTGTCCGAACCCTCGAGGCCGCGCTCGACGTGGAGCGGCGGCCAGGGGCTCGCTTCTTCGTTTTCGCCGATACAGCTTGAAAACTTCCCCTGGTGGCCGAATGTGCTGCGATCAGTGTCGCCCGGTATGGCGCCCCCAATGTTTTGCAAGATGAACCGGAATGCCCTACCGATGGTGGCGTTGGCCCGCCAACCCTGGCCAAAGAGGTTTTCCTTGCAGTTGATTCCCAGCGCGTGGCGAGCGGGCCCGTGGACAACGATGAGCTGCGCAATACAGTTCGTCGTCCCTTGAACCCCCGGGAGGTTGTAAATGGGGTCAAAGATGGCGTCGACGGCGGTAATGAGGATAGGCATGTACTCGGGCTTGCAGCCCGCCATAACTGCGTTGGTAGCGATCTTCTCGATTGTGGCATCCCCGAAGAGGTGGGGGATGCGACCGTGGGACTCTGTGGGTGGTCTCCCCGAAGCCTCCACCATGGCTGCCACTTGCTCTTCGGTGGGCGGGATGACAGGCAGTCCATCCCCCCAGCCCTGTTTCATCACATATTCGAGCAGTGCCAAGGGGGAGTCCGCCACCTCGTGGCACTCGGAGGTCAGTTTCAATCTTTGCCTCCCAGTGATGGTGTCTCTGTCAGAGACTTCACTACGCTTTCCAGGATCGCGTCCGCGTGGGCGTGCACCGTATCGATCGGAATTCCAGTGATTGGATGGGGGATCGAGACCATGGGGAGGCCCGCGAAACCCAAAGCCCGCGCCTTCTTGCGGCCGAAGGCCTCGAACATATCCGTGATGATGGTGAGAGTGGGTATCCCCCGCTGCTCAAGCTCAATCGCGTCGTGGACACTCCACGGCGTGCAAGACCCTCAGTCGGGCACCGCGTTTACCACAAAGTCGCACTCATTAGCCATCCGCTCGATCAGATCCTCCTCTAACGGGAGCGCGCTGCCATGCTTGCGGTAGTGGGTGAAGGAGCCAATGGGGTATTTCCTGTGCAACCGCTTTTCCAACCGGCAGAGCAGCTTATCGGAGTTGGGTTTTGTGTTATCGAGAAGGCCGAGACGAATTCCCTCGAGGAAGGCGGGCCGTGCGGCGGGCCGTACCTTCTCGATCAAAGGGGGTATTCCCGAGGGATCGAGAATCACCAAAGTCTTCCTCATAATAGATTCCTCACCAAAAAATACATGGATTTGTGCTCAAGGGGATCTGAACTTAGAATAAAATACTAATTATATTCTTATTAATATAAAATTTCTTTTGTCTTGTCAACCCATTCTTGACTATGGATCTATCTGTGCCTCCCGAAAAATCGAGCCTGTGCATGGCGAAATCCTAATCAAGCAACATTTTGTTTCTGAAATAGGCTTTTGGCTGGTGAAAGAAAACTTCGGGGACCACTGGGGTCCAAATATCGTGATAATAGATGATAAATCGTGATGCATTGGGAAGAATGGGAAATTACCAAAGCCACTGAAAATTAAAGAACCATTGTGAAATCAATGCTTTTGGCATTTTGATGCTTTTTCTCTGGCAGTCATGAGGTCGGGGGGGTCGATCCCCTTCAGCTCCACCAACAAAAACGATGGGCTTGATAAAAAGCCTAAGAAAAATAAGAAGTTAACCAAACCTAACCGAAATAAACCGCCACCCAGGTGACTGGCAAGGTCCCGGAAGAGTGTGCCGCATAGGCCCGTGCCGCATCCCAGATCGAGCACCCTCCATGCGGCTGCATCGAGGCCCGAAATGCGTGCAACGGCCTCTCGAAGCAGTTGCGGCGCTTTGTACTGGAGGTTTTCGATCAGGTCACGATCAAAATTTTTCGCGTAGGTGTCGAAAAGGTTTGAAATGTACCTGGCTGGCGCCGGACCGCTTTCCTCGCCGAGGTAGGCAGCCAGAAGATGTGTTGCTTCA
The DNA here is from genome assembly GCA_003506735.1 of Nitrospinota bacterium. Classification (GTDB taxonomy): domain Bacteria; phylum UBA8248; class UBA8248; order UBA8248; family UBA8248; genus UBA8248. The sequence continues at coordinate 2,480 of DNYS01000194.1, forward strand.
GGATCGTCGGGGCGAAGTTCCAGAAAAGATCGAAAATACTTTATCGCCTCCTCCCTCCTGCCCAGATTTTTGAGGACATTGGCGAAACCGAGGTGCGCATCGGCGTAATCCGCTTTTAGCGCGATCGCTTTATCGTAGATTAACGCGGCATCCTCAAATTCGCGTTGTTGGGAAAATATGGTGCCCAGGTTGTTATAAGCCTCGCAAGGTTGGGTTTGAGGTCAATGGTCCTCTGGAAGTGGAATGCGGCATTTTTTAGTCTGTTTTGTGTTGTGAGGGCGGCACCCATGTTGTTGTGCGCCTCTGCGTAGCCGGGATTGATCTTGAGGGCCCGCTCGAATGATGCGACGGCTTCATTTGCTTTGCTTTGATCTTGCAATACGTTGCCCAGGTTGTTGTGTGCCTCCGCGTAATGGGGATTTATCGTTATCGCGGTTTCAAAGCATGAGGCGGCCTCCTCCAATTTACCTTGCCTGCGGAGGGTGACGCCCAGATCGTTGTACGCCTCAATGCTATGGGGGTTGATTTCTATGACGCGTTTAAAGCATTCGGCACCGTCATTCAACCTGCCTTGCAGGCGCATGGTTATCCCGAGATTGTGGTGTGCCTTTTCGAATTCGGGGTCGATTTCCAGGGCGCGGCGATAGCATCCGGCAGCCTCATCCAGTTTCCCTTGGATTTGGAGGACAATCCCGAGGTTGTTATGCGCTCTCGTATCCGCCGGCCGTCAAATTTGAATTTCCCTGAAAGCCTGTTCTGCCTGAGAAATTCTTCCCGATTGAAAATGAGAAATAGCAGTTTCTTCAGATATCTTCGGGTGGAGTCCACGCGAGCGGTTTTGTGTTTTTTT
>DNYS01000194.1:3553-10395 GCA_003506735.1 Nitrospinota bacterium
TTGCTTCGATATATGGATTGGAGCCGTGGATTCGCTCAAGGTATGAGTCCACCGGCCGATAAGATTATTAATTTGGCAATATCCAATTGCCCTTTGGAGGGCACTATTCGTGGTCAGCAACATTGGCTCCTCCGGCATTTCAGTCGATGGCCTGATTTCCGGCCTCGATAGCAGCAGCATCATCGAACAGCTTGTCGCCATCCAGTCTAAACGCATTTTGACCCTGGAATCGCAGCAGGCCGAAGAAACTTCAAAAATAGGTCTGTTCCAACAGCTTCAGGCCCTGGCGCTCGGGGTTCGCACCGCATCGGATACGCTCAAAAATCCCCTCACTTTCAATAAAAATACGGCGACGAGCAGCAACCAGGACATCCTCACGGTCACCGCCACGGAAAATGCGGCGGTGGGAACCAACACGATCACCATCGAGCAGCTCGCGACCAACAACCAATTTGTCTCCAACCGCTTCAGGAACGCGGATGATTCCAGCGGCGTGTCGGGGATCCTCACGCTCACGGTGGGCGAGGGCGCCTCAGCCATCAAGACCGAAATCACTCTCACAAATTCAAACAACTCATTCGCGGAAATCCGCGAGGCCATCAACAACTCGGGCGCCAAGGCGAGGGCTTCGGTCGTCCAGGTGGATAGCTCCGATGTGCCGTTCCGCCTGGTCATCAACGCGGAAGATCCGGGAACCGCGGGTGCGTTCACCGTCGCCTTCGGCAACTCCTCGTTCCTCTCCACCGAAACCAACGAGGCCGCCGGCGCTGGCGCGGGGACCGACACGGCCACGATCGACGACGGCGACGGTTCCACCTTCGCCTTCACGAGCGCCCGGCCCATTCCGGGATCGACTCCCACGGTGAAGCTGGATGCCGTCACCATCGCGGAAAAACTCGCCACGCCGACCATCTCAGGGATACGTAACGACGATGCCAACGGAAATCTCGAAGATAAAACCATTTTCTATTATAAGGTTACGGCCATCGATAGCAGCGGTGAAACCGTGGGAAGCGAAATCGTTTCCCAAAATACAGGCGACGGCGGCGGAGATCAGAGTAACATCCTTACCATTGGCCGGGTGGCGAACAACACCGACCTGACCTATAAAATTTATTGGTCGTACACCGCTGATTTTTCCGACAGTATTGTGGGGGGCACCGTCGTCGACCCCGGCACGGACATCGTGGCGAATCCCACCGTAACCTTCACCCACACTCTCGATGGCGAGGCTGAAGTCACTCCCATCACTCCCGGTGCTTCCCCCACAACCGCCACCCAGGGCTACACCATCGACTTCGACACGGGGACGGTGAGGTTCAACGATACCCAGGCCGAGGCCGTGAGGTTGACCTACCAGCACGGGGGGCTCGACTTTCAGGAAAGCCAGACGGCGCAGGACGCCATACTCAAGCTCGGCACCGGAAGTACGTCATTTAGCATCACAAAAAACTCGAACACCATCACCGACCTTTTCGAGGGGGTCACCATCAATCTGGTGAAAGCGGACAAAACCGCCCCCATCACCATCAGTGTCGCAACGGATACGGCGGATGTTACGGGATCCGTAAATAAATTTTTGGATGCCCTGAACAAGGTCAATGCATTTATCGAGGAACAGTCCTTCTTCGATGTCGATACGGGGGATACAGGTGCGCTGATTGGCGATCCGAATGTATTCACCATTCGAAACCGCATCAGTTCGATCGTGACCTCCGCGGTGACGACCATTGTGGCGGGAAAGATCAGGTCCATCGGCGAAATCGGGGTCACCATCAATCCCGAGACGGGAAATTTTTTCCTCGACTCCTCGAGGTTTTCCGGAATTCTCAACGATACGCCCGATGAGGTGCGAGACCTTTTCGCGGCGCTCGGTAACGCCACCGACATTGACATATCGGTCGCCGCTTTTTCGAGTGATACAAAAACGAGCAGCCTTACGGGCTACTCGGTGAGTATCACAAGGGCCGCCGCGCGGGCGGAGATCATAGGGGCTCAGAATATCTCCGGTGGTCTTGCGCAGGATGAGACGCTGACCATTGTTTCGGAGAACACCACGTCGGTCATCGCGTTGAAGAGCGGGGCATCCGCCCTGAGCGTCGTTTCCGACATCAGCTCCGCTCTGCTGGGGGTCGGGATCAAAAATGTCATCGCGAATTTCGATTCCAGCACCGGCAAAATTACCCTCCGCACCAAGGAATTTGGCTCGGATCAGACCTTCAAGGTGACGTCCAGTGTGGCGAGCGGGACGGCCCGCAGTACCGGCCTCGGCGCCACAACGGCCAATACCGAGCGCATATATATAGGCGTGGATGTGGCAGGTACAATCAACGGGGAGTCTGCCACCGGAACCGGACAAATTCTCGTTGGGAGCACAAATAACACCAACACCGACGGCCTCAAGCTTCAGGTGACCGTCAGCGCAAGCAGCCTTTTGGCCCAGGGCGCAAACCAGGGTTCCGTGGTTGTCTCGCGCGGGATTGGGGCCCAGATGGAAGAGTTCCTCGCCTTTCTCACCGACGAGACTCAAGAAGGGGCGATTCAAAGCGCAATCTCGCAGTCGAACGGCCGAATCGACGACTTCAAGGAGGCGATCGAAGAGGCGAACGAGCGAGCCCAAAGAGAAAGGGAGCGCCTCGTGAATGAGTTTGCCCAGCTCGAACAAGCGCTGGGCACTTTGCAGACGACCTCCTCGTTCCTGACCAGCCAGCTCAAACAGCTCGAGGCGAATGCCCATGCATTTGCTGCCCGCGCGGGCAGGAGAAGGTAGCAGGGGAGAATCAAGGGAGAACCGGTACGATGGCATTACACAATTCCTATTTGAGCTACAAGGAAACCCAGATCAAAACGGCCTCGCCCGTGGCTCTCATCATTCTCCTTTACGAGGGCATGCTGAAAAACATCCGGAAAGGAGAGGCGGGGCTCCAGGACGAGGACCGGTACGCCGATTCGGCCTCTCATTTAATGAAGGCGATGGCCATCGTGACCGAGCTGATCAAAATCATCAATCCGACGGCTTCGCCGGAGCTGGCGAATGGATTTTTGAACACCAATCGGCATGTTCTGGGCCTGATCGGCGATGCGCTCAAGGAGAAGGACCGCGCGCCCCTGGCAGAGGCGGCCGAGATTATATTGTCCCTCCGGTCGGCCTGGGTGGAGGTGGCGGCCCGGCAATCCGAGAGACAGGCGGGTTAGGGGGCGGCATCATGCATGAAGAGGTTGGATTCTCATCCCTCCCGGGATGAGCCGTAAGGGAGAACGGAAAGGAGCGTTACCGTGAAAGCATTGCGATTCAAGCTGGACGAGGAATGGTACGATTTGCCCGGTGAGATGGAAACCTTCGGGGCCCTTCGGGACTGGGTGAGTTCCATGCTGAAGGAGGAGGACCGCGTTCTCTTGGGAATCATGAGCGGCGATGCGACCCTTCGGGCGGAAGATATCGAAAGCAGCGTTGATCGCCTCATCAGCCAGTTTGATACCCTGGAATTTTATTCGGCCGCCCCGGCCATCCTCGCCTGCCAGACCTGCGGGGATTTGATCGAATTTATGGACGTCCTCGAAGAGCGCGGGGAGCGGATGCGGGCGGGCATCGAGGCCCAAGACCACGGGACGATTGCGCTTCGCTTCAAGGAGTGCATCGAGGGCTGGAACCTCGTGCTCCAGGGCCTGCGAAACCTGATTCAGATGGCCAATATGGATTCGTCCACAGTCGAAATCGGCGGCCAGTCGCTTTCCGACGCGGCGGCCTCAATGAGGGGCATCACCCTGAAGATGGCCGATGCCTTTACGCGGGGGGATATGGCGTCGTTGAACGTGGTGGTTACCGAGGAGCTGGGCGAATACATCAACCCGCTCCGGGAGGTTTTTGAGCGGGTCCTGGAAAAACTCGAGGAAGCCGCCGTATAGCCTTTCCAAATCACGGATATTTCACCATAACCTTGAAGCCGGGCGCCGACGCGCCCGGTTTTTCTTTGGGCCCCTCTCCCGAGTGACGGGGCCGCCTTTGCGGGGAGGGACCCCGAACGGATCGAGAGGCTGGTCTCTGGCCTGCTTTTTCCTGCTTTGGGGATACTTCGGGTATGCTTCGAGGTTTCGGGGGGGGGAGAGGGGTTATGTCGTCTCCCCGGCCAGCTTGGTCTGGGCCACCCCAGCTGCTCCGGCCGCCCCGGCAGGAAGGAACTTTCTGTCAGGGTAAATCCATACCAAAAAGAGCGAGACCACTCCGATCGCGAAGCTGAAAACAAACGCCAGGGTGTAGTTTCCAGCCAGGTCGTAGAGAACGCCTCCCAAAAAACCGCCCGCGGCCATGCCGACGCTGGCTCCCGACGTGAAGGTCCCGACGAGGAGGCCAACGCGCTTGGGGCCGTAAAACTCCCGCGTCACGAGCGGGTACATCGTGCCGTGCCCGCCGATGCCCAGCCCGGCGAGCGAGGTGACCAGATAGAGGACCGGAAGCGTCGGCGAGAACAAAAGCAGGGGGATGGGAAGGGTCTGAATGATGAGGGCCGAGAAAAGGGCCTTTTTGGGGCCGATTCGGTCCGAGAGCACCCCGCAAAACAGGCGCCCGAGAAGCGCTCCCGCCCCGAGGGCGCTCATCAGCATGGCCGCCTGGAATCGCGGGATTCCGCTCTCGATCGCGAAAGGCACGATATGAACGAGAAGGATCGAGTGACACATGCAATCGGTGGTGTGGCTTCCCAATACGGTCCAGAAGGACCTCCGCCGGACAATCTGGGACATCCCCTGGGCGGCCTCGGGCAGGGGGGCCACCTCCCGGTGCCTGGGCCCCACCGCGCCGCCGCCGCTCTCGGATTCCGTCATGGGCCGAAGAAGTAGCACGGCCGGAATGGCGAGGGCCAGAACGACCGCCCCTATCGCCATATAGGAGAGGCGCCATCCGAATGAGGTGATGAAATAGCCGATGAGGGGGGCCGTCAGAAGAATTCCCAGCCCGCCGCCGGCGCCCGCGAGGCCCGTGGCCAGCCCCCGGTTCCGGGTGAACGAGCGCTGGATGTAGGCGATAACCGGCGTATTGAACGCGCTTCGGCCGAGGCCGGTGACTGCGCCGACCAGAAGATAAAATTCCAAAATGTTCTGGAGCCGCGAGGCGAAATACATGGCCCCCACGATCAGGAAGGTTCCGCCGAAGACGACGTACCGCGCCCCGTAACGGTCCGCCAGCCAGCCCGCCAAAATCGCGCTCCCCGAACCCGCCAGCATGAAAATGGAAAATCCGGCCGAAATGGCCGAGCGCGACCAGGAGAATTCATCGAGCAGCGGTTTGATGAAGATGCCGAAGTTGAAGTTCAGGCTCGATCCGAGCCCCAGAATGATGAAGCAAGAGGCGATGACGGTCCATTGCCGGGAGGAAAAGACAAACGATGGTTTCTTCATGAGGAGCCGATCTCCCGCCCCTCCCTTCCCGGGCGGAATGGAAAAGCATCCTGGGTGAATGCGTTGCCCTGAAAGCATCATATGGAGGAAGATGGGGCCTGGCAAGAGATGGGGGGGGCTTTCTCTTCCGTCTCCGGATGTTTGGGGATTCGAGCGGGTATCGCCCTAAAGGTTTTTGGATGGCCCGGAGGGCCGCTTGCCGGGTTGTCTCAAGGCATAAAGCGGAGGGGGCTCCGATCGCCGCCCAATGGCGCGTGCCGGGCCTTATGGGCTGGCTAGTCCGGATAAATCTGGAACGGGTCCTTGATGATATTGTACGCGATGACGCCGATAACGATGACGGCAACGATAATCCAAATAAATGTTTCCATCCCGGCACCTCTATCGATTGAGCATCATCGCCCGGACAGGGACGGTTCGCCCATTGACTTGTCCATAAACGCTATGGCGGGAAGCGCTGGTCCCACCGCGTACACTTTCCGCCACCAAGATTATTTTTATCGTGGCAAATCGCCGGGCGATGCGCAAGGCGTTTGACGCCAGCCGCATCCGCCGAATCCGCCGCGCCGGGATGGGGGATGCGGCGCCGGTTTATCCCGGCGAGTTGCCCCCCGGGGCCTCATTCGTGTAAGTATCGGCTTTCATTGGGTATTGGACCCAGACACCGGAGCGGCAATCGGGCGGATCGATGGACGGCGGACGCGAGAAATGAGCAAAACCCCACGGAAGACTAAAAAGGCGAAGGCCGGGCCGGCCAAGTTGTGGGGCGGCCGGTTCGCGGCAGAAACCGACCGGCGCGTCGAGGCGTTCACCGAGAGCGTATCCTTCGACCGGCGGCTCGGCGCCTGCGACGTGCGCGGCTCGATCGCCCACGCCGAAATGCTCGGGGCGAGGGGGATCATCCCCAAGGGCGAGAGCCGGAAAATCGTCTCCGGGCTCAAGGTCATCCTCCGCGAGATCGAGGCGGGAAAATTCAGGTTCGATCCCGCTCTCGAGGACGTTCACATGAATATCGAGGCGGCCCTGACCCGACGGATCGGCGAGGCGGGCGGCAGGCTCCATACGGCCCGGAGCCGGAACGATCAGGTGGCGACCTCCGTGCGGCTATGGCTCCGGGAAGAGATCGACCTGATTCAAGAGAGACTTCTGGATCTTCGCCGGGCGCTTGCCGGGAAGGCGGAGGGGACGGTCGAATTTGTGATGCCGGGGTATACCCATCTCCAGCGGGCGCAGCCGGTCTCCTTCGCGCACCATCTTCTGGCGTATTGCCAAATGTTCCGGCGCGACGGGGAGCGCCTGAGCGATGTCCGGAAGCGGGTGAACGTCCTCCCCCTCGGCGCCGGGGCGCTGGCCGGGACGGGACATGCCATCGACCGGCGGATGGTGGCGGGAAAACTCGGCTTCGATTCGATCGCCGAAAACAGCATGGACGCGGTGAGCGATCGGGA
>DNYS01000154.1:0-1372 GCA_003506735.1 Nitrospinota bacterium
GGAGCGTTACCGTGAAGCGGTTCGGCTATTCCTGGAAGACGGCGCCTACGATTTGGTGGTTCCCGTCTCGACGCCCCATCCTTCGGCCCACTCGGAAGACCGGGCACGAACTCTGATTGAACTCGCGCGGCTGTCCAAAAAACCGATCCTGAATCTCTGGCTGGCCGGAGACCTCGGCAAGAAGGGGCTGGATATTCTTTGCGCCGCGGGCATGGCCACCGCAACGAACGCGGAGAGCCTCCTCAAAGCGGTTGAGGGCGTTATCCGGCTGGGGGAAATGAAGAGAGCGCAAGGGGCTGAACACGATGCGATGGGAGCGGACCCGATGATTCTAGAACGGTTCGCCGCTTACCGGACCGCCCGGCGGCACAATCTTTCGGAGGAAGAGAGCAAGGCGGTCCTCCGGGAGATGGGAATCCCCACCCTGAAAGGAGAAGCGGCGGCGGACCCCATGGAGGCCGTCCGGGTGGCCCATAAAATCGGGTATCCCGTCGCTCTCAAGGTCATCTCCACCGATCTGCCGCATAAAAGCGAGGCCGGGGGCGTGCGCCTGAATCTGAAGAACGAGGATGAAGTCCGCCGGGCCTGGGAAGAGATGATGCGCGATGCCGCCGCGAATTCACCCCAGGCGGCTATCGAAGGCGGGCTGGTCGAGGAGTTCGCGCCCGGCACGGAGATGATCCTCGGAATCGTCCGGGACGCAACGTTCGGCCCCATGGTCCTGGCGGGAACGGGGGGGATCCACGCCGAAGCCATGAAGGATGTGGCCCTCGCCCTTCCTCCGGTATCGGAAGTTCGAGCCGCCCGGATGATCGCCTCGCTACGCGGGAGGCGGCTCCTCCAGGGATTCCGGGGGGCGCCACCGGCGGACGAGAGGGTGCTTTGCGCCCTGATCGCGCGCCTGTCGGGGATTGCGATCGCCTATCGGGCATATATTTTGGAACTCGATCTGAATCCTGTTATCTTCTCGGGCGGCGCCTGGCGCGTTGCGGACGCCCTGATCAGGCTGGCCTGATAGCGATCAAAATATTTATATTCAATAGTTTACACGTAAAATAGGTACCCGAATGAACTCCGATATCCGCGCCGAAATCCTCTCTCTCAGGAAATCCCTCGCCGCCGCCCCGTCCCGGGTTATAGACGAATTATCGGGCTTGAACCCGGAACAAATGGCCTTTTCCCAGGGCGATCCGGTCTGGGCGCGCTGGTCGGCCGACATGCAGCTCCGCCACATCGCCCTCATGATCTGCCGCTGGCTGGGCCGGTTCTGGGCGCCCCTCGAAGAGCGCGGCCACTCCCTCCCCGAGGTGGACCTCGATGCCGTCATGTCCGGAAATGGCCGCCACATGCCCTCGCTCCGTTCCCCCGGACA
>DNYS01000154.1:1621-1917 GCA_003506735.1 Nitrospinota bacterium
TTTTTCTTTTCTTTTGAGTTCTCGCGCAAATCGTTTCAGTCGTTCTTCTTCCTTAATTCGTACCTTTGCAAGTAGTTTTAGTTGTTCTTCTTTTTGGTTTCGTTCTTCTGCTAACTTCTTTCTTTTTTCCTCTTCCCTAACAATCCGGATCCTTCTTCTTTCCTCCTCTCCCCAACACTCCTCTTCCTCCTTTCTTCCTCTTCCTTGAATATTTTTTTATAATCTGGGTTTCCATATAAACAATCACCCCTTGGGACTATCTTTCGTGTTGGCAAATAAATACATCCACTAAAGTC
>DNYS01000154.1:2089-4886 GCA_003506735.1 Nitrospinota bacterium
TTTCACCCTCTTTGCGAAACACTGTGAAAACAGGATTAGGGAACTTGTGGAACTGAACGTGAATAATTATAGAAAGATTTGAGAAGATAGTCTAATTTATAATTACAGAATTATTGTCAGGATCATAAACTCTGCAAGGAGGGATATTCGACCTATTTCTTTCTGCGGGTGGAATGCCGCTTCACCCATTCGAAATCCCGCCCTCCTCTTACAGCCCCAGGATGTGGCTCATATCGTAGAGCCCGGGCTCCCGGGCGGCGGCCCAGCGCGCCGCGCGGATGGCTCCCGAGGCGAAATGATCCCGCGTCGATGCCCGGCGGGCGATCTCGATCCGCCCGCCCATCCCGGAAAAGGAGACCGTGTGCTCCCCGGCCATGGCCAGGCCGGGGGGATATTCATGACCGGGAATTTTCCGATTCTCCGGCGTAGTACGCATAGGCCCGAACGACCTTCCCGTCCTCGCCGAAATGGAAGACCTCCGAGGAGAGGCCGCGCACCCCGCGGTAGTAGAGGGTAACGCTGTTCACACCGAGCAGGGTGGTGATGAGTTCAAAATGGAGGTTGGGGTAGCGCTCCAGCGCCCCGGCCCAATACCGGCCGACGCTTTCTTTTCCGCGAAGCATGCCGGCAGGCTCTCCGGCCGCCCCGGCGATGACCGGGGAGTGCATCTCGAAATCGTCGGCGTAATGCGACAGGATGCGATTCAGATCGCGGCTGTTCCACGATTCGATCCAGCCGGCTCCGAAACGCTCGGCAAACGATCGGTCGATCACACCACCTCCCTTTGCGTCAATTGCGCCCCGCCATCGGCGAACTCCAGGGCAAACTCCAGGAGGGGGCAACTCTATAAAATTCAACCACAAAAAGCCTTGACCGACAAGAAATTTACCGGACTGCCTGAAAAACGCAGGTTCAACGTTTGAAGCGGACCATTTTCATGATCAGTGCGGACCGTGCGCGCGGGCCGCATCCCAAAGGATTGCAGGCCCGAACCGACCATCTCACCCCGAAAGAAGAAGACGGGCGGTCAATGAAAGGAAGGTCGCGGTGGCTCAGGGACATCCGGCTTCCGATTGGCCATTTGACCAACCTCCGGCGGCAATTGCGGGAACCGGGAGGGCAGGCCAGAACGAATTTATATATCGTGCCGTTCCGCACTTTCGACCAATCGAAAAGCGTGGCCGGCGCGGACCGGCGCGCGACCGTTTGCCTTTCCCGGCCCTTGGGGCGCCGCATGACATGAACGGTGGATTTAAACGCCGGTCTCTTCAACCTGGGCGCTGTGGACGGGGCCGACGGGCTCACCCATAGCCGCAGGAGGGGTCCCGCCGCATTTTCCGAACACCCCGGACGCCCTTTTGAATATCTCCGGCGCCGGCGGCCTTGAGGAAACGGAATTTCCAGGCGGACCCGTACGGGAGCCGCTACGGAAGGAACCCGAAATCTCTTGTTATGATCGCGGTCCTCGGTATAAATTTCCGGTTGTTCGCCATAACGGTAAAGGAAGGTATGACCGCGGGATTCGTGCTTATTACCGAGACCCTGAAGTTTTCTTTCGGACCCAGTTTTATCCTGATGCGGATCGTATGGTTTCGTTTGTGGCGAAGCGCAATCTGTTTTCCAAGATACCTATCGCAGGCGGGGTTCCGCCATTGTTCCGAGGCCTCCTGGGTGGATGTCGTGACCTTGAATTCCGTAATCGCCGCCGCGCCGGAAAGGCCGGGAAGGGAGATGGAGAGCAAAACCGCCGGGCCAAACCGCATAACACTTTTGGCGAACATGCGTATATTCCTTCAAACCAGTCGTTCCAATCTATCGGATATTTTAAACTATAACGAAAACTGGGTTTTGAGAAATTCGTTTCGGCTCCCCCTGGGCCCGGAAGGCCCCTCCGGTGCGGCCCGGCGGGCGATTCATCAAAAATTCCGCCGGAAAGGGACCGATACATCCCCGCCAATCCCGGTGCGCCCACAACTGGCGGCGGCGAGCCGCTTTTCATACAATCACCGTCGGCAGCTATTTGTCCACTCATTGCCCGGCGGAGGGATTTTTTGTCCGATGAATAATGAAGGGAACGCCCCCTAAAGAGCCCAGGAAAAAAATATAAGCCTCGGCACCTTGTCCGTGAAACTGAAGCAGAACTACGAGTTTTTCGCCAGTTTGAGCGACGATGAACTCCTCGGTTTTCTCCGCCTGTGCGACAGCCAGCAATATCGGGACGGCGAGATTGTCTTTGAGGAAGGAGAGGTCGAGAGGGTCTGGTTCGTCATCCTCTCGGGCCGGGTGCTCATCCACCGGGGAGAAAAAAAATCTCGGCTACCTGGTCGAAGGCCAATGCTTCGGAGAGGTCAGTCTCCTGATGGACGCCCCCCACTCCGCCTCCGCCAGAGCCGATGCCGATACGATTCTTCTCGCCGTTCAGCGCACCGTCCTCAGCGAGAACATGCCGGCCCTCGGCTACAAGGTCCTCGAGTACATCGCCGGCCAGCTCGCCGACAAGCTGATCAAAGCGAATATTCAGATCGAAAATTTGGACGTCACCGAATAAGGCGCCTGGCTGAAATCGGGCCACACCACCCACGGCGGCCCGGCGCGCACGGGGACATGCAGGAGCGAACCGTGAGGATCATGGCCAGGAGAAAATTCGCACATATAAAATTCGAGGCCCGGAAGCGAATTCACCTTCCTCGGCTTTCGCCGTGGCCGTCAACACAACATTCGGGCGTAGCCTGATCGGCTGTAATCCGACGGCGGACAACGTCGAAGGGGGTTTTTCCTCCATCGAGGAGAAAAGTCT
>DNYS01000154.1:4932-9249 GCA_003506735.1 Nitrospinota bacterium
GACGGCATCAAAGAGAGCGGCAACGGACCGGTCTGAATTTATAGGTTTTCATTCATTTTTTTTTTACAGGAGAACGATTCATGACCGGAGAAATTGTCCCTATCCCCGTTGACGGAGATTATGTCGTCAAGCTAGCGCAAGAGTTGATCCGGATTCCGGCCGAGAACCCCCCGGGCGATTGCACCGAGGTCGCCGGGCACATCCTGTCCGAGTTGAAATCGATCGGCGTCGATCGGATCGAAACCCACGAATTCAAACCGGGGCAACCGAATTTCATCATCCAGGCCGGGGACGGGGGCGAGGGGGGCCACTTCGTCATCGGAAGCCACATGGACACCGTGCCCGTACACCCCGATGAGGTCGAGGCGTGGGAGGTGCCTCCATTCAGCGGCGAGCTTCGGGGCGGCGAGATATGGGGACGCGGCGGGCATGTTCGCCACCGCCGCGCGAGCCGTCTACGGCCGCGAGCCCTTTTAGCGAATTTTATTTGCTGAGCGCTGGCGGGGGCGCCATGGTAAACACTTTTTCCGGGCGAATCTTGTAGAGCACCCGCACCTGCCCCGCAGTGCGGTTCTGGTAGGTCTCAACGCCCAGGTATTTATTCGCCAGCTTGTCGATGTGCGCGTCCGCGCCTTCTTCGGTGATTTCGACCACGGATCCTCGAATCTGAATCCAGGTGAAGGGATTCTCCGGATCGACGATTGCGGCGGCGACGGCGGGCCGCGCGCGCATGATCTTGTCCTTGAGGCGCCCTTTTGCCGAATTGATCCGGATCAATCCGTCCTCGGTGTCGAACCATACGGGCGAGACCTGGGGCGATCCGTCCTTTTGGGTCAGCGCCAGATAGAGCAGCGCCTTGCTCTCCAGGATATGAGCGTGGCTTTCGGGAATTTTGACAGCGGAATCCGGCATCTCGATCCTCCAAAAAAAATTGATTGCGCGAAATAAAATCCAGGCCCGAGGCACTTAGTTCTGCAGGGCGGGCATGACCTCTTTGGCAAAAAGCTCCAGCGAGCGGATCACTTCCCGCGAACTCGGGCCCCGCCAGGGGCCGACCAGCACATCGGTTACGCCGAACTCGTCGCGCAGCTCGCGAACGCTTTCGATCACCTGATCGGCCGTTCCGATGACTCCGCCTCCCTTTCCATCGGTCATTCCGCGGATATCCAATTGGTAGCTCAAATTGCGCTTGAGATGCTGGTCCTCCTCCCTGGGCAGCTCCACCTGATTGACCTCGGAACGGTAGCGCAGGTACCAGCCTTCGCCCTCTTCGATTCGGCCGAGGACCTCCTCTTTTTCCTCTTCGTTTCTGCAGACATGAAGATGATGAAGAAGAGCGCGCGGATATTTCGACGGATCTCCCCCCGCCCCGCGAATCGCTTTCTCCCAAAGCTCTATTTTTTCCCTGTACACCTCCGGACCCTTGAAGGCGGCCGAGGCCATCACGTGAAAACCCCTCTCCCCGGCGTAGGTGTAGGTCTCCAGGCTCGTTCCTGCAATCCAGATCGGCGGCCGGGGCTTCTGGACCGGCTTGGGGTGAATTTCCACGTCCTGGCACTCGTAAAACTGGCCTTTGAAGGTGAGCCGTTCGCCGGAAAGAAGGCGATCGAGGATTTCGACACCCTCCTTGAGACGCGCCCGGCTCTCCGAGGGGCGGGCCCGAAAGCCCAGAAACTCCTTGGGCTGGGAACCCCGCCCGACACCCAGATCGAGCCTGCCTCCGCTCAGGACATCCACCATCGCCGCCTGCCCGGCGAGTTGGACGGGGTTGTGAAACGGAATGACAGAAATGGCGGTGCCAAGCCGGATGCGCTCGGTCTTTTGTGCCACGGCCGCGCACATGAGGAGCGGATCGGGAACCATGCCCACCCGCGAGAAATGATGCTCGGCGAACCAGATGCATTTAAATCCCAGCTCATCGGCGGCAATGGCCTGCTCGATGGCCTCCTCGTATACCTGCGTGTCGCTCATCCCGTCCGGACGGTGAAGAATATAAAACAAGGAAAAATCCAAGAAACTCGCCTCCAGGTCCGCAGCCGGAACCGCTCTCGCCACCCGGCGTCCGTGCGGTGAAATTCGGCCCGGCGGCCCAGGCCGGGTAAACCCTTCACGATCCCCAAGGGAGTGAAGGGATGAAGAATCGTTATACGTATGTGGCAAGTCCGAATGAACGTCAAGGCAAACACGGGATTCACCGGCCGGGGCGGAGGGCCGGTGCACCCTGCCTCTCGAATGATTCTGGCGGTGATTAATTCGTAATTCCGGGAACCTGCATGAACATTACTTCTCGTATTTATCGCGGTTTTCGCCGGATCGGGCCTCAAGGCCATCGAAAGGCGCCCTTGCGCTTGAGAGCCCTACTTTTTGGCGGCGGTTTTCTTTTTTTTCCCCCCGCGTTCTTTTAAAGAGCGCTTCATTCTTTGTGGATCGTAATATGGCATGGAATATTTCCCCTTTTTAGGGGTCAAATTACTTCGCGCGAAAATCGCCCAAAACTTTTTCGTTTTGGTGGCGATGTCGAATCCCTTGTTCCCCACCTCCACAGGGCCGCTGCAGCGGCTGAAAAACAGGATGCCGTCCGCCGGATCGCGAAGCTCTTCGATCACTTCCAGCGTGAATGGATCGAGCATCTCGCCGAGCGATTGCCCTTTTCATAAATTTGGGACCGATATCTGAAAACCACTCTTGGGCGAGAGCGAATTTCCTCCGGCAAATAGGTTCACTCCCGAGTGCGTGAAAGCCTCGAAGCAGGTCAGCCGCATAACCTTTCTGACCGATATATTTGTAGAATGAGATTTTTGAATGTAGCATTCGCTCTGCCGACATTCATAAAATTTCTCGCCGGTTGCCGGGGCCATTTTAGAGAGCAGGCCGAAAAAGCCCCGCCGGCGCAACCGTGCCGGAACGGATATGCGCCAGCTCAGGATTTCATTTGATCGTCAGGAGGAATCATATCCATGCCGTTTTACAGATTCGAGGATTTGGGTGAGAAAAAGCTCACCCCCCACCTCTCGTCGGCCCGGGGGCCCATTATCGAAGGCGAATACTTCTACTTCTGCATGGTGTCCAAGGACCCCGGCACTGGATCGGACCTTCACTACCATCCGAACGAACTCATGATTTTTCCAGTCGCGGGGAAAATCCACGCGCTCGTCGGAAAGGACCGGCGGATCGTTCACCCCGGGACCTTCATTCACATCCCGCCCTATGCGCGTCATCAAATGCTCGCCACCGAAGACGGCCAGATGGATTACCTGTACGTCAAGGACCGGACCTGGACCGTCGTCGGCATCGCCGAGGACGAGGCCGTCCCGGATTCGGCCCCCTCGGTCGAGGAGGTGAACAAGGAATTCGACGAGGGAAAGTATCCCGGCCAGGAAAAAGAGCCGGAAAAATCCGAGGCCATCATCGAGGGGCTGCAAAACTCCTATTACCCCATCATCGATTCGCTCGACGCCCCTCCCTTTTCCGCCCTCAACTACCAATGGATCGAGGGCGAACGCCTTGCCTTCGGTTTCTTCGATCTCCTGGAGGCCTACGAGGAACCTTCCCGCGAAAATGATCACGAGCAGTTCATCTACGTCATCCGCGGCGAGGTGGAGGCCCAGGTGGACGACGAGCGGGAGGCGGTCGCCGCCGGCGGGGTGGTGCACATCCCCCGGGGATCGTACCGGAGCATCTCCACCCAAAAGGGAAAATTCGCCCGCTACGCCACCGTCCGCGCCACAAACCGCCTCGAGGAAATTCTCGAAAAAGGATAGCGGGGGCCAGCCTTGCTCCCCGCCACCTGCGAGAGGAAAGACTCTAATGAAAATGGTTCATTCTTTCGATGAAACCTTTTCCGGCGCGACGCTCGAAAATATCCTTTTAAGAGGCGGCATCGGAATCATCGTGGATACGATAAGCGGAGCGGCGCAGGAATACCCCCTTCAAGGTCAGGTTGCTGATGGAGTCTGACGGCTCCGCATCGTTAAAGACGATGAAAATAAGAGGAATACCGAGCGTTTTGAAAACGGAACCCATCCCGAATCGAATCGCGCCATGTGGCGCTTTTAATCCGCGATACCGCGAGGCGGGACAACCCATTGATTTCATTGGTGCCCGGGGTGGGAATCGAACCCACACGGCCTTCCGGCCAACGGATTTTAAGTCCGTAGCGTCTACCGTTCCGCCACCCGGGCATCATTTGTTATCAATAACTTACATTACATCACTTTTTGATAGCTAGCTTGACTGCCTGTTTTTGTGTCTTCTGGGCGGTCCAAAGGGGCCACCGCCTCCGCTTTATGGCGGTCCGTCAGGTGGGAGTATTGCATA
>DNYS01000217.1:0-2293 GCA_003506735.1 Nitrospinota bacterium
TTATATTCTGACATTCGCTCCTCCTTATATTCTGACATTCGCTCCTCCGTATTCGCGTTTCGTCGAAATAAATCTCACTCCGGAACTCCTTCCGGCCGCTCGCCATGAACCGCCCGGATTTTGGTCTTGATGTTTCCCCGGACGCTGAAATCACCCTCGATCCACGCCCACTTGGGCGCGCAGCAGGCCACCAGATCGCCGAGAATCCGGTTCACCGCCTGCTCGTGAAACACTTCCCGGTCCCGGTAGCGGTTGATGTAGAGTTTGAGTGATTTCAGCTCCACAATCCGCTCGCCCGGCACATACCGGATATGAATCGTCGCGAAATCCGGAAAATTGCTGATCGGACAGAGGCACGTGAACTCGGGAATCGTGAAATCGATCACATAGTCCCGCTCCGGGGACGGGTTCGGCACGGCCTCGAGTTCCGCCTCGGCGATCATCTTGGCCCCGTATTTTTTGGCCCCATACTTTTTTTCCGGCTCCGCTGGCATCACCGCCCCTTCCCGATTCGCCTCATTTCCCCGGCGAGAGGCTCATCAGCAGCGCGCCGTCCTGGCGGGCTACGAAAATATCGTGCGCCTCCTGGTATTGCTTGAGCGGGAAGCGGTGGGTGATGTAGGGCTCAATCCGAATCTGGCCGCCCTGAATCAGGCGGATCACCTCATCCCCGCAGTTGGGATTCGCCCGGACCCCGAAAATATCCATCTCCTCGAGCACCACGCGCTTCCAGGCGATGTCGGGAATCTCCTCGGGAATCCCGGTGAGCGCCACCCGCGAGCCCTTGCCCGCGCAATCGATGGCCCACTGGAAGCTCGCCTTCTGGCCCGCCGTCTCGAGAACGACGTTGCCCAGCAGGCCGCCCGTCATCTCCTTGATCGTCTCCACCACATTCCCCTCGCGGTAGCTGACCGTCTCGGTGCCCTGCTCGGCGATGATCTCGAGCCGCCGCCCGCCGCCGACGACGATGACCCGCCCGGCGCCGAGCGCCCGGGCCGACTCGTAGGCGAACACCCCGATGGGCCCCGAGCCCAGGACGATGACCGTATCGCCCGCGTTGATTCCGGCCCGCTTCGCCGTCCAGAGCCCGCAGGCGGCCGGATCGACCGCCGAGCCGAGATCAAAGGGCATCTCTTTGGGCATCTTGTGGAGAGCCCGAATATTGTTGGTCACGTATTCGGCATAGGAGCCCTGTGAAGTGTGCCCGTACTGGCGATGGCCGGTAATGGTGTTCCCGTAATTGTAGCAGAGGTTATACCGACCGATATGGCACATCCGGCAGGCACCGCAGCCGGCGTGGCTGGTTCCCGCCACATGGTCCCCCATTTCGAGGCCGAACCCTTCCGTATGGGGGCCCATGCCCACGATCCGGCCCGCCCACTCGTGGCCCAAGATGGCGGGAAACTGCGGAGGCCACCGGGGAACGTGCGTCCCCTTGATAATCTCGATGTCGGTTCCGCAGATCATGGTGCTCTCGACCTTGACGAGCACCTCGCCTAGGAGTGGCTCCGGGACCGGAACCTGTTTTATTTCCAGAGTCTCGGGAGCGGTCATCACGACCGCCTCCATATTGTCCTTCACCGCCTCGCCGTAGCGAACGCCGTCGTTTGACGCCATGAAGCGCACAGCCTCCTCGTTCGAAAAAAAATGCCCGATTCAACACGCCGGAATCTGCACAAGACAAGGTACAGGGCTATTACAAGGGTCAAACCGCCAGCGGTCAAGCCGGACCGAGAAGGTTCGCCGCCACATGCCCTCCGGGGCCGGGATGATGGACGTCCGCCTCCTCGCGGCTGGGCCAGCTTCCCGTCCAGACCCGCCCCCACAGCCGGGCGGCGTCGTTGCCAACCAGCGAGAAGACGGGCACGAGGATGAGGGTGATAGCCGTCGCGAAAACGAGGCCAAAACACAGGCTCACCGCCATCGGGATCAAGAACTGGGCCTGAAAGCTGCGCTCCAGCATCATGGGGCCCAGCCCGGCCACCGTCGTCAGGGAAGTCAGCACGATGGGCTGCAGGCGCGATGCGCCCGCCCGCAAGAGCGCCTCTTCGATCTTCATTCCCCGCCCGATGAACCGGTTCGCGAAATCGAGAAAGACCAGCGAATCGTTCACCACCACCCCGGAGAGGGCGACGATGCCCATCAGGCTCATGATGGAGATGTCGAAACCCATGATGATGTGCCCCCAAACTGCGCCGACGATCCCGAACGGGATAGCCGTCATGACGACGAGGGGCTGGAAATAGCTCCGGAACAGGGTGGCCAGAATCAGATAGATCACCGCCCCCGCGAA
>DNYS01000217.1:2528-7006 GCA_003506735.1 Nitrospinota bacterium
TCGTAGAAGGGAATCTCCGCGCCCGAGGGGGTGCGGATGCGCGCGCGCTCTACACTGCCGAGCGTGCGACGATCCTCGAGGGGATAGCGGAGCATGACCTTCACGTCATCCCGCCCGCGCTGGAGGCGCAGGGCCTCGAGGCCGAAAAATCGCGCCCTCAGCTGGACCGCCAGATCCCGTAGCGAGACTCCCAGCACGCGGGCCTGGGGCTTGAGTTTGGCCCGAAGCTCGAGTTTCCCGATGCGGAAGTCATCCTCGATCTCGTGCACGCCCGGATACTTCTTGAGTTCGCTCTTGAGGGCCTCGGCCGCCCGGCGGAGGCTGGGCATGTCCGCGCCCGTGAAGCGGATCTCGATGGCCTTTCCCCCCGGGTGGACCTGGGTGCCCCCGAAGGCGAGGCTCACCGCGTCGGGGATCTCCCCGGTCTTCTCCCGCCAGCGCGATACGATGGCCGCGCTGGGGATTCCCCGGCGCTCGGCCGGAAGGAGCTCGACGATCACCTGGGCCGCGTTGCTACCCTCTGCTACGCTTTTGTTCGGCCCGGAAACCTGCTCGCCGAGAATGGTAAAATAATGGCGCACGATGGACTCGCCCGTCTTGGAGCGGAAGTCGCTCTCCAGGGAGCGGACGGACTCCTCAATCCTCCGGGCGGCGGCGGAGGTCAGAGTGATGGGCGTCCCCTCCGGGAAAAGGATCCTCGCCTGGATAAAGTCCGAGTCGAAGCTGGGGAAGAAAAGAAAGCGCACATGGCCGCCCGTGGTGAGCCCGATCGTCACGGCGAAGGTGGCGATGGCCACCGCGATGACCAGGTAGCGGGCCTCGAGGCAAAAACCCAGAAACGGGAGATAAATCCGCTTGACCCACCAATCCACGAAACGGTCGATCCGCCGCCGTAGGCGGCCCGAAAACGACCCTTCCCGGGGCGGCCTGAGCCAATGGCCCAGATGGACCGGCAGAATGAACAGCGATTCGATGAGGGAGGCGATCAGCGCGGCGATGATGGCCAGCGGGAGGATGGCCATGAATTTTCCGATGGTCCCCTCAACCCAGAAAAGCGGCATGAAGGCCACGATGGTGGTCGTCACGGTTCCCACGACCGGCCATGCCACTTCGTAGGCGCCCTCGATCGCCGCCTGGAGGAAATCCTCCCCCTTTTTCATCCTGGAATGAATGTTCTCGGCGACGACGATTGCATCGTCCACGAGAATCCCGAGCACCATGATAAAGGCGAACATCGTGATCATGTTGAGCGAGCCGCCCGAGAAGGTCACGAACCCCAGAGCCGCCATCAGGGAGACCGGGATACCCATCGCCACCCAGAACGAGAGGCGCACGTTCAGGAATAGCCAGAGGGACAAAAACACCAGGACGAGGCCGATCCGGCCGTTCCGTAAAAGCAGGTCGAGCCGATCCTCGATCAGGCGGGAGGTGTCCGCCCAGGGGGAAAGGAATATCCCCTTCGGGAGGATCTTTTGCTTCCGCGCGGCGTAGGTCTTCACCATTTCGGCGATTTGCAGGGCGTCCTCGTCCCCGGTCTTGTTAATGATGACGAGGGCGGCGTTTTTTCCGTTGAAGCGGCCGGATTTATCCGTGTCCTCGAAACCGTCCACCACCCGGGCGATGTCGCGGAGGCGGAGAATCGTGCCGTCGGTCCGGGTGAGGATGGCGAGGTTTTCGAATTCGAGACCCGTGTAGCGCTTGCCCAGCGTGCGGATGCGAATCCGCTGGTCGGAGGAGCGGATATCCCCTCCAGTCAGGTCCAGCACGTTTTTCCGGATCGTATCGGCCAGCTTCTCGAAGGTCAGCCCGTAGCGGCGGAGGGTGGGCTCCGAGACTTCGATGGCAATTTCCCAGTTTCGCACTCCGCTGACCGCCACCTGGGAAATGCCGGCCATGGCGAGGAGGTCATCCTTGATCCCCTCCGCCATCCGCTTCAGGGCGGCCTCGGAAGCATCCCCGTAGAGGGCCAGATTGAGCACCTGATCGATTCGTTTTACCTCGGAGATGACGGGGCGCTCTATATCGTCCGGAAATGAATCGATCCGGTCCACGGCATTCTTGATGTCGTCCATCACGGTTCTGGCATCACCCACCGAGGATTCGAGATCGGCCACGAGGGTACAACTGTTCTCAATCGCTGTGGAGGTAATCTTCTTGATCCCCTCGATACCGGTGATCGCCTCCTCGATCTTGATGCAGGCGCCCTCTTCCACCTCCTCGGGGCTGGCGCCCTTCCAAGCGACACTCACCCGCACCTGGTCGAGAGAAAAGGAAGGAATCACCTCGCTTTTGATCTGAAAAAAGGAGATCACGCCGAGCAGGATGAGCACGGCCATCAGGAGGTTAGCGAAAACCGGGTGGTTCGCCGTCCCGGCAATCATTCTCTTCAAGGCAAAACGCCCTTAGCGCCCCGGGCATGCTTGTGGACCGCGCCGTCGGCGTCCTCCTTGGCCGGACGGAGCTTCATCCCCCGAACCGCCGCAGGGATGGCCGAGAGGATGAGGCGGTCGCCATCCCTCGCACCGTTCCGGAAGACCACCTCGTCCTGCCCCTTGCGGATGACCTGGACGGTGCGGATATCCAGCGCGCCGTCCTGGATGAGGTAGATTTTGTCCCCCGGATGAAGGGCAGAGCGGGGAATCGTGTAGACATCCGGCAGGGTCACGCCCTCGATGCCCACCGTGACGAACATGCCGACGGTGAGCGGGGGATGGTAGCCGGGCGTCCATTTCTTCGTCGGCTCGGGAACCTCGATGACCAAGGTGAACGCCCGCGTGGCCTCATCGAGCCCGGCTCCCACCAGGGTCACCCGACCGGCCCATTCGAATCTTTGGCCGAAGCGGCTCCAGTAAATCTTGGCGCGGGGGAAATACTGCTGAACCTCGTCCTGGGTTTTGGGGAACCGGGCGGCTCCGGTTCTCCGGAAAGCCCACCTGGCTTCCTCGACGGGAATGGAGACGGGAACCTCGAGCACCGCAGGGTCGTAAATTGTGCCGACGGTGTTTCCTTCCCGAATATAATTTCCGACCGCGAGATTCGTATTTCGGACCCGAGCGTCGAACGGAGCGACGATCCGGGTCCGGATCAGATTCAGGTTCGCCTCCTCCAGCCGGGCGCGGATCACATCGAGGGCGGCCTTTTTCTGGTCGAGGTTCGGGGCGGCCAGCGCCAGGAGGTTGCGGATGCGCTGGACCTCGCGCTCCTGCCGGAGAACGGCCTGGCGTGAAATGTCGATTTTTTCGGCCGAGATGACGTTTTGCTTCCCGAGCCGCTGGTTTCGCCTCAACTCCCCCTGAACGACGCCCAGATGGCGCCTGGCGATTGCCAGATCGGCCCTGTAGTTTATCTCCTCCTGGACCAGCTTTCCGATATCGGCTCTGAACTGGGCAATCTCTGCCCGCCGCCGGACGACGGCGAGCTTGGAATCCACCGGGTTGATCTCGAACAGCGTGTCGCCCTTCTTGACGAATCCGCCGTTCCGGAATCCGTCCGAGCGGTGGATGACCCGGCCCGAGACTTCGGCCACCACCTTGACCTCGTTCCGGGGCCGGACGGTTCCATAGGCGCTGATCAGGAAAGTTTTCTCTTTCTTCTCCAGCCGGATCGTGCGCACGATCCGGCCCCTGTCCACCGGTATGGCCCGCACCGCCTCCCTCGGATTCCGCACGAGGCGAGCAGTCAAGGTCCCGCCTCCGGCAAGTACAACCACGGCGGACAACAGAAACCATTTCTGGCGTTTTTTCATGACCTTAGACATTCCCTCGAAAGGAGTCCGTCCGGCGGCAGGATGCCGAGTTCCTCGTCCCTCGCCGCTATCATATGAAATTTTCCGTGCGCCCGCATACCCGCCAGCCGAAAGAGAGAATTGGCACCCCTCGGGGGGATTGGGTAGGTTCCCTTCTCCAAATTTATTATGAACCTAACGGGGGAATCCCCCCGGCGGGAGGGCGGATCGCCTTTCGTAGCAGGTGTCCCGGGCCTTTTCCGCCAAATCATCGAGGAGATGGAAATGGGCGCGAAGCGGATCGTCCCCGTCCATCATTCGATCATACCCGGCCTGCCCGGCAAGCCCGAGGAATTCGCCGCCGCAGTCTCCAAGCGGTGCCCGGGTACCGAGGTCACCGTCATGAAGCCGGGGGATACCATATCCGTCTAGCGGCCAGCCGCATCAAAGCCCCCCACCCGCCCCTAGCGAAAACGAAAGCCCTCCCGATTGCCGGGAGGGCTTTCGTTGGATAACCCAATCCTACCCCTTCGGCCGCTCGATAAATTCAAGGGTATTGCCGTCTAGGTCTTCTAGGTAGACGACGAGGCCTCCCTTGTTCGCTCCCTGGGTGATGGGAACGGGAGAGGAGAGAACCCTGACGCCCTTGGCGGTGAGGCCGGCGTACATCTCCTCCAGATTCTCGACATTGTAGGCGACGTGGGCGCTGCCGACGTTGTTGGTGGCGGTGTCGATCTTGACGCCTTTCGAGGCG
>DNYS01000217.1:7094-30794 GCA_003506735.1 Nitrospinota bacterium
GCGCCGGGGATGCCGGTCACGGCCTCGCAGTATTCGGCCGGGCGGTGCATGTCGCTCATCACCTCGAAGCCCAGGTGATCGCAATACCATTTCGCCGCGGCCTCCACGTCCGCCACCGTGAAACTCGTGTGATTGATCTCGACCAGTCCCATGATCGCTCCTTACCGGCTTTTTCAAACAAAAAGGGCGGGTCAAACAAAAAGGGCGGGGCGCATGGCCCCGCCCCGGATAAATCGCTGTTCGGATCAGGCGATGACGCCGAGAGTCTTTTTCGCCATCTCGACGACGTTGGCCGCGTTCGGGAGGACGAAATCCTCCAGCGCGGGCTCAAAGGGGATCGGCGCGTTGAGCGCCGCCACCCGCCCGACCGGGGCGTCCAAATAGTCGAAGGCTTCCTCTTGAATGGCGGCGGAAATTTCAGCGCCCACCCCGCTTCTGAGGTGGCCCTCCTCGACGACGACGCAACGGTTCGTCTTACGGACGGATTCGGCCAGCGTCGCCGTATCGAGCGGGGCAACTGTACGGGGATCGAGGACCTCGGCGCTGATGCCCTCGGCCGCGAGCGTCTCGGCCGCGTGCAGGCAATTTAGCACCTGGTAGCCGATGCCGATGAGGGTGATGTCGCTGCCCTCGCGCTTGACGGCCGCCTGGCCGAAGGGAACGATATGCTCGCCCTCGGGGGCGGGCCCCCGGGTCTTGTAGAGCATCTTGTGTTCGCAAAAGAACACCGGGTTATCGTCACGGATGGCGGTCTTGAGCAGGCCCTTGGCATCGGCCGGGTCGCTCGGACAGGCCACCTTCAGGCCGGGCACCTGCATGAACCAGGCCTCCAATACCTGGCTGTGGGTTGGACCGTACTGCACGCCGCCGCCGCCCGGGGTGCGCACGACCAACGGAATGCTGAGCTGGCCGCCCACCATGTAGCGTAGCTTGGCCGCCTGGTTCACGAGCGGGTCCATGGCCAGCATGATGAAGTCCATGAACATGATTTCGACCACCGGGCGGTAGCCAGCCATGGCCGCGCCCACGGCGGCGCCCACGAAGCCCAGCTCGCTGATCGGGGTGTCGCGCACGCGGGCCCCGCCGAATTTGTCCTTGAGCCCCTTGGTGACCCCGAAGACGTAGGCGAGCTCGACATCCTCGCCCAGGACGATCACTTTTTTATCGTTTTCCATCTCTTCGTGGAGCGCTTCGTTCAGCGCCTCCACATAATTAATTTCGCGCATCGATTCCTCTCCAGCCGGTCAGGCGTACACGTCATCGAGAGCCGATTCGAGGGTGGCCTTCGGGCTGTTCTCGGCAAACTCGGACGCGGCCTCCAGCTCCTCGGCCGCCGTCTTTTGATGGGCCTCTTTTTCGGCCTTGGTCATCTTGAGCAGCTTTTCGGCCAGGAGCAGCGGATCGCGCTTCCTCCACTTTTTTACCTCTTGTTCGGTGCGGTAGGGACCGAATTGAGGGTCTCCGCGCGAATGGCCGAAATAGCGGTAGGTCTTGGCCTCGATCAGGGATGGGCCGCCGCCCTTGCGGGCGCGCTCGACGGCCTCGCGCGACGCTTCGTACACGGCCACCACGTCCATCCCGTCGATGGTCACGCCGGGCGCATTGTAGCCCTGGGCGCGGGTGGATATGTCCTCGACGGCGGTCGAGCGTCCTACGCCGAAGCTTACGGCGTAGCCGTTGTTCTCGCAAAAGAAAATCACCGGGAGCTTCCAGATTGCGCACAGGTTCATCGACTCGTGGAAGCTGCCCTGATTCGAGGCCCCGTCGCCGAAGAACACAACTGCCACCTGTCCCTTGGCCTCAAGCTGGTAGGCCAGGCCCATTCCGGCGGCCATGGGCATGTTGGCCCCGACGATCGAATGCGCCCCGTAGTGGCCAACCGATATGTCGGCGATATGCATCGAGCCCCCCTTGGCGCGGCAGAGCCCGGTTGAGCGGCCCAGAAGCTCGGCCATCATCTCGTTGAGCCGGGTCCCCTTGGCGATGGAGTGCCCATGTCCCCGGTGGGTGGTCAGGATGGCATCGGCCCTGTCTAGGGCGCTGCATACGCCGACCGAGCAAGCCTCCTGGCCGATGCTCACATGGACGGCCCCTTTGATCAGGCCCGCCATGAACAGCTCGTCCGCTTTTTCCTCAAAACGCCGGATGCGGAGCATATCGTGGTACATTTCGTGAAGGCGTTTTTTGGAAAGCGATTTAGCCTTTTTGGCCACAGCCCTTCCTCCCGGGAATCATCCCTCCTGGATGCGGATCATCCGTTTCTCGATAGGTGTATAGCTATCATACGAATTCGGCGCGTTCAACGGGCGGCGGGCGCTTGGAGACCTCGCCCTTATTTCACGGCGCTGTATTTCAGGAAAATCTCCCCGCCTTCGCGGCGCACCTCCTCCAGATTCAGGCGCATAAAGCGGTCCGCCGAAAACCCCGGACCGTCCAGCAGGGTGGGCGCCCCGGCCCCCCCGGCCAGGACCGGGGTCAGGGTGACATGCCATACATCGACGAGCCCCGCCTCGGCGAACATCCAATGAACCCCGCCCCCGCCCTCGAGCAGAATCCGATCGAACCCCCTTCCGGCCAGATAGTCCACGACTCCGGCAGCCGAGACCTCCTCCTTGCCGAGGACGGCCACCTCCGCTCGGCCACTGGCCGCCGCCTCCGCTTCCCCAGCCGCCCCCTCGTGGGTCAATATCAGCCTGGCCCGAGCGCCCGGCCCGAACCAGCTCATGGACCCGGGCAGCCGCCCGGACGAGGTGAGGACTGCATTGGCCGGCTGGGGGGGGCGTTCTTCCTCCTCGCGCGCGGCGATCAGGGCGGGATCCCGGACCAGGGCCGGGCAGCGCGCCTTCCGAAGCGTCTCCCCGCCCCAGAGGATGACGTCGGCCCGGGCACGAAGCCGATCCATCTCCCTGCGGTCGGCCTCGGAGCCCAGCGAGACACGCTCACCGAAGGCGCCGGCGATCTTGCCGTCCAAAGTGATCGCCATATTCACGAATACGGAGGCCATGCTCGTCCTCTTGTCCTCCCGGCGCGGTGCGATTAGAATCTTCGTGTACTCTGACGGATTTCGATGAAGACGGGAAGTAGCGGAATCATGGGGCACTAGCCCGCCCGAAGCGTGGAATGGAGATAATCGATGGGCGAATTCGATCAGACGGTAGATCTCCCCGGCATGACCTTTCAAAAGCTCAATATCGGGCCCCACAGCAATAACGTATACGTCCTCACCTGCAAGGAAACAAAAGAGTGCGTCATCATCGACACCTCTCAATCCGCCCAACCCATTCTCGCCCTCTGTGAGGGGGCAAAACCCAAATATATCCTCCAGACGCACTGCCACGGCGATCACATCGACGCACTCGATGAGGTGCGCAAGCTCACCGGAGCGCCCATGGGGCAACACCCCGAGGATGCCCGCGAGTTTGGGACCCGGCCTGATTTCGAGATCAACGACGGGGACGAAATTTCCTTCGGGAAAATCTCGCTCAAGGCCATTCACACCCCGGGCCACTGCAGGGGGATGTTGATGTTCTTCTATCCGGGCCATTGCGTGTGCGGAGACACCATTTTTCCCGGCGGGCCGGGAAAAACCTGGAATCACGAGCAACTGGTGCAATCCATCGAATCCATCAAAAACAAGGTGCTTGCACTACCTGGCGAGACCGTTCTCTATCCGGGGCACGGCGCCAACTCGACGGTTGCCGACAGCCAAAAGGAAGTGGCCGCCTTCGAGGCGGCGGGACGCCCGAAAGCCGGTGAGTTCGGAGACATCACCTGGGCCGGTTAGAATATAAGGAGAGACCCCATGAGCGGTGCAGGCCTGACTTTTGACCACGTTCATCTCATCTGCCGGGACCCCAAAGCGGTCGCTCAGTGGTTTGTCGAAATCCTGGGGGGAAAGATTGGGAACAACTACGAGATTCAGGGAGCGCCCCAGATTCACGTCGCCTTCGATGGCGCCACAGTCATCATCCGCGGCCAGCGCACCGGAGAAAGCGCCGGGGACAAGAGCGGGCTCCAGTACGGAACCGACCACTTCGGCCTGCGGGTTAGCCAGAATTTCGACGCCTTTTGCGCCGCTCTCAAGGAAAAAGGGGTGAAGTTCACGATGGAGCCCACTCAATTCAATCCGTCTACAAAAATCGCCTTCATCGAATCCCCCGAGGGAATCAACATCGAACTTCTGCACAAGATGTAGCCCAGATCCGCACGGAGCATCGTGATGATGACGATGGATTCGCACCGCCCACAGAGGAAGCCCCCGATGTCTAGAACGAGCCGTTTCGTGGTGGCCCTGATCTGTGGAATGACCGTTGCCCTATCCACCGGAAGCGGATTCACCGCCTCCGCCGGGAGCGGGGTAGAGTTTCCGCCTCCTCCTCCACTCGGGCTGGATGAGGTTCCCGTCCCCGAGGACAATCCAATGACCCCGGCCAAGGTGGATCTGGGCCGGAGGCTGTTTTTCGAAAAACGCATCTCTGGAGACGGCACGATCGCCTGCGCCTCATGCCACATGCCCCAGCGCGGATTCAGCAACGGTCGCCAGTACGCCATCGGCATCGGCGGGCGCATCGGGCTGCGCAACGCGCCCACCATCATCAACGCCGCCTACAACGACACCCATTTCTGGGACGGGCGGGCCAAGAGCCTCGAAGAGCAGGCCAAGGGTCCAATTCAACACCCCGCCGAAATGGGTGCCACCGAAGCCCATATCGCCAAAACCCTCGGTGCCCTGCCCTCCTACCGCGAATCGTTCCAGCGGGTCTTCGGCAGTGAAAAAATCACCCTCGACCGGGTCGTCAAGGCCATCGCCACCTTCGAGCGGACCATTCTTTCGGGAAACTCCCTTTTCGACCGGTGGTTCTTCGGCGGCGACAAGGCCGCCCTCACCCCGGCCGCCGTACGCGGATTCAAGCTCTTTCGGGGAAGGGGAAACTGCGTGAAGTGCCATCTGGTAGATTCGTTCAGCGCGCCCTTCACCGACCACAAGTTTCACAACGTGGGTGTGGGGTTCGATGGCCGCCCGACCCATCCGGGCCGCGAGAAAATCACCAAGCGCGCCCGGGACCGGGGAAAATTTAAGACTCCCACCCTCAGGGACATCTCCAAGACCATGCCCTACATGCACGACGGAAGCCTGAAAACCCTCGAAGAGGTCATCGACTACTACGATCGGGGCGGTCTTGCGAACCCGAATCTCGACCCCGACATGAAGCCGCTGAAATTCTCCAAATTGGAAAAAAGCGACCTTCTCGCGTTTCTCCATTCGCTCGACGGCAGTCCGCCCATAATCCAAGCACCGAGGCCGTCTCGTTGACCCGGACCGTTCTTATTTCCATCGCATTCGTCCTCGCCGTTGCCGGGGCCGGGGTTATCCTCACCTCCAGGCCGGGTAGCGCCGCTGCGGCGCAGGCCAAATCCGGGATGCCGCCAAGGGCTCCGGCCGCGAAATCGCCCCAACCTGCCGCCGAAAAGCACCCCGCCATCGAAAAGAAGGCCATTCCCCCGGCATCAGGAAAAGAGATCTTCTCAAAAAAGGGCTGCGGCGGATGCCACGCCCTGACCGGGCCCGAGAAAAAGATCCCCGTCACCGAGCGGGCAAAAATCAAGGGGCCTTCCCTCTGGTATACGGGAAGCAAGTACCGGCACGGTTATCTGGCGCGCTGGCTGGCGGCCCCCAGGGCGTTCCGGGGGGTTCTGTTCGGGACGATGAAGCGGGGCCGGACGCCGCATCCCGCCCTCCCAGCCGGGGAGGCGAAAGCCGTGGGAGTTTATCTCGAAGGCTTTCGGGACGCGAAAATGCCCAAGGGCACCGTTCCGAGGTGGAAAAAAATTCCGAGGCGTGTTCTCCGGAAGGCTCGGATTCTATTTCAGAAAAAACAGCCCTGCTACTCCTGTCACCAAGTGAAGATCCGAAAGACTGTCTACCGCCGGCCCATTCAGCTCGGCGGCTTCAGCGCCCCCCATCTCATCGACGCGGGCCTCAGGCTCCGGCCCGATTTCATCGCCGCCTTCTTAAAGAACCCGGCGCGCTATAATCCCAACGGACGGATGCCCATCTACCGCGACAAGGCGTTTACACGATTGAGCGAGAAGGACATCATCGGATTGTCCGCCTATATTTCCACTTTCAAAGAAAAACCATGACAAGGATCAAAACCGCCGCAGGGGCCGCTCTCGCCGCCCTCGTTCTGAGCGCCGCGCTGGAAGCTTCCGCCGCGGAGAAACCGGCCCCGCCCCGGGCCATCGACAATTTCAGGTGGTACTGCGTCCAGTGCCACGGTCCCCGGGGGGACGGCAAGGGGGTGAACAACAGTCCTGCGGCGAAGCTCCCCGTCAACCCCCGGAACCTGACCGACGGGAAGGACATGGCTCAGTTCTCGAACGAGGACATGGTCCGCACCATCACGCACGGGGGCGGGGTGAACGATTTGTCCGCCATCATGCCGCCCTGGGGAAACGTGTTCACCCAGGCCGAAATTCGCGCCCTGGTGGCCCATGTCCGGAAGCTCTGTAAATGCCGATTCGACCCCAAGGCGAAAGAGCGGGCCATGCGCGAGGCGGGAAAACTGCTGCCCGAGGACCCGAAACCCGCCGGGCCGGAAAAGAAGACGCCCATCCAAAAAAAAGCGCCCTCATGATTGGGCCGCCGATCCCTCCCTCCCGGCTTGCCGGTGCGATCCTCACGGCAACCCTCGCCCTCGCGCCCACGGCCTCCCGGGCCGCCGGGGAGCGGATATTCGTGACCAACACGCGGGATGGGACCCTGAGCGTGATCTCGCGCGATACCCACAAGGTGATCAAAACGATTCGTGTCGGCCGAAAGACCAACCGCTTGGCCCTCGCGCTGGACGGGCGCAGCATATTCGTCATCAACGACGGCAAATCGCACGTGCGAATCTTAGACGCCGTGACCCTCCAATTTACCGGCAGGATGCGGAGCGGGCGGGATCCCTACAACATGGCCTTTTCCCCGGACGGAAAATACGCCTATTTCGTGAACACCTATTCGGACAACGTTTCGATTCTGGACATGGCGACACGGAAGATCGTCGGGCTCATCAAGCACGGCGGCAACAACCCGGTCAACATCAAAATTTCGCGAGACGGCCGCTTCGCCTACGTCGCCAACGAGCTGAGCGAGGATGTCTCCGTCATCGATCTGAGGACGCGGAAAACCCTGGTCCATATCGATGCGGGCCACTACATCGAGGGAATCGCCTTTAACCGGGACGGAACCCGGGCCTTTTTCCTGAACGGGGAAAGAAAATCCTACAGCGTGGTGGACACGAAAACCCACAAAATCCTGCGGATGATCGCCCTGCGCGATGAGCCACACGATGCGCTGGTGACGCCGGACGGGAAGTTTCTCTACCTCACCATCTCCCACAGAAACGCGGTATCGATCTTTTCTCTTCCGGACCACCAGGAGGTCGCCTTCGTCAAGCAAGGGGTCCGGCCCGACCTGATCGCGTTCACCCCGGACGGAGAGTTCGCCTACATCACAAACCGCGACTCGCGCCAGCTGGTCGTGATGGACGCGCGGCGCCATATGACTGTAATGAAAATCCGCGTCGGCAACGGCCCGCACGGCGTCCTCGTCGTGCCCATGCCCCCGGCGCCGGTGGCGCGAAAATAACCGGTGCCGCGCTAGGCGCCCTCTCCGGTCGCGCAGCGGAATCCGATTTTATTGTTCCGGTAGGTGGGCTTCCGGTGGTACCGGTTGTGGGTGGTTGCCCATTTCAGGGGGCTGCCCCACGAGGCACCGCGGACGACGCGCGTGCCGCCCTTGGCCGGGCCGAAGGGATCTTTTCGGGCTATCTTGCGGTAGGCCCTGGAGCCATATCGGTCGGAGACCCACTCCCATACGTTCCCCGACATGCCGAGCACCCCGAAGGGGCTGGCACCGTTCAGGAACTGGTCAACGGGTGATACGCCGGGAAAACCGTCCTTCCCTCCCTTCAGGTTGGCACGGCCGGGATCTTTTTCCTCTCCCCAAGGATAATTCCGGCCATCCTCGCCCCGGGCGGCGTACTCCCACTCGGCCTCGGTGGGCAGGCGGCGGCCCGCCCAAGTGCAGTAGGCCTCGGCGTCGTTCCAGCTCACCTGTGAAACGGCTTGGCCAGGCATCTGCCGCCAGTCCGATCCCTCGCCCTGGGGTTTGTGCCAACTGGCGCCCCGGACGTTGCGCCATCCGCCCTTGCCTTTTTTCATCTTCGGGTCCCAGACCCAGGCCCATCCTTTTTTTTCGGCGGTCGTGATGTAGCCCGTCCTCGAAACGAAGACCGCGAACCGGCTCGCCGGCACCTCGGTCCGGCCGATCCAAAAGGCCGAAACGGATACACGACGCGGCGGGCGCTCGTCCGCGTCGCCTTTTTTGCTGCCCATGAGGAATTCCCCGGTGGAGACATGGACGAGAACGGCGCCGTCGAACCCGGATATCTTGGTGCGGGGGGCGGCCAGACCCAGGGACGGCGCAAGCGCGAAAACAACCGCCAACGCGATCAGCCGTTTAATCGGCGCGGGGCAGTTCTGGAATTCACCCATCAATTATCTCCCGGGGCGGAAGGAACAGCCCGGCGCGTCTCAGTCCTTGAGCGGATCGCGTGGATCGTCCACAAAAGTCGTTCCGGCGGCCTCTTTGTTCGGCATCGCGCCGTAGGTGAAGATGAGTTCGGCCACCTCGGTATGGCTCGGATTCTCCTGGCCGTGGATGCAAGTTTGCGGAAAATAAACGAAATGCCCCTGAGGGATTTCCTTGCGGGTAATCTCGTCTCCGTCCTTGTAGTAAATATTGATCGGCCCCTTGACGACGTAAATCGTGGTGTCACAATTCTTGTGGTAGTGGAGGCCGTTGCGCCCCCGGGGAGGAATGATGGTTCTTCCCATCGTGATGGTGCCGGTGCCGGTGGTTTCCCGGTTGACCCCCCACCGGATGGCGTATGGCGGCTCGTAGGCCTTATCCTCATCCACATCGAGGGAGTTGATGATCTGGGGAATCGGTAAATCGGCCATCTTTCTGGCTCCTCGGCTAATCCGAAAATGGGAAAATAATCCTATGGCATGAATGGTCGAGAGGCAAGACGGACGGCGGGCGGGCAGACTGCCACCCGGCCGCCAACGGTCCGCTTAGGCCGAGCGATTCAGCCATAGAAAGCCGCCTCGAAAATATGCGATAATGATGTCCCTTTTCCCGGAGCGGCGTGAGTCTCCATCCAGGAGGAAAAATTCCTTGAACTGGAAACGATTATTTAGCATTAGCTTCACCAGCCCGGCTGTGGGCATTTTCTGTACCGGGGTGATGCTTGGAATTTTTCACTTTCAGCCCCCGATTGTCGTGTTCATCTTGGAGCGGCTCGAACTCGTCGCCTCTGACATCCGGTTCCAGTTCCGGGGACCGAAAAAACCCGGAAAAGATTTGGTCATCGCCGCCATCGACGAGAAGAGCATCGACCAACTCGGAAGATGGCCCTGGCCCTATACGGTGCAGGCCGAACTGATCAACCGCTTGCGCTCCTATGGCGCGCGCGTCATCACCTACGACGTTGTGTTCTCCTCATCGGACACCAGCGGGGGAATCAGGAATCTAAACCGAATCAAGACCAAAATGGAAGCCGAGGGCATCGGCCGCGGCTCGGCCACCTCCTCCTTCCTGAACCAGGCCATTAAGGAGGCCGACCACGACGCCATATTCGCCCGTTCGCTGAAGCGCTCCCGGCGCACGATCTTGGGCTATTTCTTCCAGTTCAGCAAGAAAAACATCGGCCACCTCAACGAAAGCCAGATGAAACAGTTCCTCGCCAACATCCGGAGTTCGAAGTACAGCGCGATCAAAAAATCTCCCGGTGTGCGACTGAAGGATATCGACCTCCCGCGCGCCCTTGCCGTCGAGTCGAACATCGACATCCTTTCCAAATCAGCGCGCGGCGGCGCGTACTTCAGCATGGTTCCCGACATCGACGGCGCCATCCGGCGCTATCCTCTCATAGTGCAGTACCGGGACCTGGTCGAAATTCCGGGCGAGCAGGACTATCTTTTCGCCCCCATCGCCGTTCGGACGGTGGAGCGTTTCCTCAAAGGAACGACGATATTCTGGATCGACCCGGTGGGTGTGGCGAAGGTGGGAATATCGGGCCGGAAAAAAATACTCATCCCCACCAATGCCAGGGGCGAGATGTACATCAACTATCTCGGGCCGGGTGGAACGTTTCCGGAATACTCCATCGTCGATATCATCAACGGTCGGAAAGATCTCGCGCCCCGATCGGCCTTCAGGCGGAAAATGGTCCTCATCGGCCCCACGGCCATCGCCCTGGCCGACCTGCGGGTGACCCCCTTCGACAAGGCAATTCCGGGAGTGAACATCCACGCCACCGTCATCGACAACATGATGAGCAACCAATTTTTGGAAAGGCCCTGGTGGTCGGACACCTGGTTCACTCTCATTCCCATGGATTTCAAAATTCCCCTGTTGGGCAAAATAGAAATCGCCATTCCTTTCATAGGCTACACGGCGGGAAGCATTTTATTCCTAGGGCTTCTCGGGACGCTTCTCCTCCCGCGCGTGGGGGCCCTCGGCGGCGGGGTCGGCGCCATCGCCTTTCTCTTTGGATCGGTCACTCTCAACCAGTATCTTTTCGTCAACTACGGCTGGTGGCTCAGTGTTTCCTATCCCATTTTTACGATTATCCTGGTCTATGCTGGAATGACGATTTTCCACTATGTCATCGAACAGCGCGACAAGCGCTTCATCCAGTCCGCCTTTTCCACCTACCTTTCCCCAAAAGTGGTCGAGCAACTCGTGGAAAACCCCGATTTCCTGAAACTGGGCGGCGAGCGCAAGGAAATTACCGCGTTTTTCTCCGACGTCGCCGGATTCACGTCGGTTTCCGAGTCCCTGACCCCCGAAGAGTTGGTCCACCTGCTCAACGAATACCTCTCGGATATGACGGACATCATTCTCCGGTACGACGGCACGGTGGACAAATACGAAGGAGACGCCATCATCGCCTTCTTTGGCGCTCCCCATCCCATGCCCGACCACGCAGCCCGGTGCTCCCTGGTTGCACTCGACATGCAGGAAAAAATGGTCGAACTCCGCGCGGGCTGGAGGGCGCGGAATATGAAAGAACTCTTCATGCGAATCGGCCTGAACACGGGGCCGGCTGTCGTCGGCAACATGGGATCGAACATCCGGATGGACTACACCATGATGGGCGACACGGTGAACACAGCCGCCCGCTTCGAGGGGGCCAACAAGGAGTACGGAAGCGCCATCATGATCGGCCAGGTCACCTACGAAAGCGCCAAGGATGTGATCGAGGCCCGGGAACTGGATTTGATCAATGTGGTGGGAAAGGCCGAACCGGTCCCGATCTATGAGCTGGTCGCCAAAAAAAGCGAACTCAGTCCGGAAAAATCAAAGTGCCTGGAATTCTACCAACAGGGGCTCGAGATGTATCGGAACCGGGAATTCGCCGACGCGATGGGGATTTTCGCGCAAGGGCTGGGCCAGATCAAAGACGATGGCCCCTCTAAAAACATGATCAAGCGGTGCGAATATTATATACTCGATCCGCCGGGGAAGACCTGGAACGGCGCTTTCATCATGACATCGAAATAACTTCCGGCGTGCGGTTATCCCCCGCCGGGGGGCTCGGTCCAGTCCACGATATTTTTCTCGCGAAGGGCCGCCAGCTCTTCGCTGCCAACTCCGGCCCAATCGGCCAAAATTTCGGCCGTGTGCTCGCCCATGTAGGGTGCGCGCACGGACCGTACATCCATCCCAGGAAATTTAATCGGACATCCAATCTCCCGGATTTTCCCCGCGACAGGATGGTCCACTTCGACGATCATCTCCCTCGCCCGAATCTGCGGATCCTCCAGCGCCTCGGCCACCGTATTGACGGGAGCGAAGGGAACATATCCCTGAAGCGCCCCGGCCCACTCGGCCATGGTCTTCTTGCGAAACTCTTCGGCCAGGATGGGGAGAAGCTCGTCGCGGTGATCGAACCGATCCTGGGCCGAGAGAAACCGCGGGTCCTCGGCCAGCTCGGGCCTGCCGATTCGCTCCATGAGGATTGGGTAGAACCTGTGCTTCAGGCAGGTGACGCAGACCCAGCCATCCCGGCACTCGAAAATCTGGGACGGAACCATCGAAGC
Organism: Nitrospinota bacterium; assembly: GCA_003506735.1. Lineage (GTDB taxonomy): Bacteria > UBA8248 > UBA8248 > UBA8248 > UBA8248 > UBA8248. The sequence continues at coordinate 19,254 of DNYS01000217.1, forward strand.
GTGGGCGCTATGGGCGAATTTTTGCGTCTCGTATCCACAATTTAATGTCCAAGCGGCTTGGTAGGCGAGCTGAAAAACGGCGCCGTCCAACAGAGCGACATCCACGTCACGGCCCTTGCCCGTTTTTTCGGCCTCCCAAAGGGCGGCCAAAAGGCCCGCCACCGCAAGAAAGCCACCGGAAAAATCCACAAAGCTGACACCGGCCTTGGCGGGGGGACCGTCCGGCTCACCTGCCATGCTCATAATCCCTGCATAGGCCTGCATCAGGAAATCGTAGGCGGGCTCGGCCGAGCGCGGGCCCGTCATCCCGTAGCCCGACAGGAAGCAGCAGACGATTTTTTCGTTGAACGGGCCCAGATGCTTGTAAGTGAGCCGGAGTTTTTCGGGGTCCGTTCCCTTGCAGTTGGCGAAGATCACATTGGCGCGAGGCACCATTTTATGAAAAATTTCCAGGCCCTCGGGGGAGCGTATATCCAAGGCGACACTTTTTTTGTTCCGGTTCAGGCTTTGAAAATAATAGCTGTCGTTTTCCGGCAGGGGATAGGGCGGAACCGGGCGGGCCGAATCGCCGCCCACCAGGTGGTTTTCGATTTTGATGACCTCGGCGCCCATGTCCGCCAACAACATGGTCCCAATCGGCCCGGCGCCGAATTGCTCCACGGCAAGGACCTTGAGCCCATCCAGTGGCCTGGAATCACTCATCAAACGCTCCCCCTCTGAGAAAATATCGAAAATAGGACAAATTCCGCACCCATATCAGTCCATCACCCGGGATTTCGGGCACCATCTCCGGGAGGACCCTCAAAATAAAGGGAAAATACCGATATATCCACTCCCAAGACCGCTTGCAATATGGGAACATCCTGATAAATTATGCCGAAACTTGAGAAAAACCGGTTCCGCCAGTTTTCCCATGAATCTGACTTTTACAGGGTTTCCTTTAATCCCAGCGACTTTTACAGGGTTTCCTTTAATCTCATCGAATTTTACAGGGTTTCCTTTAATCTCAGCGAGGAAGAGTTCGCATATGCCAACGAAAATCGAAATCAAGAACCTGCGCAAAGTGTATGACACCCCGGAGCGAAAGGTGCATGCGCTGGAGGATATCAACATCAACATCGAGGATGGCGAGTTCCTGTGCCTCGTGGGACTTTCTGGATGCGGAAAGACCACGCTTCTGAACATCCTCGCCGGCTTCGTGAAAATCACCGCGGGCACGGTGAACATGGACGGGAAACCCATCACGGACGAATACGACAAGGGGGTCGTATTTCAAGAATATGCTCTCTTCCCCTGGCTCACCGCCATCCAGAATGTCGAGTACGGCCTCAAGATCAGGAACGTCTCTGTAAAGGACCGGAGGGAAATATCGATGAAATTTCTCCGGCTCGTCCGCCTGGAGGAATTCGCTGATCTGTTCCCGCACAGTCTCTCGGGCGGCATGCGCCAGCGCATCGCCGTGGCGCGCGCCCTGGCCTTCGACCCGCAGGTGCTCCTGATGGACGAGCCCTTCGGCGCCTTGGACGCTCAGACGCGCGAGGAACTTCAAGAACTCACCGTGGACATTTGGCAGAAGACGAAAAAAACTGTGCTCTACGTCACCCACAATCTCAGCGAAGCGGTTTTCCTGGGCACCCGGGTCGTGGTGTTTATCCCGCAGCCCGGAAGAATCCGTGAGATTATCAAAATCGACATGCCGCGTCCCCGGGACGCGCTGGCAGCCGAGTTTATTCAAATTCAGCGCAATATCAACGACCTAATCCGCGACTATTAAAAACGTCAGCGAGCCAATCCGCGACCGATAAAGAGGAAGGGTTAATCAGATGGCAGAGGCACATTCCGGGCTACCCCCTTTGGATTTGGATGCACCGACAGAGGTTCCACGCGTTTCGGTTTGGGTGATGTTGCGGCCCATATGGCCGTTCCTCATCATCTTGGTGCTATGGCAGATCACCGCCTATTTTCTGCATGCCAGGATGGGAGATTTGTTTCCCTTCTTCGGCTCTATCGTGTTCCGGGCGTGGGAGCTGATCACCGAACCTATGATCAGAGCGATCGGAGGAATCGTGGACCAAAATACTTTATACGAAATGACCGGATTCGCGGACGAAGACGTGTTAGACGAGTTAATACAATCCAAAACCCAAATGCTCAAGGACGCAGGCTTCTTTGCACAAGTCAAAGCCATTTTCACTAACTCGCTAGGTTTTTTTGATCAGCTCGCTAAGCTGGCCGACGGCCAGCTCCTGTTGCATGTCCTCGCAACGGCCTGGCGGCTGCCCTTCGCGTTCGTGATCGCAACGGTCATCGGCGTCAGCGTCGGCATCCTGATGGGGCGTTTCGCCTTCTGGGAGGGATTTTTCGTCCCCCTGCTCTCGGTCATGCTCCCGATTCCAGCGCTCGCGTGGACGCCTCTGGCCGTCATCTGGTTCGGGAACGGCGATCAGACAGTCATCATCGTTACGGCGTTCGCCTCTTTCTTGCCCATCGCGATGGCGGTCTGGACGGGGGTCAAGACGGTTAACCCGGTCTGGATACGGGCGGCGCAGTCCATGAACGCGGATAAAATGACCATTTTCCGCACCGTGGTGCTCCCCGGCTCCCTGCCCATGATCCTGAGCGGAATGCGGATCGGCCTGGCACGGGCCTGGCGCGCGGGCGTTGGCGCCGAATCCCTGGCCGGAATCAGGTGGGGCCTTTCGGCGGGCATATTCGATGCCCAGGAATATCTCGACACCTCCTTCATGATGGTGGCCATCTCCGTTTTGGGCATCTTCGGCTTCCTACTCGAAAAGGTTCTTTTCCAGCCCATCGAATCCCGGACCATCATCAAATGGGGCATGATGGAAAAGATGGGCGCCCAGGACAAAAAGATCTAGGATCCATCGGCCATCGGCTAACTCACCGGATTCGAGGATGATTTAGAAAGTTTCATAGAAGCTAAAAAAACGGCTCTTAAGGATGGCGGTTTCTTAATTCAGCTTTATGCGCTGTTTTTCCAGAACTCACTGAGCTTCATCGTTCAGCTCCAGCAACTCGCCAGGAGTCCACTTCTGTGGCACGTTTTCGCCACAGCCTGGCGGCTGCCCTTCGCGTTCGCCATTGCGTCGGTCATTGGTGTTACCGTCGGCATCTTGATGGGCCGGTTTGCCTTCTGGGAAGGCTTTTTTGTTCCCCTGCTCTCGGTTTTACTCCCGATTCCAGCGCTGGCATGGACGCCCCTCGCTGTCATCTGGTTCGGAAACGGCGATCAGACAGTCATCCTCGTTACGGCGTTCGCCTCTTTCTTACCCATCGCGATGGCGGTCTGGACGGCGGGGGTCAAGACGGTTAACCCGGTGTGGATACGAGCCGCGCAATCAATGAATGCGGATAAGATGACAATCTTCCATACTGTGGTGCTTCCCGGATCACTGCCCATGATCCTGAGTGGAATGCGGATCGGCTTGGCCCGCGCCTGGCGCGCCGGCGTTGGCGCCGAATCCCTGGCCGGAATTCGGTGGGGGCTTTCGGCGGGCATATTCGATGCTCAGGAATACCTCGACACAGCGTTCATGATGGTGGCCATCGCCGTTTTGGGAATCTTCGGCTACCTCCTGGAGAAGGTTCTCTTCCAGCCCATCGAAACCCGGACCATTATCAAATGGGGCATGATGGAAGAGATGGGCGGGCAGGACAAAAAGGTGTAGCGCCCACTGTAATCCAAAAAAAATCCCCGGGGGCTTCGGCCCCCGGGGATTTTTTTGCCCGATAATACTGAGAGAAGAAGAATTCCGGCGCCGATTTGTTTGGCTATAGCCCCCGATTTGAGCGCCATGCGACCGCTTCGGTTAGGCAGCTCTTCCGCCAAGCCCAGCCAATGCTCAGGACCGAAACTTTTTCCCAAGGGATTAAATTCACCGGTGTATTCCGAGTACCCACGGGTCCTTCGGATTACATATCTGAAATAACTTCCCCTGCCCCCATCCACGGGCACAGGTCGAATAAGGAGAGGTCCTAAAGGGACATGCCGCCCGAATTTTCGTTAGCTCCAGCATAAAGAATGCACCATGGGGCCGCTCCACCGGGCCGGACGATTCCGCCTCCCGGCCGCAAGACCATGCACTCAAGACGATTCAGCGCGGGCTCTAATCTGATTGAAACATGCCTCGAATGCGGAATTCAGGGACGGGCCTCGCTCCCCTTTCGGCAGGAGAAGAAATCGAAAGCCCCATCCCTCCAATTCGTTATGGTGAATCTCTCCGCAATTCCGACCCGCATCCTCCGGCTTCCGGATAATTCCACTTTCTTTCGCTTTTCTCCGGGTGAATTATTGCGCATAAGACACGGTATTATTACGCTGGCTTACACCAGCGTCTCGCAAAAAAAATCCCCCCGAGGGCCCGAAGCCCTGGGGGGGACTATTCGAACGGCCGGAATCTTTAGTTCGTGTATTTCATCTCGGCCGCAACCTTGCGCAGGATGGAATCGTCGATAAATCTGGTCTTCTTGAAGTCGGTAGTCTTCTTGATCCAACCGAGCTTTATCTGTTTCTTGTTCATGTCGTTCAGATAGGATTTCACCTCATCCGTGATGAAAACTTCGGAGCGGAGACGCCGGACGATGACCTTGATAACGCTGAGCTTCACCTTTGTGCCGAGCTCGACGAGGTCCTTATGGTAAATCTTGGCGTACTTGTCGGGGTCATCCTTGAGAAGCTTGTGGGCCATGAGCCAGCCCCTGAAATACTTCGCATAAAGCTCGGGGTGTTTTTTCAGGGTGTCCGGGTTGCCAACGTGCATCATGCGGGTCTTGTCGTACTTGCACAGGTTCTCGAGCGATCGGATCTGGCCGGCCTGAATGGCAATCTCGAGCATCGGGTCGCCTACTAAGGCCGCCTGGGCGTTACCCGAAACGATGGCCGAAATGCGCTCGGTCGTCCGAACACTAAGGAGCGGAAAATCCGAACTCTTCAAGCCGTACGCCGGGATGACGTAGGACTGAAACGCGAAGTCTGTGCTCGTTCCCTTTTTGTTGGCAAAGGTGACACCCTTAAGGTCTTTCAGGCTCTTGGCTTTCGAATTCACCGGAACCACGATGTGCTGGGTGTCGCAGATGTTGGCGGTGACGCCGATGGCGGTGACCTGGGCGCCTCTTGAGATAGCGGTCGAGAAGGGCGAAAAGCCCGTCGTGCCCGTGTCCAGGTTGCCCTGGATGATGGCGTTGCGCATCAGCTTGCCCTGTTTAAAGTTTGCGATGGTATATTTGAGACCCTGCTTTTTCCAAAAACCCGCCCTGTGGGCGACGACCTCGAACGAGCCCATCAGCGCACGGTGAGCGCCGATCCGCAGTGTGGCCGATTCTGCAAGACCTGCGCCAAGCAGGCCCAACGCCATTACGGCGGCCATTAGGAAACTGGCAATTCTCTTCATCTTTCCACTCCTCCTTGAAAAAAAACTGGCCACGCGCGGCGGCATGTGAATCTCGAAATATGGGATCGGCCCCCGTGTCACGCCAGATGTGGGAAAAATTTCCCAGGCGACACTAAATTAACCGCGAATTGGACAATTAGCGGCTCGACGTAATCAGATTTCTAATTCTACACGAATTTTGAAGATTTCAAAATGAAAAAACTGGAGCGCGGGGGCGCAATTCATTCGCCAGAGGCGCGGGCGCAATGTGGATCCCATGCCCGAGTGAAATCTAACTGGTTGATATTAAACCGTTAATCCGGAATTTTGCCGCCTACAGGCCCAGAATGGCCACCGCGCGGACGGGCGATCCCGTCCCGTTGCGAATTTTCAGCGGGAGCCCGACGTAGAGGAACTCCTTGCCGGCCACCTCTTCGATATTGGCCAGATTTTCCGTATTCACGCGCTGAAGTTCCCGGCAAAGAACGTGGCACGGAAACGTCAGCTCGTTGGCATTGATGGCGGCATCGATGCTGGGGGCGTCCTGGCCGATGTTGACCACACCGCACTCGCGGTAGAGAAAATCCGCGGCCTCGCGGCCCAGGCCCGGATACTCGGAAACGTAGCCATCGTCCGGAAACGTTCGTTTATAGTGGCCCCCAGTGAAAAGAAACGTCCCCTCCCGGGGCGGCGTGAGGCCCTGGCTAGAAAGCTCGTCCTGGAGAAGGTGCAGCGAGATCTCTTCTTTCGGCTCCACCTTGCCCGTAAAATCGAGCGCGATGGCCCGCGTGACGAACGTACTCAGGGGGGACTGATCGATATGGGGCGCGGTCTCGCGCTCGTCGATATGACTGACCGAATCGGTGTGCGTCGGCCCGTGATCGCACATGTGGAGCATCATCGCCGCATAGGTGATATCCTTGGGCTTGATGGGGGCGTTGGCCATGTCCTCATGGCGCGCGATGTATTCGATTTTCGTTGCGGGATGGCCCGGAAACCGGGGGGCATCGGTGTAGATTTCCTGACTCAGATCGACGATTTCGTACATTTTCCCCTCCATCGTTCAGGGAGCAAAAATCAAGGGCCGCCGCCCGCGCGGAGGCCCCCACCGCCGGCTCAAGGATACCGCTACCCGACGCCTCCAACCGTCACGCCGTTGGTCACGGGCGCTTCGAGCTCCGGCACCACTTTTTCCATGAAGGTTTTGAGCTCGTAAATCACCTCATCCTTGGGCTCTTGGGCGTAGTGCCAGATCAGGGTGATAAATTCAGCCGGCAACTCCTTGTAGGAATTCACGAATTGTTCGGTGAGTTGGTCCAGCGTCCCGCCGTGGAAAATGCCGCTCTCCTTGATGTTTTCGATCCAATCGATGTTCGAGGTATCGTCGGGGAATTGCGGGAAAAAGGGGACGTAGAAATTCTGGTAGATGTCCTGGTCGTACCTTCGAAGTTTCTCGTCGTATTCCTTTTCGGAATCGGCCACGTGAATCCACCGGCACATGTTCTGGCGCTCGCCGAGCACGAAGTCGTGGCCCGCCTTTTGGCCCTCTTCCACATACAAGTGACAAAACTCGACCATCTTTTCGAGCTTGGTGAAATAGGTGGGCCGGAAACCGTTTTTCGCCGCGAATTTTATCGAATCGGCGCTGGCGCTAACCGCTTGAAATACAGGAGGATGCGGGCTCTGATAAGGCGGCGGGCAAACGCTGATCCGCCTTACCTTCCCCTGAGCGTCGATCTCGCCCTCGCTGCCGGCCGCCTGGGCGCTCTTCCAGGCCGGGTACTCGATTCCCTCCTCGAATGGATAAGGCGCCTTGTAGAATTTTCCGTTCAATTCGACCGAATCCTGGGTCCAGCATTTGATGAGCATCTCCGTCCGCTCCTCGAAAATCTCGCGGTTGCGGATGTCGTCCTTGCCGCCCAAGTACCTGGCGACAGCGGCCACCGAATCGGTGAACTGGCCCAAAACGTTCGTCCAGCGCGACTGATAGCCGCGCGCCACCCCGCAGAAGAATTTTCCCTTGGTGATGTGGTCGAGGATGGCCGTCTCCTCGGCAACGCGGATGGGGTCCTGGGCCGCCATGACGTAGCCCAGTGCGCCCAGACGCGCGTTCTTGACGTTGGACGCCCACCAGGCGTTCAAAATTCCGGGGTTCGGGCCCACCTCGTAGCCCTCCGAATGGAGATGGTGCTCAATCGTGCTGATGCCCCATACACCCAGCTCGTCCGCCGCCTTGACGATGTCCATCCAGTCGTGGAGGACTTTGTGATAGAGATCCTTGTCCCTGCCGATAGGCCGCTTTTTCTCCCGGTCCGCCCGGTCCTCGGTGGGCAGCATCGGGTACAACTGGATGATCACCTTCGGTGTAGGCATTCAATCGGCCTCCCCTATTTCGTTTCGCTCGTTTATATATAATTGCCGTCAGGACACCCGGAGCGCGGGAATCCCACTCTTCACCTTATTCAAAAGCGCAATCAGCGTCCCTCTTTCCTCCTCGCTCAGATTCTCCATCAATCCGGCGATGCGGTTGTAGTAGTCCGGAAAAATGCGATCGAGGGTTTTGTTTCCCTTTTCTGTCATCCGGATGGCGAATCTCCGGCGGTCGCCATTTTGGAGTTCACGCTCGATCAGGCCATCCCGTTCGAGGCCGTCGAGAAGCCCGGTCATCGTTCCCCGGCTCACGCCCGCCTGCTCGGCGAGATTCGAGGGATTCATCTCCCCGTTCGAGAGATGGCGGAGGTGAATCCGCTTCAGAAGCAAAAGGACGATAAACCGGGACTGGGTAATATGATGCCGGGAGAGATTTTCATCGAAGGCCGTTAAAACATCGCTTCCCGTTCGAAGCAGGACATAGCACGCTTCGAGCGCGGTTGAATCGAGTTCGGGATAAACCCGGCCCATCGCATCGATCATGTCGCGCGAGGGAAGCTCACGCATATAGAACATATCGAACCTCGAAATGAATCGAAATAGTATGGAGCCTTATTATATGGAGGCTTACTATAAAGTCAATGAAATGGCCTCCTCGGAGGCCGGAATTCAGAGATAATCGCCTCACTTCAGCGCACATCCCTCCCGTTCAAGGAATATCCAGGCAGTCAAATACATCGGGGTTCACCACATCGGGAGGGCGGCGGCCGGCCAAATATTCAATGACGCAGGTTATCGCGTGCCGGACGGTATTGTGGATGGCATCCTCGCCCCGGCCCGCCGCATGCGGGGTCAGCACCACATTTTCCATCGAAAAGATCGGGTGGGCGAATTCGGGCGGCTCCTCGGGAAACACATCGAGGGCCGCCCCACGGATCCTCCCCCCATCGAGTGCATCGGCCACCGCGTCGAGATCCACCAGCCCGCCGCGTGAGGTGTTGACGACAAATGAGCCCGGCTTCATGAGGGAGAGCAGATCGCGCCCGATGAGACCCTGCGTCTCCGGAATGAGGGGCACATGACAACACAGAAAATCCGCCCGCCGGGCCACCTCCTCCAGCGGGAGAAACGCGGCGCCCACCTCAGCCGCATAGGCCTCGTCCGGATCCGGATCGTAGGTCAGGATTTCCATATCGAAGGCCGCCGCCCGGCGCGCCACTTGCTTTCCGATGTTCCCGAATCCGAGTATGCCCAGCGTTTTTCCCATGAGCGGCGCCAGCGGAACCTGTACCTCCCGCCAGGCCCCCTTGCGGAACCTCTCCTCCATCCAGGGCAACCGCCGTGCCGCCGCGAGGAGGATGGCCATCGTATGCTCTGCCACCGACACCGCATTTTGCCCTGCAGCGTGGGTGACGACCACCCCGCTGGCCGTGGCCGCATCCAGGTCGATGCTGTTCAGCCCGACACCCGAGCGGGAGACGATGCGCAGGCTGGCGGCGCTCTCGAACACCCGGGGGGTATAGGGCTCCGCTCCGGCGATGACCGCCACAACGCCGGAAAGCCCCCGAATGAGTTCGCCTTCCGTCATCCGGGCGCCGACCACATCGAGGCGCACCTCCAGGTCCGCCTCCTCGGACAGGGGCCGGAACAGGTCTTTTGGGTCTTCGTAGTTGAGAAGAAAGGGTGTCGTCACCCAGGCAATGCCCCTGGGCATCCTTGTCCTCACGCACCTAATTGGGCGGAAGCGGCCTATAGGTTGTCGATACGTCAACGATGGAGGGCGTGTCCGAGGAAAACGCTTTTTCCAGGGCCGGTGCGAGGCCGTCCGGCTTCTCGACGCGAATACCGAAACCGCCACAGGCGTTGGCTATCTCCGCGAAGTTGGGACTCTGGAATTCACACCCGTAGGCCTCGCCGTAGAGCTTCTCCTGCTGGCCAATCATTTGCGAGAATGCTCCGTCGTTGAAAATCACGAAAACCACATTGGCGCCATACTCGCAGGCGGTGACGAAATCCCCGATGGTCATCAAAAAGGCGCCGTCGCCCGAAATCCCCACCACCTGCCTGTCGGGGTATTCGAGCTTGGCGACGATCGCCGTCGGGAGGCAAAATGACATCGCGTTCCAGACGCCCGACTGCAAAAACGATTCGGGGTTCGTGATCGGAAGATAAAACCGCCCCCACATCTGGCAGTTCCCGACATCGCTCACGACCACCGCATCCAGGTCGATCATGCCCGCAACCGTTTCCACGATGAACCCCGGATGAACCGGAGTCTCATCGCGACCGCCGTCGAGATAGGCGCTGACCGTCTCCCTGAACTCGGATCGAATCCGGGCGATCTCGCCCTTGACCTCCTCGTTGACGGGCCGCGCCTCGCCTTTCAGGCGCTCAAGGAGAGCGCCTAGGAACAGCTTCGGGTCGGCGACGATCTCGTCTTTCCGGGAATAATTCTCATCCTCGGAATCGTCGAATCCAACGAGAATACTCTCCTCGGGAGCTACCTCCCTCAGAAATTCGGTCTCCGCCGTCGAGGCCCTGAGCCCGACCGATAAGAGGAGATCGGCTTTTTCCATAACATACTGGAACCTGGGGTCCGACCGGGTGCCGATAAAATGACCGGCAGCGAAGGGATGATCGTCGGGAATGACACCCATCGAATCCTGGGGATAGACCACCGGGATGGAAAGCATCTCGGAAATCTCGGCCACCTCTTTCATGGCGTTTTTCCGCATCACGCCCTTGCCCGCGCAGATGACAGGGGCCTTCGCGCCCAGAAGCCGGCGCGCGAACTGATCGACGTCCTCGCTGGAGGGCTCGATCACCTCAACCGGCGCCGTTTGATAGGCGGCGAACGAGACGGGCTCGGCCTGGAGGATATAAGGCGCATAGTCCGAGAGGCGGGGAAACTCGATATGGACCGGCCCCGGCCTTCCGCTCCGGCAGACGCGGAACGCCTCTGCCATGATGGAGGGGATATCCTCGATCCGCCGGACGCGCACGCTCCATTTCGTTACATGGCGGCACAACTCGACGGTGAATTCGGGATTATCGACCCCATGAAAAGCCTCACGCGAAGCCTTGAGCGGTACGGCCCCGGTGAGATGAATCACCGGAGAGGCGGCCCCGTAAGCCTGGGCCAGGCCAGCCACGGAATTCGCCACCCCCGGACCCGCCGTAAGCAGGCAGATGCCGGGCTCGCCCGTAAGCCTCCCGTAGGCATCGGCCATCAGCGTTACGTTGGGCTCCATCTTACAGGTCACAAGCTGGATGGATGGCGCCTTGCGCAGCCCATCGTAGAGCGGGAGCACATGCGAGCCGGGAACGCAGAAAACCTTCTTGACGTTCTCCTTGACCAGGGCCTCAACGACCGCCTGGCCCGCATGCATTGGAGACGTTTCGGTAGCCATGCCATCCCCCCAAAAAATAGCCGCCGGGATATTTTCCGGCGGCCTGAATTAATTTGGCGGGGCTGACGGGGATCGAACCCGCGATCTCCGGCTTGACAGGCCGGCGTGAACTCCAGACTTCACCACGCCCCCACGGGTGCCCCCAGGGGAATTCGAATCCCCGTCGCCGCCTTGAAAGGGCGGTGTCCTGGGCCTCTAGACGANNCGGCTTGACAGGCCGGCGCGATAACCAGCTTCGCTACAGCCCCCGCGTTATAAAGATGAATGCCGACAGGCCGGGCGAGTCAGTTTATATGCCCCCGTCTTTCCCAGGTCAACAGGCTGGATTGGAAAGCCTAATCCACCGGGAATCTGCTCTATTCCGTTGATTC
>DNYS01000217.1:30835-73949 GCA_003506735.1 Nitrospinota bacterium
GCGGGCGTCACGTCGAAGGCGGGATTAAACACCTCCACCTTTTCGGGGGCGATGAGAGTATCGCCGATGCGGCGCACCTCCTCGGGCGGGCGCTCCTCGATGGGAATCTCGTCCCCGCTCGGCGTGTCCATGTCGATGGTACTCATCGGGGCGGCCACATAAAACGGAATCTTGTGCTCTCGCGCCAGGACGGCCAGGCCGTAAGTGCCGACCTTGTTCGCCACATCGCCGTTGGCGGCGATCCGGTCCGCCCCGACAACTACGGCGCCGATCTTCCCGAGCCGCATGCAATAGGCCGCCATATTGTCCGTGATCAGAACGACCGGAATGCCGTCGCGCCTGAGTTCCCAAGCCGTCAACCTTGCGCCCTGCAAAAATGGTCGCGTCTCGTCCACGAACACCCGGCTTACCTTCCCCTCACGAAACCCGCTCCGGATCACCCCGCCGGCCGTTCCGTATCCGGCCGTGGCCAGGGCACCTGCGTTGCAGTGGGTGAGCAGACTGGTTTCGGGCGAAAGGAGGGCCGCGCCGTGATCTCCGATCAGGCGGCATGTGGCGATATCGTCGCGGTGTATCTCGTGGGCGAGTTCAAGAAGCTCCTCGGCCAGCTTTTCCCCGGCGAATTCGGACGCCTCGGCCGCCTCGCGCATCCGCCGAATGGCCCAAAACAGGTTCACCGCCGTGGGCCGCGCCCCCGAAAGGACTGCGGCAGCTTCGTCCAGCACCGCGATTTGCGCCTCCGGGCCCAGATGCGCGCTTCTCCCCACCGCCATCGCCATCCCGTAGGCCGCCGCAACGCCGATCGCGGGTGCGCCGCGCACGGTCATGGCGCGGATAGCTTCCGCCACCTCGCCCGCCGAGCGGCACTCGACATAGCTCTCCTCGGCGGGCAGGCGCCGCTGATCGATCAGCCGGAGCGCACCGCTGCGGTATTCGACCGTGTTGAAATTTCCCTCGATCTCCAAGTCATCTCCGATGGCGTAGGGTGCGGAAGGAACTATTCGGCGGGGAGGTCAGGAAGTCATATCGAGCAGCGTGGCCAGCTCGTTTTCGATGGTAGAGGCATCGCCGTGCAGGATACGGACCCTCTTGCGCTTCGAACTTTTTCCCGACACGATTTCAACTGCGCTTTTGGGAACCCCGAAAGCCTTCGCCAACACCTCGGCGCACTGCTTGTTCGCCGAACCGTCCACGGGCGGCGCCGTCAGACGGACCCGCAGGGCACCGTCGAACTCCCCCTCGATGGCCACCCGCGAAGAGCGGGGAAGGACTGCCACCTCAAAGCTCAGGCCGCCGCTTTCGCGCCGGACCGGAATCACGATCCCTCGCCCTCCGCTTTATGGTTGATCGGGACCACCTTTCCGCTGTCAGCCGCCAATATATCGACACCCATCCGCTCCGCCTCGTTTGCGAGAAGGCGGGTCTGCGTTCCCAGGAGTTCGGCGAAATCCCGGATCGTTTTATCGCGAAGTTTTTCCAGCGAAGATGTTTCCTCCCGCAACCGGCGGGAGTTCCACTCCGCCTCCTGGCGTATGCGGGACGAATCCTCCTCGGCCCGATTCATAATCTGCTCGGCCTCGGCCAGCGCGTTCTCAAGCAGGGCTTCCGTGCGCGTCCTCACCTCCTCGCGGAGGTCGTTCACCGCCTGAAGACTGCGATCGAGTTGATCGCGCTGGTGGTGCATTTCGGCGACCTTTTTGGCTAGCTCCACGACCTCCTCGGTCAATTCCTCGTTTTTCATATTCAGTTGGTCGGCGGTATCCGCGACGACCTGGAGAAATGCGTCGACATCGTGCGGATCGTAGCCGCGCATTTTTCTGGGAAAATCCTGCCTTCGAATGTCGGCGCCAGTCAGCTTCATGGGTCCACTCCTTGTTTTTTGTGGCTCAACGCATCACGCGGGCAAATTCGTACAGGCTCGGAACCAGAAAACTTCGAAGAAATATAATCCCGATAAGAACGACCATCGTGCTGAGGTCCAGCCCGCCGAAATCCGGGAGCCTGGATCGAATGGGCATGAGAACAGGTTCGGTCAATCGGTAGAGAATCTGCACGACCGGGTTGTAGGGGTCCGGATTCACCCAGGAAAGAAGGGCGCGGATAATGACCACCCACATGAAAATATTCAGAACGATATCGATAATATTCGCGGATGCCGAGATGAAGTTGGAAATCAAAAACACTTGACGGTCCTCATCGGTGAAATTTCCCTAATTTTTTCCTAATTCCTTGCTTCGCTCCGTGGCGGCGACGACGGCGTTGATAACAGCGGCCCGGAGGCCACCCGCTTCGAGGGCATGGAGGCCGGCGATGGTCGTGCCGCCCGGGGAGGCGACCATATCCTTCAACCGGGCCGGATGCTCATCGAGGTCGAGCACCATCTGGGCCGAACCCATTACGGTCTGCGCGGCGAGCATGAGAGCCTTGTCCCGGGGCAGGCCGACGCGGACACCCCCGTCCGCGAGCGCCTCGATAAACTGGAACACATAGGCCGGGCCACTGCCCGAGAGGCCGGTCACGGCGTCCATCAGCGATTCGGGCATCTCTACCGCGCGGCCCACGGATTCGAGCATTTTCAGGGCGGCCGCAAGGTCTTCGTCCGTGGCGGCGCCGCCGGCGCAAACCCCGGCGGCTCCCGAGCCGACAAGGGCCGGCGTATTCGGCATCACGCGGATGATCCGGGCACTGTCGCCGAACGCCTCGGTATAGCGGGCGGTCGGGGCCCCGGCGACGATGGATACCAGCAGGTGGCCGGTTGTCACCTTTCCCTTGAGCTGGCTCAAAACGGCCCCCAAATCTTGGGGCTTTACGGCAAACAAGACCGAGGCGACCCCATCCACGGCCTTGGAACCTTCGGCAACGGTATCGAACCCTTTTGATTTCAGGTAATTCCGGCGATCCTCCACAGGCTCGGCCAAGACAATTCGGTCCTTCGAGACGTAGCCCGCGTTCACCATTCCCCCGGCTAGCGCCTCGCCCATATTGCCGCCGCCGATGACGGCGATTCGCTCGGAAACCATTGCGAACTCTCCAATATGCAAAAAATACAGATTCCATCATATTGAGCCTACTGGAATCGCAGACTCAAAACAAACCGAAGAAGAATAAGGGAATGGAGCAAGCCTCAAGGGGCGATCCGTGCCCCGAAAATGGCCGTTCCGACGCGGACGCTGGTGGCTCCTTCCTCAATGGCCACCTCGAAATCCGCCGACATTCCCATCGAAAGGCCCTGCACCGATTCGTGGCCCGCTTCGATGGCCTGGTCTCGAAGCTCCCTCAGTTGCCGGAAATGAGGGCGACTCTCCTCCGGCGCCCGGCCGAGGGGAGGGATGCACATGAGGCCCACCGCGCGGAGGGAGGGCATCCCCTCGATCTCGCGGAGCAGCGCCGGGACCTCGGAGAGCGGGGCTCCCCCCTTTTGGGGCTCATTCCCCATATTGACCTGGATGAACACTTCCAGCGGTTCTCCGCTTTGGGCACTGGCCCTGCGCGCGAGTTCCTTTACCAGAGGCAGTGAATCGACCGATTCGACCACATCGAATAGGCCCGGTATCTGGCGCGCCTTGTTGCGCTGGAGCGATCCGATGAGATGCCACCTGGCGCGCGAGGCAAGCTCCGGAAGGAGGAGACTTCGCTTTTCCCGGGCCTCTTGCACCCGGTTTTCCCCCAAAATGGCCACCCCGCCTTCAATGGCTTCGGCGAGCACCTCCGGCGGCTGAGTCTTGGTCACCGAGACGAGTTCGACCTCGCCCGGCAAACGCCCCGCCTTGCGCGCCGCTTCCGCGATCCGCTCCAGGACCGCCTCGTATCGCCTGCAGCTGAATCCCATGCGATTCCCTCTCCCGAGAGTGAAACCTAAATAATTTCGATCACCGACAGGAGGCGGCCGGTCGGCCCGCCATCTCTGCGATAAGAAAAAAATCTCGCCGACTCGGAAAACGTGCAGTGGGGCGCCAGATCGATCGCCTCCTCAGGGACGCCCGCCGATACGAGTTGAATCCGGACAGCCTCGGGCAGATCGAGCAGCCAATGCCCGCCGCCCACCTGAACGCAAAAATCCCTCCAACCAGGATACCTCAGGCGAAACGGCGGAATGCACTCCCCGCCCACCTCGTAGCACTGTCCGGATATTCCCGGCCCCAGTGCGGCGACCAGATTCTTCGGCTCCGATCCGAAGCGCCTTTTCATCCCGGCGACTGCCGACACGAGGACGCCAGCCGCCGTACCGCGCCGCCCGGCATGAACGGCGGCCACGCCGCGCTTCACCGGATCGGCCAGGAGGACCGGGACACAATCCGCCGTCTGGACAGCTGCCGCGATCCCCGGCAGGTCGGTCATCACGCCATCGGCCGACACCCCTCCTTCGTCCCGAATCTTATTTGCGTCGATCACCTCCGCCCCATGGACCTGACAAACCTCAGCCACTCTTTCGGGAGCGAGCCCCGCAGCCTCGAAAAAGCGCCTCCGGTTTTCCTCGACCCGTACAGGGTCTTCTCCCTTGGCCGCGCCCAGATTGAGGGAGTCATAGGGGCCTTCGCTCACCCCGCCACGCCGGGTGCTGAAGGCATGACGCACGAATCCGCATTTTTCGAGCAGGGGCGAAGTGAGAAATTCCACCCCGTTTTCTTCGTGAATTTCCAGATTCCGCATTGGAAAACCGTTGTCCTTTGGATCCTGAATACGGGAAATATCGCCCGGTAGTACGGCTGGCGACCTGTCTCGAATCTCATTATAAGTTCGCGGCGCGTCCCAAGGAAATCACGTCACGCACCCGCGAAAGGGAGGGGCCAGGGGGGCCGAAGCCCCCCTGGCGTTAAGGAAGGGAATTCGCCGCCCCTTAGGGAGAGGATCTCCCGTAGACGGCGAAGGGGGGTCAATCCGCTTGTTTCCTCAAAAACGTAGGAATATCGAGATCATCGTCTATCTGGTAACTCAAAGCCGAATCCTTCTTGTCCCCTTTCGCCCGGATATAGGCGGGCACGTCCCGTCCGTCGGTTCCGGTCGATTCGCCGGTAAGCGGCGGAACCTCGCGGACAGCGGGCCCCTGCCCGAATCCGGTCGCGATCACCGTCACCCGGATATCATCCGCCATCGCGGGATCGATCACCGAGCCGAAGATAATGTTGGCGTCCTCATGTGCCACCTCGTGAATGAGGGAGCAAGCCTCGTTCACCTCGAAGAGGGACAAATTTTCTCCGCCCGAAATGTTGATCAAAACGCCGCGGGCGCCCTGAATCGAGCCCTCCTCGAGCAGCGGGCTACACATCGCGTTCTGGGCGGCGATGACCGCCCGGTTTTCCCCGCTCCCGACCCCGCTTCCCATCAGCGCCATACCGCCCATATCTCGCATGATGGTGCGCACGTCCGCGAAATCCAGGTTGATGAGGCCCGGTGTGGTGATCAGGTCCGCAATACCCCGGCAGGCCTGGAGAAGAATGTCGTTCGCCTGATTGAAGGCCTCCTTCATCGGGGTGGTCCGCTCCACCATCCCGAGGAGGCGCTGATTCGGAATGGTGATCAGGGTATTCACCGATTCCTTGAGTTCGGCGATCCCCTCATCGGCCTGGGCCATTCGGCGGGGGCCTTCAAAATCGAACGGCCGCGTGACGACCCCCACGGTCAGGATCCCCGCCTCCTTGGCAATCCTCGCGAGCACGGGCGCTGCGCCGGTTCCGGTCCCGCCGCCCATTCCCGCCGTAACGAAGAGCATGTCGAGACCCTCGAGGAAATACAAAAGGCGCTCGGTGTCCTCGAGGGCCGCCTTGCGTCCGATTTCGGGGTTTCCGCCCGCGCCGAGGCCTCCGGTCAGGTCGAGCCCGAGTTGAATTTTTTCGGGTGCCAGCGATTTTTCCAAAGCTTGGGAGTCGGTGTTGGCAACGACGAAGCTCACCTCGTCCATCCCGGAGGCAATCATCGTGTTCACGGCGTTTCCGCCACCTCCCCCCACGCCGATGACGCAGAGCTTGGCACGGCATTCCTTGGCCTGTTCGAGTTCAAACATCAGATCGCTCATTATCTTCTCCCGTTGACTCCGACTGCCCGGTATTCCGGACCGAAATTCCAATTACCTGAATATGCTCGAAAAAATTGTCCGTATCGTGTCCTTCGCGGAGCGGAGTGAGCCGCCTCTCCCTCCCGAAACGAGCCACCCGGTCCGGCTCCGCCCTTCATCCTGCATTCCGAACATGACCAACCCTACGCCGGTCGAATACATCGGCCCGTTGACCATATCGACCAGACCGCCGATGCCTCCCGGGGCTCCCTGGCGGACGGGGAGCTGAAGGATCCGCTCGGACAACTCCTCGGTGCCGGGCATGATGCAGGCGCCGCCCGTCAGCACGACCCCCGCCGGGAGAATATCCTCGTATCCACTCTTTTGGATTTCACGCCGGATGAGGGTAAGCATTTCCTCCATCCGCGGCTCGATGATCTCCGCCAGCATTTGGCGGCTGAGCACCCGGGGCGGCCTTCCACCCACGCTGGGCACCTCGATTTCCTCGTCGTGATCGAGTATGGACGCCAAGGCGCAGCCAAATTCCTGTTTGATCCGCTCCGCTTGGTGATCGGGGGTTCGAAGACCGATGGCGATGTCCCTCGTGACGTGGTTCCCGCCAACCGGAATCACCGCCGAATACTTCAGGGCGCCGTTGCTAATCACCGCGACATCGGAGGTTCCGCTGCCGATATCCACAACCGCGACGCCCAGATCGCGCTCATCGTCGGTGAGCGCGGCGATGGAGGAGGCCAGTGGCTGGAGGACCAGTTTTTCCACCGCGAGACCGGCTCGCTCCACACTCCGGATGATGTTCTGGATGGCGGGGATGGCGCCGGTGACAACATGAACCTTGCACTCGAGCCGCACCCCCGCCATTCCGACCGGCTCGGTGATCCCCTCCTGATCGTCGACGATATATTCCTGCGGAAGGACATGGAGGATTTGATGGTCCGCGGCCAGTGTGACAGCCCGGCCCTGCTCGATGACGCGATCCACGTCGTTCTCGGAAACAACCTTATTTTTGATGGCGACGATTCCATTGCTGTTGAAGCTCCGAATATGCCCTCCCGCTACGCCGACAAAGGCGGATCGGATGGGAACGCCGCTGATAAACTCCGCTTCCTCAACCGCCGACCGGATGGACTCGACCGTCTGGTCGATATTGACCACTGCGCCGCGGTTGAGCCCCTTCGAGGGATGTTTCCCGAGACCGACAATCTCGAGCGATCCGTCCTCGGCCACCTCCGCTACGATGACGCAGATCTTCGATGTGCCAATGTCGAGGCCCACAAGCACAGCGGACCGTTTCATCATCCTTTCGACCCTCCATCAAATTTGGTTGGCCGGACAATAATCCGGCCTGGAAATGTGAGATCCATTTGCATGGGAGCGGCGGGCGGGCTCCAATCATCTAAAATCCGCTTGGCAACCGCATGAAATTGCGCTGCTTGGGCCTCTATATTTTCTTCGTTCACCAACAGATTCACTTTTCCTCCTAAAGCCCGGATCCACAGGTTTCCGTCCTTCGCGGGTCGGACGCTCAGGCATTCCCCCCGCTCGAGAGGTGCGCCTGAAAAAAGAGAAGCGGCCATATAGGCAAAGGCAAAACCTTCCCGGGTGATCCGATCTCCCGACCTCCCGCCCTCTTTGTAGAATCCCTCCAGCAGCGGAAAGCACCGATCGGTCGTGCCGGGTAGCGGCCCGAGGATGACGCCCTCCCGGTCCACTGCGACGGCGTTTTTCCGATCGACGAGAGCCACGGGCCTGCGCTCTTCGATCTCGATTCGAAGGGTGCTGGGCGGACTGAGCCGAATGCTCGACCGGCGCACCCAGGGATTGGTTTCGATGCGCCGGCGCACCTGCTCCAAGTCCACATCGAAAAGATTCGTTCCGGGGCGAAGGCCGGAAAGCTTGACGAGCGATTCGGGGACAAGCGTCACATGCCCCGTGATTTTCACCTCCCCCAGGACGAACCGAGCGCTTGTCGTCGCCCACCGGACCGCATGCCCCCCAAGGAGGAGAACCTCGGCGAACACCAAAAACCCGATGGCGGGCCAGAGCCAACCTCTTGAGGAAGCGGCCTTGGGGTTTTTCTTCGATGCGACTCTTTTTTTCCTGGGGATCGGTTTCGCGGGCCGCGCCTTCTGATTCGCTCCCGCTTCCCTTTCTCTCACCGCACCCCACCCGGGCATCGGCCGGCTCATGGCAAATCCTCCCCAATCACCTGAAGCTCCAAAACGAGGTTGGCCCCGTTTCGCCTCCTGACTTCGCGCTTCACCTCATCGATTAAGGAAATCACGTCGGACGCCGTTGCTCCTCCCCGGTTCACGATAAAATTGCCATGGACCCGGCTGACTTCGGCGCCGCCGGCCCGGTGGCCCTTGAGGCCCAGCGCTTCGATAATTAGGCCCGCGCGCCCGCCCGGCGGATTCCGGAAAATGGATCCCGCGCAGGGCAGCCCCCAGGGCTGGCGCTCCCGGCGGGCCCTGGCGTCCTTTTGCATGAAGGCGCGCAACTGGTCCTTATCGCCCCGGGCAAGGCGAAAAACGACGCTTGAAACCAGCCCGGGCTCGGGAAAGAGAGCGCTTCGGTATCCGAACCGGATATCCTCCGAGGGCAGCCTCTCTACCCCTCCCTCCGAAAAACGGATCCATCTGGCGCTTTCCACGGCATCTCCGATAAAACGATCGGCCGTTCCCGCGTTCATGGCCAAAGCACCGCCCACCGTTCCGGGAACCCCCGTCAGGCATTCCACCCCTTCCCATCCGCCCTCGACGGCGAAGCGGACCAGGGCGGGGATTTTCACGCCTGCGCCCGCCTCCATGAGGGCCCGGTCCTTGGTTTCTTCCCTGAGCGTGAGACTGCGGAAACCTCTCGCGAGAGAGATCACCACGCCCCGGACCCCGCCGTCCCGGACCAGCGTATTCGCTCCACCGCCGAGCACCGTCACCGGAAGACCCCCCAAGCGGCATCTTTCGAGCAACTCCAGGAGTTCGCCCTCATCCTTCGGCAGAGCAAGCGCATCCGCCGGGCCTCCCACCTGGAACGTGGTATGAGCCGAAAGATACTCCTCGAAGCGGACCTCGCATCCGAGGCCGCCGAGTATCTCCTTCAAATCGCTCGCCACAATCTCCCCCATCAAATGAGCGCTCATCCCGCCTCGTCCGTCCGTTCGGAATTAGATTGAAGCCGGTTCAGCAAATCCTGGCCCACCTTCCACACATCCCCCGCGCCCAGCGTGAGAATCAGATCGCTCGGCCCTACCTCGAGGAGGAGCCCGCGCACACACTCTGAAATGGATGCCGTCTCCACGCAGGATTTGTGGCCGTGCGCCAAAACACCTTCGGCGATGCGGCCAGAAGTGATCCCTTCGATGGGACTTTCTCCCGCCGCGTAGATGGGCAAGATGAAAAGAGCGTCGGCATCGGAAAACGCCGTATGAAACGAATCCATCAAGTGCTCTGTCCGCGAGTAGCGGTGGGGCTGAAAGGCGACGACCAGCCGCCGGCCGGGCCAGGCCTCGCGAACGGCACGGAGCGTTACGCGGATTTCCTCGGGGTGGTGGCCGTAATCGTCCATGACAAGAACATTCGCACTCTCTCCCACCCGCTCGAGGCGGCGGCCGATGCCCTCAAAATTCCGGAGGGCCTCCTGCACCACTCCAAAATCGACATTCAGTTCACAGGCCACAGCCACGGCGGCCAGGGCGTTTTCGGTGTTGTGTCGCCCCGGCATGTTGAGCCGAATCTCGCCCATCTCCTCGCCGTGGCGCCGAACCGAGAAAACCGCCTTGCCATCGACGTAGCGGTAATTTTCTCCTGTATAGTCGGCTTGAGTCCCGAATCCGTAGGTGAAGAAACGCTTTTCCACGTGCGGAATGAGCTCCTGGATGACCGGATGGTCTAGGCAAAGGACAGAAAATCCGTAGAACGGCACCTTGTTCATGAATTCGAGGAACGCGCGCTTCAGGGACTCGAAGTCCCCGTAGAAATCCAGATGCTCGGGGTCGATGTTCGTCACGACCGCAATCGAGGGAAGAAGGCTCAGGAAGGTTCCGTCGCTTTCGTCCGCCTCGGCGACGAGATAATCCCCCGTGCCGAGCCGCGCGTTGGCACCGATGGCGTTCAGCAGGCCACCCACCACCACCGTCGGGTCGAGCTTCCCGGCAGCCATGACCGAGGCCACCAGGGAGGTCGTCGTGGTTTTTCCGTGCGTCCCGGCGACGGCCACGCTGAATTTCATCCGCATCAATTCGGCGAGCATCTCAGCCCGCCGGATGACCGGAATTCTTCTTTTTCGTGCCTCGACAATTTCCACGTTATCCGGCGAAACCGCCGAGCTGTAAACGACAACATCCACATTATCCACATTTTCCGGGTAATGCCCCACGATCACATTCGCACCGAGCCCGCGGAGGCAGAAAAGAATTTCCTTGGACTGGAGTTCCGATCCGCTCACCTGATAGCCCATGTTCAGCAGGACTTCGGCAATTCCGCACATCCCGGCGCCGCCGATTCCAATGAAATGGACCCGCCGGGTATGGCGGAGCATCGGATGCCATTTGTTCCCGAGTTTAATCATTCCTTCCGTTCCTCAAGTCCGGGCCGTTTCTCGGCAAAGCGCGGTCATCTCGTCCGTTGCGTTCTTGCGGGCCGCCTCCAGGGCCTTGCGCGACATTTCGGCCAACAGCGTGCGATCCCTGTTCATCTCCAATAAAAATTCCGCCAAGCTCTTGCCCGTGAGATCCTTCTGGAGAACCATCCGGGCCGCGCCCTGGTCGGCCATGTAGCGCGCGTTGGCCTCCTGGTGCCCGTGGGCCGAGACGGGCAGCGGAATCAGGAGCGCCGGCAGGCCCATGGCCGTGAGTTCGCCCACCGTCATCGCGCCCGCCCTGGCCACCGCCAGATTTGCCCAGCGGTATCGCTCCGCCATGTCATAAAGAAACGCTTCCGCCTCTCCTTTGGCGCCCGCGCTCTCATAGGCTTGGCGTATCCACTCGAGGTCCCTCTCCCCTGTCTGGTGGACGAATTCGAAATTTTCTCCAGCGGCGCCCAGATGTGCCAAGGCTTCGGCCACCGATTCGTTGATGGCATGCGCCCCCTGGCTTCCTCCGAAGACGAGAACCCGAAGCGGCCCTTTCCAGAACGAATCCGGCCTCGGCCCGGCTGCCTTCATTTCCTCCCGGAGGGGCAGCCCCATCTCGACGACCTTCTCCCGGGCGAAATACTTCGCCGCGCCGGGCAGGCAAACGGCCACCCGCTTCGCCATCCGCGAGAGCAGGCGATTGGCGGCCCCGGGCATGGCATTTTGCTCGAGCAGGACGATGGGCCTTCTTTTGAGCCATGAGGCGACCACCGCCGGTGCGCTGCCGTATCCGCCTACACCCAGCACAATGTTCGGATCGAAGCGGCCCACAATTCCCAACGACTGGAAAATTCCCCACGCCAGTTGGGCAGCGGCCAAGAGCTTTTGAGCGAAAGAGCGCCCCAAGAGCCCGGCGGCCGAGATTGTCTCAAGAGGCAATTCCTCTTTGGGGAGCACGCGCGCCTCGATCCCCCGCTTTGTTCCCACGAAGAGGACGCGGTACTCGGGCCCGCACCGCTGCCACGCCCGCGCGACGGCGATTCCTGGATACAGATGACCGCCAGTTCCACCGCCCGCGATCAAAAGACGCATGCTCACCTCCCCCCGCCGGAAGACCATGCGACCCGGAGCCCCTGTCCGTTTTCGGAATTTGCCCCGACGGAGTTCCGCCGCTTCGGAATGCCCGCGCCGCTCCCCGAGGCAATCGAGAGAAGAACCCCCAGGGCGGTGAGCGACATCACGAGGGAGCTCCCGCCCAAACTGATCAAGGGGAGGGGGACCCCCGTTGTGGGAACCAGCCCCGAGGCGACGGACATGTTGATCAGGCTCTGAAGGGTGATCAGCAGGGTCACCCCCACCGCGAGAAGCGCGCTGAACGAATCCTTACAGCGCGATGCGACGGAGAGGCCGCGGTAGAGAATGACGGCGAAAACCGCGGCCACGGCCAGCCCACCGAGCAAGCCGAGTTCCTCGCCCACCACCGAGTAGATGAAATCTGTATGCGCCTCGGGCAAATAGAAAAGCTTCTGCTTTCCCTCGCCAAGGCCCATCCCCGTAATTCCCCCGCGGGCCATCCCGATTAGAGACTGAAACAACTGGTAGCCCGTGTCCTGGGCCGAGTTGAGAGGATCCAGGAAAGCCAAGATCCTTTGCTTCCGCCAGGGGACAGCGAAAATCATCCAGTAGAGAACCGGCGAGGCCAAAAGGGCACACCCCACGAGATGCAGCCACCTCGCCCCGGCCAGGAAGAGCATCATTCCCGCCACGGCGGCAATCAGTATCGCCGTCCCCAGGTCCGGCTGGGCCAAAACCAGCACCAGCACCAGGCCCGTGAACATTGCCGAGGGGAGAAAGCCGTACTTAAAATCCTTCAGCCGCTCGCCCTTGACGGACAGGAAATGCGCTAGGAAAAACGCCAGGCCAAACTTGGCGAACTCGGCGGGCTGGACGCTCATCGGCCCCAACGAAATCCAGCGCCGGGCTCCGCCCGCCTCCCTGCCGATTCCAGGAATAAAGACCATCAAAAGCCCGACCGCCGATAGCACGAACACCGGGAACGCCAGGGGCCGAAAGCTCCGGATGTCCACCCGCGCCGCCAGCAGCATCGACACCACCCCGATGCCGACCCACATGATGTGGCGCTTCACAAAATGATACTGATCCCCATACCGGTCTAGGGCGAGGATGTGACTCGTGCTGTAAACCATCACGATACCAAACGCCATCAGGCCCAGAGCGCAGGAAAAAATAACGGGGTCAATTCCGCGGCGGCTCATGAGGCGGCTCCCTTCGAGAGTTCCTGGACCATCTCGCGGAAGATATCGCCCCGATGCTCGAAATCCCTGAATTGATCGAAACTCGAACAGGCCGGAGATAGCAGAACCGTCTCGCCCTCCCGGGCCAGGTTCGCAGCGCGGCGAACCGCCTCGCCCAACGTCCCGGTCCGCTCCACGGCGACCTCACCCTCAAAAACCCGGGCGAAGCGATCCGCCGCCTCACCGATGAGAAACATCCCCCGGACCCGGTCCCGCGCCGGGCCGAGCATGGGCGCCAGGTCCGTACCCTTGTCTGTGCCCCCCGCGATGAGCCATACGCCGCCCTCGGCGCTCATCAGGCTCATCGCCGTCGCGCCCACATTCGTTCCCTTCGAATCGTTTATCCAGGTCACTCCGCCAATCTGGCCGACGACCTCCATCCGGTGGGGCAGACCCTTGAAGCGCCGCGCCAGGCGCGCCATGGCTCCGGTCTCTGCCCCCATAAAATGGGCCGCCGCGCAGGCGGCCAAAAAATTCTCCAGGTTGTGGACGCCGGTCACGGCAAGGTCGTCCGTCGCGCAAACACGCCGGAACTTTCTGCCCTCGACGATGTAGATATCCCGCTCATTGGCGTAAGCGCCCCGGACAGGAGCTTGCTTCCGGCTGAAAGACAGCGCCTGCTGGAGCCCGGCCGGGAGATAGCGCGCCGTGAGAGGATCGTCCGCATTCACAACCTTGGCGTCTCCGGGGCCCTGGTTCGCGAAAAGGCGGGCCTTCAACCCGGCGTACTCGTCCAGGTCCGGATGCCGGTCGAGATGATCCGGCGACACGTTGGTCATGACCGCCACGCGCGGCCGCAGCGTCGGCGACCATTCGAGCTGAAAGCTACTCACCTCGCACACGAAAACATCCGCCTCCTCCCCTATCTCCTCGGCCATCTCGGTCATGGGCCGGCCGATGTTTCCCCCGACCGGGGCGCGGAATCCGGCTTCCTCGAGAATGCCGCTGAGCATTTCGGCCGTCGTCGTTTTTCCGTTCGTCCCCGTAACGGCCGCGATGGGGACCGAGGTCAGGCGCGATGCCAGTTCGATCTCGGTAATCACCTCGGCTCCTCCTTCGAGCGCGGCGGCGATAAACGGGTTCGTCGCCGGCACCCCGGGGCTCACGATCAGCAGATCGCAGCCGCGAAACGTCTCCTCGCGGTGGCCGCCCAACTCCAATGCCACCTCGGGCGGAAGCCTCCCCGCCAACCCGGCGGGCTCTTTCAGATCGGTCGCCACCACGTTCGCGCCCCTTTTCGCCAGGGCCGCCGCCGCCGCGCACCCGGTCCTGGCCATTCCCATCACCACGGTCTTTCGGCCGGGAAGCGCCGCCTCCCAACCAGCCGATATTCGATCCAGCACGGCGCCCGTCATCTCAGCTTCAGGGTGCTCAGGCTCAACAGCGCCAGCACCACGGCAACGATCCAGAAGCGCACGATCACCTTCGGCTCGGACCACCCCTTTTCCTCGAAGTGATGGTGGAGCGGGGCCATCCGGAAAATCCGCTGGCCCGTGGTCTTGAACGAAGTCACCTGGACGATGACCGATAACGCCTCGAGAACAAACAAACCGCCCACCAGGAAAAGAAGGAGTTCTTGCTTGATGGACAGAGCGATGGCGGCGAGGGCGGCGCCCAGCGGCAGCGCGCCCACATCGCCCATGAAAATTTGCGCCGGATAGGCGTTGAACCACAAAAACCCCAGTCCCGCGCCGAACAGCGCCCCGCAAACGATTGCGAGCTCGCCCACTCCCCGCACCGGCAACACGAGAAGATAGCGGGAGATGACCGCGTGTCCCGCGACATAGCTGAATACGAGATAGGCCCCCACCGCCACTATGTAGGGGCCGATGGCCAGCCCATCGAGGCCGTCGGTGAGGTTCACCGCATTGCTCGTCGCCACGATCACCAGCGCCGCGTAGGGCACATACCAGATACCGATATCGGGCTGGATATTTTTAAAGAAAGGGAACATAACGACGGACCGGAAAGAGGGCTCGACCATCCCGCTGTAGAGCGCGTAGCCGGCCAGCAGGCCGAGGATTCCCTGAATCGTGAACTTGCGAAGGGGGGTGATTCCCTTTTTGTTTTTGAGCACGACCTTCATGTAATCGTCGGCGAAGCCCAGCGCGCCGAATCCGGCCAAAACGAACAAAATCAGCCAAACGAACCGGTTGGCGAGACTGTTCCAGAGCAGAATCGAACAGATCACGCTGAAGAGGATCAACAACCCGCCCATGGCGGGCGTGCCGGCCTTCGAGAAATGGCTCTGCGGGCCATCGGCGCGGATTTCCTCGCCAATCCTTCGCCGTTTCAAAGCTTTGATCAGACCGGGACCCAGGATGAGACAGATGCCCATCCCGAACATGACCGCCACCGCGGACCGGAATGTGATGAACCGGAAGACGTTCAGGGCCGAGATCCATTCGCTCATGGCGATCGTAATTGCGTACAACATCAGCCTCGCAGAGCCTCCACCGCGCGCTCCATCTCCATCGAGCGCGACCCCTTGACCAACACCCAGTCGCCGGGCATCAACCGCTTAGCCGTCCAGGCGGCAGCTTCCTCGGGTGTTTTGCAGGGCTCGATCCAATCGGCCCCCACTCCCGACTCCAGGGCTTCGAGCGCCGCGTAACGCATCATCGGACCCACGGTTGCCAGAAAATCGATTTTCCCGCTCACCACCGCGCGGCCAATTTCGACGTGGGCGAACTCCTCGTAGGCGCCCAACTCCTTCATGTCGCCCAGAATCGCGAAGGCCCGGCCCGCGCCCTTGAGCTCGGCCAAGGTTTCGATGGCCTGGCGGACGGAGGCCGGATTCGCGTTGTAGGCGTCGTTCAAAAGGAAGACCTCCTCCCGGATTTCTTCAACCGAAAGGCGCATGGCCGGAAGGACCGCCCTCTCGATCCCCCGGGCGATTGCAACCAGGGGACTGCCCAGTTGAGAAGCCGCGGCGGCCGCCGCCAGCGCGTTCAGGACGTTTTGCCGCCCCAGCGCCCGGAGCCGCACCTCCGCCTCCTCCCCGTGCAGATGAATCCGGAACGAGATTCCATCCTGGGCTGACATCCGGATATCCGTTGCATAAGCGTCGCTACCCGGTCCGAGGCCGAAGCTCAAAACACGCCCCCCCTTCGCGCGGAACCCATCGTCCAGAATCCGGCACTGCAGGTCATCGGAGGGCAAGACAGCCACACCCTCCGGTCCCATCGCCTCCAAAAGTTCCCCCTTTGCATCGCGTACGGCCTCTATCGAGCCCAACCCCTCTAGGTGCGCCGGGGCAACCGATGTGATTACGGCCACTTCGGGCGCGGCGATCTCGGCCAGGCGGCATATCTCGCCGGGCCGGTTCATTCCAATCTCGAACACCGCCCGCTTGTGCGGCGGTCCCAGGCCGAACACCTGGAGCGGCAACCCGATGAGATTATTCAGGTTCCCCTTTGATATGAGCGTCTCACCGCCCTCGGCCAGGATGGCGCCGAGCATCTCCTTGGTGGTCGTCTTGCCGTTGCTGCCGGTCACCGCCACCACGGGCACATCGAACCGGGACCGGTGAAAACGGGCGAGATCGCCCAGCGCCCGGAGGGTGTCCTCCACCTCCACCGCGAAGGCGTTCCCGGGCACCTGGGGCAGGCGTCCCCGGACGGCCAGGCATCCCGCCGCCCCGGCTTCGAGCGCCGCCTCCAGAAAATCGTGGCCATCGAAATTTGGCCCCTCGATGGGAATGAAAAGCTCCCCTGCCTTGAGGGTCCGGGAATCCGTGCTCACTCCGAAGGCTTGGATATCCCTCCGCCCCTCCAGGAGGTTCCCCGAAACGGCCTCTTCGATTTCGTGAGCGGCGAATTCCGCAACCATGTCCACCTCGATCATTCTCCGTACCCCGCAAGGCGCAACGCTTCGCGCGCCTCCTCGCGATCGTCGAATGGAAGTTGGCGATCCCCTACGATCTGGTATGTCTCGTGGCCTTTTCCCGCAATCAAAACGGTATCTCCCGCCCCGGCGTCGGCGATGATGCAGCGGATGGCCTCCCGCCGGTCCACGATGGCGCGCGCACGTTCTCTCCCCCCCTCGACCAGATCCGCCCCGGCCTCGACTTCGCGGAGGATAGCCCCGGGGTCCTCGGTGCGGGGATTGTCGGAGGTCATGAACACCAGATCGCTCGATCGAAGCGCGGCGGCGGCCATGAGGGGGCGCTTTCTCTTGTCGCGGTCTCCGCCACATCCCATCAGCGTCAGCAGCCGGCCGCTCGTCACCGGACGGGCGAACTCCAGAACCCGCGCCAGGGCGTCCTCGGTGTGGGCGTAATCCACCACGACGAGAAACGGCTGGCCGAGATCCACCTTCTCGAAGCGGCCGGGAACGCTCTCCAGCGAGGCCGCCCCGCCGGCGATTTCTCCGAGATTCAGGCCCAAGACGAGACAGGCCGCCGAGGCGGCGAGGATATTGCTCGCGTTGTGATGTCCCGTGAGGGTGGTCTCCAAGCGCTCCCGCCCCTCCAGGCAAACCAGATCGAACACCATTCCGTCGGCGGAAACCGAAAGACCCTCGGCCCGCACGTCCGCGTCTCCGCTCAAGCCGAAGGTCCGCACCTCTCCCCCGGCCGCAGCCGCGATTTTTTCTCCGGCCGGATCGTCGATATTGAGGATGGACACCCCGGGCGAAAATTCGGTAAACAGTCGGAGCTTGGCCTGAAAATAGCTCTCCATGTCCCCGTGAAAATCGAGGTGATCCTGCGTCAGGTTGGTGAACACGGCAGCAGCGAACTCGCAGCCCATAACGCGGTCCATCGCCAGTGCATGACTCGATACCTCCATCACGGCATGACTCGCCCCCGCCTCGAGCATCTCAGCGAGGTAATACTGAACGTCGGGGGCCTCCGAGGTTGTCCTGGGGTTTTCGACGATCCGATCCCCGACGCGGTAATGAATCGTGCCCATCAGCCCGGTCGTTCGCCCCGCCGCCCGGAGAATGGCGTCGATGAGAAACGCCGTGGTGGTTTTCCCATTTGTCCCAGTCACGCCCGCGAGCGCAAGGCTCCCGGAGGGATGTCCATAATAGGCGCCCGCGAGAAGTGCCATCGCTTCCCGGCTGGAGGGAACGAAAATCCGGGGAATATCGCCGGAGAGTCCATCCACCTCGTGCTCCAGGACGAGAGCGGCCGCGCCCGCCGCCACGGCGGAGGCGGCAAAATCGTGTCCATCCAAATTGAGGCCCGGTACGGCGAAGAATAAATCCCCACGCACGATCCGGCGCGAGTCGAAGGCCATGCCGCTCACCCATGTGTTTTTTTCCCCGGCAATTCGCGCACCCGGAACGGCTAGCGCCAATTCGCCGAGTTCCATGGTTCGGTTCCGTGTCATCACATTCACGCTCAAGGCGCCTGCTCCATCGATCGCCGGAGGGACGGAACGCCATGCAGAATGCTCCGCACTTTTTCCGCCAGGCTAAACATTTTCTCGCTCAACGAAACCCTCTCGGGCCGGGGCGGACGGCTGGGCGGGAACACATCCTCTTTCAGGGCCACCACCCGTGCGCCCTTGGGCGGCACCCTGAGATAGCGCATCGTCTGCCATGCAATTCGCTTCCAGACCGGCGAGGCAATCGTCGAGCCCCATGCCGCTCCCCGGATATTTCCCTCGTCGAACATTACGAGAAGCGCAATTCGGGGTTTTTCATAGGGAACAAATCCGGCGAAGGAGGTGACGAATTTGGTTTTGCTGTAGCCTTTCGCGCCCCGCTCGACCTTCTGGGCGGTGCCGGTTTTTCCGGCGGCCCCGTAGCCGGGCACTTCGGCGGACCGCCCGGTTCCGAAAGTCACCACCTTCCGGAGCAACGCCGCAAGCCGCCGCGACACCCGGGGGGAGAGGACCCGCCGCGGAGCTGGAAGCTCTGGCCGCAGAAGGACGCGCCCGTCTCTCTCGACCGCATCCACGATCCGGGGTGTTCGCAAAACGCCACCGTTGGCGATGGCCGCGACCGCCATCACCAACTGAATGGGCGTTACGCCCACTTCCTGGCCGATGGAGATCGACGCGAGCGAGGTGCTGGACCAGCGCTTCAGCGGCCGCAGGATTCCCCCGGACTCCCCCGGAAAACCGACCCCGCTTTTCGAGCCAAACCCCAAGCGGCGGGCCATTTCGTAAATATATCCGGCGCCCACGTCTTTCGCCATTTTATAGGTGCCAATATTCGAAGATTTCACGATGATCTCCTCGGCCGTCAGCCAACCAAATTTTTTTAGATCGTGCAGGACCATCCGACCGCCCCCGATGCGGTATTCCCCCTCTTCGGCGAAATAACGCTTGGTCAGTTTTCTGCCCGAACTCAGATAGGCGGCCGCCGTGACGATCTTGAAGGTGGAGCCCGGCTCATAGACATTCTGAA
The DNA here is from genome assembly GCA_003506735.1 of Nitrospinota bacterium. Taxonomy (GTDB): domain Bacteria; phylum UBA8248; class UBA8248; order UBA8248; family UBA8248; genus UBA8248. The sequence continues at coordinate 50,090 of DNYS01000217.1, forward strand.
CGGCCGCCTGCTTCCAAAGAACGGGACTGTAGCGGCCATAGGCATTGGGGTTGAACCCGGGGACGGTGGCCATCGCCAGGATACGCCCGGTTGTGGGCTCTGCCATGACGCCGATCGCCCTGCGCGCTCCCGTCCGCTCAAGCTGCAGGCGAAGTTCTTTTTCGACGATGTACTGGATGACCTCGTCGACGGTGAGGCGAATGTCCGCGCCCGGCTCGAGCCGGTTGACGATACCGGCCTCGGGATGCACCGACCGGCCCTTGGCGTCCCGCTCGATGCGAATCCGGCCGGGCCGCCCCTTCATATCCTTTTCGAAGACAAGCTCCATGCCGGCCAGTCCGTTGTCGTCCACGCCGACAAATCCAAGCAGAGAGGAGGCGAGCTCTCGTTTGGGATAAAACCGCCGGCTCTCGGTGACAAAACCCAGGCCGGGCTGGTTGAGAGCGAGAATCCTGCTCTTCTCACCGGGCGTCAGTTTCCGCCGGAGCCAGACATAGCGTCCCCACCGGCTTAATTTTCTTTTCAGCTTCCCGCGGGGAATGCCCAGAATTTTCGATAGCCTCCGGGCCGCTTCCGAGGGGTTTTCCACCTCCCGTGGATCCGCGTACAGAGAAGGCGCGTCCATGCTCACGGCCAGGGGACGCCCCCTGCCATCGAGGATATCCCCGCGCTTCGCGCGAACGAAGAGCGTGCGGCGCAACTGCCGGTCGGCATGGGCGACGAGGCGCTTGCGGTCGCGGATCTGAATCATGAACAGCTTGACGACAAGTACGCCGAAACCCAGTCCGACGAGAACGCCACACACGATCAGGCGGGTAAAGAAGCCCTTCATCATGGGCCCGTATCCTGGTCCAGGCGGAAGAAGATCGGCAGTATAAAATATATATTAAGGGCGCCGGGCCGGAACCATTACATACACAATCTGGTCCGGCCTCGGAAAAACCATCCCCAGCTTATTCCGGGCAATCGACTCAACCCGATCCAGCTGGCGGAGTGAACCGATTTCGACCCGGAGAACCCTGCGCTCCTGGGCCAAAACCTTGCGCTCTGCCTGCAAGCGAGCGACTTCGTAACCGATTCGAACCATCTCCAGATGCGGCCACACCAGGACGATGGCGCTGGCCGCCACCGCTGCGATACAAGCGGCGGTCCTGGAAACCGGGAGATCAAACTCCCAGTGGAACCGCGGACGACCCCGACCCCCTCGGCCGCGGACCTTCGTCCGGAATCCCATCATTTTCCTATGCGTCTTCGCGCTTCTCCGCCGCCCGGAGCTTCGCGCTCCGAGAACGGGAATTCGATTCGACCTCTTCCCGCGAAGGACGCACGACCTTGCGTGTCAGAATCTCCAGGGAGCCACCTTCCCCGCGGCCCGCCGCCAGCTCCCGGAAAAGGTGTTTCACGATTCGATCCTCGAGCGAATGAAAGCTGATGACAACGATTCGGCCGCCGGGACGAAGGAGGTCCACCGCATCGCGCAGCGTTCCCTCAAGCGTATCCATTTCGCGGTTCACGGCGATTCGCAGCGCCTGGAAGGTCCGCGTAGCCGGGTGGATGCGCCACCTTTTTCCGCGCCCTCCGCCGCCGCTCCGAGCGGCGACGGAGACCACCACAGCGGCAAGCTCATCGCAGCGCTCCAGTGGCCTGCGCGCGCGGGCCCGCCCGATCGCCCGCGCGATGGCGTGAGATTTCCGCTCTTCTCCAAATTCGTAGATCAGGTTCGCGAGGTCTTTTTCCGGCAACGCGTTTATCAAATCGGCTGCCGTCGGGCCGCCGCTCTGGTCCATGCGCATATCGAGGGGGTCGGAAGAATCTATCCGGAAACCGCGGCCCGGCAAATCGAGTTGAATGGACGAAAGCCCGAGATCGAAGAGGACACTATCGACGGAGTCGAAGCCCTCCTGGGCGACAATTTTCTTGATCTCGGAATGGTGGGTATGATGCAGCCGGACGGAGGGCCCGAAAGGGGCCAGCCGCCGCCGCGCCAAATTTACCGCGTCTACGTCCCGGTCACAGCCGATCAGCACACCCGATGGCTGAATCGCCTCCAAAACCGCAAAACCGTGTCCCCCTCCGCCCAAGGTAGTATCTAAGGACACGGCTCCCGGAGCTGGTGACAGGAAGTCAAGGACTTCCCGAACCATGACCGGAACGTGAGACGCGGTCATTCTCGTCTCATCGGTCCGATGCCGCCCATCGAACCGGCAGCCTCGCTCTATCGAATGGGCTCCCGCTATCGCAGCCAACAAGCCCCCTCCTCATCAAGCTCTCCGCCAGAATCTAAAACTCCAGCTCAATCAGGTCATCGCCCGAATCTTCTCCGGATTCGCCGATGCTCCCGGGTTCCTCTTCCATCATTCGATCCCATCGCTCCCGGCCCCATACCTCGAATTTATTTTCGAGTCCGACGATGACGGCTTCCTTGTCGATGGCCGCCGCCTCGCGCAGCCGGGAGGGCAGCAAAATTCGCCCCTGCTTGTCGATTTCAACCGGCACGGCCTTGCCGTACATTCGCCTCATGTGGGCGCGAACAGCAGGCCGGTGGGTGGGCAGGTCCTGGACCTTGTCCCCGAACCTCCTCTGCCACTCCTCCTGGGGGTATGCAAAGATGCACCCGTCCATATCCAGAAGAATGAGACGATCCCTGAAAGTGGCATTCAGATATTCCCTGAACCGGGCGGGGATACTGACGCGCCCCTTCGCGTCTATTGAAACCACATGGGAGCTAATCAACATGATTTGACTTCCCCACTGCTCCCCACATTTCCCCACTAATGTTTCGTATATAACGTCTTCGCAAGGGAGTGTCAATACAAATATTCTAAAAATCAAGGAAAATCAACTGTTTTAAAGAATTTTTGTGCTGTCCGGCATATATAATTAATACCAACAAAAAACTGAAAAAAATCATATGTCACTATATATGTATATATCTTTCATTATTTTTCATTAAAATACTATATACTGTGGTGTGGTAAAAAGTGGGGGAAAAAATTTATGAGGAAAATAACCAGAACGTTTCAAGGGGAGATCGAAAGCAGAAATCGATTAAATAACCAAATAAAAAACGAAAGTCATGGAAATATTTTCGAGAGGACCGCCTCGAGGACCGCCTCAATACGGAAGATAACGGAGGATAGAATTCGGTTGAATCAAAAAAGGAAGAGAATCGATGTGCCTGCCTTGCTAGTTGCTCCACCATGCCGCCGCGAGCAATAACGCGAACGTTTCGATGACCTCTCCCGAAGCGGAATGGATATCTCCGCCCCACTGGCCCTCGCGGCTTTCGATGAAACGCCTGATCCCGACCGCTGCGGCGGCGGAGACGAGGGCGATAACGAGCCCCCCCCACCACCCGAAAACCAGGCACACCGCCAGGGTCCAGCCCACTGTGGCATAGCCCTCGTCAAGCGAGGCCTCATCGGGGATATAGGGGGCCGCTCCATCACCGCCGCCCGCCTCCCGGACCTGGACCGCAAGGTAGGCCATTACGGCCCGGCCAAGCACGGGGGCCAGCAGTAAAGCCGACCACCGCCCCTCCCCGCTCAAGGCCAGCAGGGCGGCGAATTTCAGGAGAAGAATGGCACCGATCGCCAGCCCGCCGGAATAGGCCGCCCCCTTCGCCCCCTCCTTATCCCAAGCCAACTGGCCCGCACACGAGGCGGCGGCGGTGAGCGGCCTTCCCCCCGTGAGGACGATCAGCGCAACGACCAGAATTCCATTCCTAATCGAAATGGGAAACACCAGGCTGAAAACAAAGTCCCCGGCGACCAGAATGAGTCCCAGAGCGAGGCCCACGAGGGGAAACCGCACGAGAGCGCTACGGACATCGTCCGCCCCGGGCTCTTCGGGCGGCGCGGGCCAGGGCAAAATGGTGAGAAAACGGTTGGCCAGGGAATAGGATTTCAAGGAACCCTCTCCAAAGATAGGGTTGGTTCGAGAACCTCCGGGAACACATCCGGAACTCTTGGGGCCAATCCTACCAAATCCGAGAGGGATATGCGCTTAGAAGGAATTCTCTCCGGAGGGGAATATGCCGTCACGGACCTCCTGGCAATACCGCTCCATGGCCTCCAGCGAGGCATTTCCGAGATCGGTATAGACCTTGACGAATTTCGGGGTAAAATCCTGGAACAAGTTCAACATATCGTGCGTCACCAGAACCTGGCCGTCGCAATCGGGCCCGGCACCGATGCCGATGGTGGGGATATCGATTTCCTGGGTAATGCGCGCGCCAAGGCAGGCTGGAATCCCCTCAAGAACGACACTGAAGGCGCCCCCCTCCTGGACGGCCACCGCATCGCGGAGCACCTGATCCGCCTCGGCCTCTTTTTTCCCTTGCACCCTGAATCCGCCGAATGCGTGAACGCTTTGGGGGGTAAGCCCCACGTGGCCCATGACCGGAATCTGGCATTCGACCAACGCCCGGATGTCGCCTAGCACGCGCTCTCCGCCTTCGAGCTTCACGGCCTCGGCCCCACCCTCGCGGATGAGCCTGCCTGCGTTGTAAATCGTATCGCGGCGGGTGACGCCGAAGGAGAGAAACGGAAGGTCAGCCACTAGCAGGGCGTTCGGCTTGGCCCGGCTGACCGCCTTGGTGTGGTGGACCATATCGTCCACCGTGACGTGGGTCGTGTCCGGATACCCCAGCACAACCATGCCCAGGCTGTCTCCGACCAGGATGACATCCACACCGGATTCGTCCACGAGCTTGGCGATCGGATAATCGTAGGCCGTGAGAGAGGTGATTTTGGTCTTGCCCTTGCGGGCACGGATGGTTTTTGTGGTGATTTTCCTGCGCGTTGAAACTGTGCTCATGGTCGTTCCCTCCATGAAGGTGAACGCCGAAAGGTCTGAAATCAAATTTTCAAACAACGACTCCACCGTCCGGGTCCCGGCTGGATCCCGGCGGTGAACCAAAGGGTAGTGACTGGCCGCTTTCGTGTCAATAACGGGCCTGGAAGGAACTCCCCCCTATCCGCCCACGCCCCGCCAAATGAGCAGCCCGCCAACGAGGATGAATATCAGCGACAAAAATGCCTTCATCTTCTCGCCGTCCACCCGGCTATTGATATACGGGGAGACCTGACCGCCACAGGCAACGGCTGGAATCGTCATGAACAGGACATTCCAGTGAACGTTGAGCTCGCCCGAGGAGAAGACATAGGCATGGACGAGGGTGGCCATGAACGCCGTGAAGAAAACGATCATGATGCCGGTGCCGATGGCCACCCGGACGGGCAACTTGTTCCGGAGGATGAGCATGGTCGTCGTAAGCTCGCCGATTCCGATGCCCGTCAGGCCGACCAAGAGGCCTCCGAACCCGGACCAGGACACCCCGACAGGTCCATGCTCGTAGGTATACCAGTATCGTCGGCCCAGCGAATCCACCCGGGTCGGCAGACCTTCGCCCTCCTCCCCGTCCGGGCCGTGGATCCCGCCCGCGAGGTAGGAGTAGAGCATGAGCACCGACAGAACGACCATCAGCCCGCCCAGGAATCCCAGGATCAGGTGGGAGGGCACCTTATGCGCCAGAAAACCGAACCCCATTCCGACCGGAACCGAAACCGGGAGCACCTTCTTCACGATGGAGAGATCCACCAGCCCCCACCGGAAATAGCCGATCAAGGCGCTACCGAATCCAAACAATTCAATGGATAAAGCCAGAAAAATAGCCTCTATCGGAACGATCTTCACGCCCGCGATAAACGGGAAAACCAGGATAAATATCGGCGTAAAAAATACGGCCCCCTCAACGCTTGAACTGGTCGCTATCAGGCAGATGCAAAATGCGACTGGAAGCATCCACCAAAACTCAAATATGTATTCCAGCACCGATTAACGCACCTCCCTGAAGTTTTCGGGCGCCACCGTCCCGCGCACCAAGGCCTTCGCCATTTTGATCCCCTCGATCGCCTCCCCGACATCGTGCGTCCGGATGACGTCCGCACCGCCCATCACTGCGAAAGCCTCGGCCACCTTGGTTCCGATCAGCCGATCCGCAGCCCGCTCCACGCCCGTGGCCTTGCCGATAAAGGTTTTCTTCGAGACCCCGACAACGAGCGGCCGCCCCAATTTCGTGAAACACGAAAGGGCTCGAAGTATTTCCAGATTGTGGTCCCAGCTTTTTCCGAACCCGATCCCAGGGTCCACCCAGACGCTTCCAATGCCCGCCTGCTCGGCCGCCCCGGCCCGCTCCTCGAGGAACCCCGCCACCTCGCGGACGACATCCGAATAGACCGGCGCCTCCTGCATGGTGCCCGGCTCTCCTTTCATATGCATGAGCACAGCCGCCGCTCCCGCTTCGGCCACCGCCGCTCGCATCCCGGGATCGGCAAAGGCGCCGATATCGTTCACGATATGAACGCCCGCCTCGAGCGATGCCCTCGCCACCGCCGGCTTTCTCGTATCGATCGAGATCAAGGGGCCAGCGGTCATGTCCAGGCGCTCGAGAATCGGCATCACACGGCGAAGCTCCTCCGCCTCGTCCACCTCCCCCGAGCCCGGGCGGGTGCTCTCCCCGCCGATATCGATGATGTCGGCCCCCTCCTCGGTCATCCGGGCGATCATATCGAGCGCCGCAAAAGGATCTGCGAAGCGGCCCCCGTCCGAAAAACTGTCCGGCGTCGCATTGATGATGCCCATCACCCGCGGGCGCGTGAAATCAATCCGCCTGTCGCGGCAAACGGCCTCGGGCGGAATCTCCCGCCCGCTCTGGAGGAAGGTCAGGGTTTTTCTCACTTCCAAACCTCCGGATGAAAAGCCGACCCCGCCCATGCGATTTGCTCCTCGCTCACCCAACGCTTGCGAAGCTCTCCCGCCAAGAAAAGCGAGCCTGCCACGACGACAAGATCGCTCTCGCCCGCCTCTTCGATGGCGCGACCGAAAGCCTGCCAGGGATCGACGAATTCCTCGACCTCCCGTGCGCCGGCTTCGCGAAGGGCGCGCGCAAACTTTTTGGGTGAAAGGCCCGGCCGGGGGGCATCCCCCGGCGGGAGCGTCACGAAATACCGATCCGCCGGACCGGCCAGCTCCCCGGCCAGCTCCCACGCCAAGGCAGCGTAATCCTTGTCCCCAATGGCGCCCAAGACAAACAGGCGGCGGTCCGCCGGAATCCTGCCGAGTGTATCGGTCAGCGCGCGGATTTTGGCCCGGTTATGCGCCCCGTCGAGAATGACCGGGGGATCGCCGGGCATCCGCTCGATACGGCAAGGCAGGCGCGCCTCCCAGAGTCCTGCCCGAATATCCCCCTCCTCCAGGCCCAGAAGCCGGCACGCGCCCGCAGCCAGGGCGGCGTTCGCCGCTTGGTGGGCGCCCATCATCCGGGTCCGCACCCCTTCCCAGTGTATACCGTCCCGAAAGTGGAGGGTGAACCGGCATCCATCCTCGCCGCAAACGACGGCCTCCGCCTCGGGAGATGCGTGAAGCGCGGCCGCGCGCGCAGCGGCGGCGGCTTGGACCTCGCCCATTGCCTCCGGCACGAGGGCGGCGGTGATGACACCCCCGCCGGGTGTAATGATCCCCGCCTTGTCGCGCGCAATTTGCTCGACCGTGTCACCGAGCAGGTCGGTATGATCGAGCCCGATGGAGGTCAGGACATCGAGGACGCCCGGCGCCACCGCGTTCGTTGCGTCATAGGTTCCGCCCAGGCCCGCCTCGAGAACGATGAACTCGCAAGCTCCCTCCTCGGCGCATAGGAGCAACAGCGCCAGGGCGCTCTCGAAATAAGAGGGGGGGCCAATTTCGACATCGCCCGCCATCTCCGCCGCCACTCCGGCAACGCGCCTCGCGGCACGGCCCACCAAATCCGCTCCGGCCACCCTTCCGCACATCCAGAACCGCTCGGACAGCGAGGTCACATGGGGCGAGAAAAACGCCGCCGTCCGCCGGCCGGCAGCATGGAGCGATTCCGCGATCATGAGCGCGGTCGAGCCCTTCCCGCTGGTTCCGGCGACGTGGACGACGGAGCGACCGCGAAAAGACATACCGAGCCGATCAAGGAGACGGCGCATCCGATCCAGGCCGGGACCCTCGGCCCGGACGCCCCGCGAAATGATACGCGGCCGCCAGCTTTTTTTGGGGAACGCCGCCAGCGCGTTCAGGAACACGCCAACCCGGCGGTAGGTCTCCGCCGGAGAAGCCGTCTCCGGACCAGCGAATAGGGTTGGAAGATCGGAAGGCTGCATCTTAGTGGCGGAAATGTCTCCGGCCCGTGAACACCATGGCGATGCCATGCTCGACCGCGGCCTCGATCACTTCCTCGTCGCGCTTCGAGCCGCCCGGCTGGGCGATGGCCTTTACCCCGCACTTGGCGGCTTCGTCCACCCCATCGCGGAACGGGAAGAAGGCGTCCGAGCCCAGGGCGCATCCCTCCAGCGGGAGCACAGCGCGCTCGGCCGCGATCCGCGACGAATCCACCCGGTTCATCTGACCCACTCCGATGCCGAGTGTGCCGCTTTGGTCGGCAAGAACGATGGCGTTGCTCTTCACGTGGCGCGCGACCGTCCAGGCGATGCGTAGGGATTTTTCCTCCTCGGGCGATGGTGCGCGCGGCGTCACCACCTTCCAGTCGAACTCTTCCGCCGACATCCAGTCGGGCTCCTGGACGAGGATCCCTCCCGGAATGGCGCGCAGGTCCAGGCCTGAGCGTAATTCGGACGCCAGCCCCGGCAGGCGGAGGATGCGCAGATTTTTCTTTTTCCGGAATATGGCGAGCGCCTCCTCGTCGAAATCGGGCGCGATGACAGCCTCGACGAAAAGATCGCGCATGGCCTCGGCGGCGGCGGCGTCCACCCGGCAGTTGTAGCCGATGATGCTGCCGAACGCCGAAACGGGATCGCACGCCAGGGCGCGCCGGTAGGCTTCGGCGGGTGTGTCCGCCAGCCCCACTCCGCAGGGGTTCGTGTGCTTGAGAATGGCGCAGGCCGTCCCTTTGAGGTCGGCGATGAGTTCGGAGGCGCTGCCCAGGTCGAGGAGGTTGTTGTAGGAAAGCTCCTTGCCGCCCAAAATCTCGGCATCGGCGACGGAAAGGCCGTTTCCCCCGCCAGCGCAGTAAAAAGCCGCCCGCTGGTGCGGATTTTCGCCGTAGCGGAGCACCTGAATCCGTTCGAGATCGAGGGGAAAACTTTCGGGGAAGAGTTCATCTCCCGCCCCGCCGTCTTCTTCAAGGCCCGCGAGATAGGTGTGGATCGCCGCATCGTAGGCCGAAACATAATCGAAAGCCTTGCGTGCGAGGCGGCGCCTGAATTCATCGGGGACATCCTCCCCTCGAGAGATGTGGGCGATGACCGTCGGGTAGTCGCCCGGATCGACGAGGACGGTGAGCCGCCCATGGTTTTTTGCCGAGGCGCGAACCATGGTGGGGCCCCCGATATCGATTTGCTCGACGGCCTCGGCGGGGGTCACGCCCTGGCGGGCGACCGTCTCCCGGAAGGGATAGAAATTCACGGCGACCAGATCGATCGCCTCGATGCCGTTAGCGGCCATTTCATCGGCCTGGTCCGGCAGGCGGGCGAGGATTCCGCCCAGGAGTTTGGGATGGAGCGTCTTCACCCGCCCGCCCAGAATCTCGGGCTGGCCGGTATAGTCCGATACGTCCGTGATGGGGACGCCCTCGTCGCGGAGGGCTTTGGCCGTCCCCCCGGTGGAGAGAATCTCCCAGCCGGCTTCGGTGAGCGCTTTACCCAGCTCGGCCGCACCCTGTTTATTGCTGACGCTGATGACCGCTCTTTTGGTTCCGCTCATTCCCTAGCTGTCCTCCCGCCACACTTCGTACCCTTCGACGAGAAGCTTTTGAAGCAGGGATTCGAGATGCTCGCGGCCGCGAAGCTCCAGGTAGAGCGTGGAAATCGTATGATTGATGGGCACCGCCGTGGACATTCTGTCGTGCTCGATATGAATGATGTTGACCCGCTCGTTCGCCACGATCCGGGATAGGTTCATCAGCGATCCCGGCACATCGTGCAGGACGACCTGAATCCGCGCGTAGCGGTTCTGGAGGGCGAGTCCTTTCCCGATGATTCTGGAGAGCAGATTCACGTCCAGATTCCCTCCGCTGACGACCGCGACGACCTTTCCGCTCACCCGGAACCTCCGCTCCATCAGCGCGGCCAGGGGGGCGGCGCCCGCCGCCTCGGCCAGCATACGCTCGCGCTCGAGCAGGCTCAAAATCGCCCGCGCCATGTGATCGTCATCCACCGTCACGACCTGATCCACCAGCTGCTGAATCAGGGGAAAGCAAAGATCCCCCACTCGTTTGACGGCGATGCCGTCGGCGATTGTCTTGACGGATTCGGTTGCGACAATATTTTCCGCCTCGATGGAGCGGGCCAAAGAAGCCGCGCCCGAGGCTACGACCCCGACCACCCGCACATCGGGCCGATTTTTTTTCACTGCAGCGGCGAGGCCCGCGATCAGGCCGCCCCCTCCGACCGGGACAACGATCGTCCCCGCCTCGGGCACTTCGTCGAGAATTTCGAGACCGACGGTGCCCTGGCCCGCGATAACATCAGGATGGTCGAAAGGTGGAATCATCGACAGCCCGCGTTCCGATTCGATCTGGCGGGCGCGCTCGTAAGCATCGTCGAAGGCCGGGCCATAGAGTTCCACCTCGGCCCCCAGAGCCTTCACCGCATCGAGCTTGGTATTCGGGGTGGATTCGGGCATGACGATAAGGGCTTTGATGTCCATCCGCCGAGCGGCAGCGGCAACGCCCTGGGCATGGTTTCCGGCTGAGGCAGTGACCACGCCCCATTTGCGCTGCTGGGTGTCCAGCTTGCTGAGCGCGTACCCGGCTCCGCGGACCTTGAACGAGCCCGTCCGCTGAAAATTTTCGGGCTTGAGGTAGACTTCCACGCCAAGTTGTTCGGAAAAATACTCGCTCAGACGCGCTCTCGTTGGCCGCAGATGCGGGGCAAGAACTTCGGCGGCCCGCGCCGCTTCACCGGCAACTTCATTCGCGTCGAGCGGGCCCGATTTTTCTGCCTCTGATTTCGCCACTTCCATCCTTCATGCCTTTGAGCGGGGAACCAATCTTCTAAACACCCTTGAATACCGGCCGACGCTTTTCGATGAAGGCGCGAACCCCCTCCTCGAAATCCTAGCTGTTGAATCCCCCCTGGCGGAGGTGATTCGCCCGCGCCAGGGCGTCGCCATTAAACAACTCCCCCTGGATGAGGTTGACCATTTTCTTGGAATTTCTCACCGAGATCGGCGCATTTTCCACAATCTTCGCGGCCATGTCGGCGACGTAGGCGTCAAGCTCGTTCTTGGGCAGGACCCGGGTCACAAAACCCATCTCGCAGGCCTCGCGGGCGGAATAACGGCGGGCGGTCATCAAAATTTCCTTGGTGTTGGCCGGGCCGATGAGATCGATAATCCGCCGGGTGAGAATTTCCGGATACACAACGTCCAATCGCGCCGCCGGGATGGCGAAGACACCGTCATCGGCTGCGTAGCGCAGGTCGCACATCGCCAGCAAGCCGAAGGCGCCGCCCATCGCGAAACCATGAATCAAGGCGATGACGGGGAGTTCGATTTGATAGATGCGCCTCCAGGCGTCCTCGACGACGCTGCTGTGGTGTTTCCACTCCTCGGGCGTTTTCATCTCGCGGAATTCGCGGATATCCTGGCCGGAGGCAAATGCCCGATCTCCAGATCCCCGCAGGACGATAACGCGGACATTGCCGCTGTCTCGAAATTCCTCGAAAAGTTCGGGCAGGCGCGCCCACATCGCCCGGGTCAGGGCGTTTCGCTGCGAGGGCCGGTTAATCGTGACCGTCGCGACATGGTTCTCGACCTCAAATCGTAAGGTATCATCGCCCATCGCATTTTCCCCGGATGGTGGTGGAACCTTTCCCTGGAACGGGAACCGAACGGATGGGCAATCATAACCCAATCCGCCCGGCGGCGTCCCGGCCGAAACGCTGTCGGCCCCGGGGGGTATGAAAAAAGAAGAACCGGAGCGGGCCTGTAAGCCGGGTTCTGTCGCCCGCCAACTGGCGGGCCCACGGCCATCCATCTGGGACGAAGGTCGCCCTTCGCCTCTAGCAGCCTACCCGGAGACTTCGGACGGGCAGCCCTCGAGCGTCTCCTTATTTGGCCTTGCTCCGGGTGGGGTTTACCGAGCCGGCCCGGTCACCCGGGCCGCTGGTGAGCTCTTACCTCACCGTTTCACCCTTACCGGCCCCCGGAAACCGGGGACGTAGGCGGTCTGTTCTCTGTGGCACTTTCCCTGGGGTTCGCCCTCTGGAGGGCTCCCCCGGTGGGCGTTACCCACCACCCCGCTCTGTGGAGCCCGGACTTTCCTNNCGCACCTTTTCACCCTTACCCCGGACCGGAGTCCGGGGCGGTCTGATTTCTGTGGCACTTTCCCTGGGGTCGCCCCCGGTGGACGTTATCCACCACCCTGCCCTGCGGAGCCCGGACTTTCCTCCCGCGGCCAGAGGCCGCGCGCGGCCGCGCAGCCCGCTCCGATTCTAACCGGAATGTACCGCAAATGACGGTTAAATGCCCGCCTTTTCATCTATCGCGCGGTTCGCGGCCTCATCGGCGGCGGCGTTGCCCCCCCGCCGGACATGGCGGAGGGTGACGCTCTCGAAGGCGCTCGAAATCTCCATGGCTTCCCGGTAAAGGGGTTTCAGCCCCTCGTTCTTCACCCGGTATTCACCGCTCCATTGCTTGGCGAGCAGCTCGGAATCGGTGACCACCTCGACGCTCCGTGCCCCCATCTCCCTGGCGCGGTTCAGGCCCAAGAGAAGGCCGCGGTATTCGGCCACATTATTCGTCGTGTTCCCGAGAAATTGCAGGATTTCTCCCACACAGGCGCCCGATTCGTCGTACAGCAAAGCGGCCGCGCCCGCGGGGCCGGGATTTCCCCTGGCGGCGCCGTCGGTATGAATCAGAAGATGTTCGTTATGGGTGTTCAAGGAATTTCATCGGCCGCAGCCATGCCCACCGCCTCGACCGATTGGTAGTAGATGATCCGCCCGCAATTCGAACACGAGAAAATCTCGTCCTTGGAATCGCGAATCTCGAAAAAGCGCTGGATCGTTTCACCCATACGGCAGCCATGGCAGATCCTCTCGATGATCGGCACAACGGCTACCCCGCCCCGCCCCTTCCGGACCGTCTCATAGCGCTCCCGCCAGTCTGGACTGATCTCCATATACGCTTTTTCGCGGTCCCGCTGGAATTTTTCAAGCTCGTGTTCAATCCGGGCGCTGTTGTCTTCATGTTTTTTTATGGACATCGATACCGTGTCCTTGGCCTTTTCCAGGCCTTTTTTCTCCTCGCTCACTTTTTCCTTGAGCGGTTCCAACGATTCCATGCACTCGAGAACCCTGTCCTCCAGTTCACTGATATTCCGCTGAAAGGCTTCAATTTCACGGGTCAAGGCGCGGTATTCCTCGTTGGTTTTGACGAGCGGCTGTTTTCCGCGAGACTCCCTGAGCTTTTCATCGCTCATCTGAATCTCGCCCTCGGTGTCGCGTTGGCGTTTTTGCACGACCCCCAATTCCGCCTCGGCGACCTGGACTTCCTCTTCAAACTGGCGAATGTAGTCCTTTCCCGTCTCGATTAAGGAGGGAATTTTCTTGAGTTCTTCATCGAGCCGTGCGATTTGGTCGTCGATTGCTTGAAGGTGGACAAGAGCCTGCAACTCAGGTTGCACCGAAAATACTCCTCCGTTATCGCCCGAAACTTGTCCTTGGGATTGGTGGGCCCACCAGGATTCGAACCTGGGACCAGCCGGTTATGAGCCGGCGGCTCTGACCGCTGAGCTATGGGCCCCAGAATACTTCAGCTTCGGGGCTTGACAAGGAGGAGGGCCGCCTGACTTCCCCCTTCGTACCCGCGTCCCGGATGCCGAGAACCCCGTCTATATCGCCTCCCCCGGTGCCGATGTCAAATGCCGCCCAATCCAAAATCCGGAGCGGGTCTCAAGCGCAAAAAACCCGTGCGAAAAGCCCGCTAAACGCATTAATTTTCCATGAAACTCCGCAGTTTTTTGCTGCGGCTCGGATGGCGCAGCTTACGGAGCGCCTTAGCCTCTATTTGCCGAATCCGCTCGCGCGTCACATCGAAATCCCGTCCGACCTCCTCGAGGGTATGCTCGTTCTCCGTACCGATGCCGAACCGCTTTTGCAGCACCATCATCTCGCGCGGGCTGAGGGTTTGCAGGATCCGCTGGGTCTGCTCCTTGAGGTTGATTTTGATGATCGAATCCTGCGGAACCTCGGCTCCCTTGTCCTCGATGAAATCGCCGAGATGGCTATCTTCCTCCTCGCCGATGGGCGTTTCGAGGCTAATGGGCTCTTTCGCAATCTTGAGAACCTTCCGGACCTTATCGACAGGCAATTCCATTTTCTTGGCGATTTCCTCGGGAAACGGCTCCCTTCCGAGCACCTGGACCAACTGCCTGGAGGTCCGGATCAGCTTGTTGATCGTTTCGATCATGTGCACCGGAATTCGGATGGTCCGCGCCTGATCGGCGATAGCGCGCGTAATTGCCTGGCGAATCCACCATGTGGCATAGGTGCTGAATTTGTAGCCGCGCTTGTACTCGAATTTATCTACGGCTTTCATCAAGCCGATGTTCCCCTCCTGGATCAAATCGAGAAACGCCAAGCCACGATTGGTGTACTTCTTCGCGATGCTAACCACGAGCCGCAGGTTGGCCTCCGCCAGCTCCTTTTTCGCCTGCCGGTCCTTACGGCGTCCCCGGCGAATCATCTTGAGGGACATCTCCAGTGCATCGCGCGAGGCTCCCGCCTCTTTTTCCGTCTGGCGAATGTGCCGGCGGACGTTTTTAATCCGGCGGTCATACTCGGCCATGATGCTCAGGGGAATCCGCTTGTCTCCGACGGGGGTGGAGCTCGCCACCCCCTTGCCGATTTCCTTCACCGAGGCCTTGAGTCCGGCTTCATCCAAACCGACCTGCTCGAGGTAGCCCGTGATCTCCTCCTCGTTCTTATGAATTGCGTGGACATAGGACTGAATGCGATCGGCGATCCTGTCCACCTGATTGGGCCGGAGGTTCATCTCCCGGATCAGGACGGCGATTTTTTCCTGAACTTTTTCAATGGCGGCCGATTTGGCGTTATCCGCCCGCTTCTTGTCCAACCGGCGGAGCTGCGTTTTGACCTTGGCCACCAACCCCAGGACGCGGGCTTTATCCTCTTCATAGGTGGGTTTTTCCTTTTCCTCGTCGTCGTTTTCGTCCCGGCTGGAATCTACGGTGACGACCACTACCGTAGCTACGGAAATTTCATCCTTCCGGAGTTTCTCGGCGAGTTCGAGAACGGCATCGATGGCGACCGGCGTGCTCACCGTCGCGAGGCACACCTCGAGCTGACCCTCCTCGATTCGTTTGGCAATGACGATTTCGCCCTCACGGCTGAGCAGTGGAATCTGCCCCATTTCGCGCAGATACATGCGCATCGGATCGTCTGTTTTCCCAAAAGCCGAATCGTCGAAAGTGGCGATTCCCCGGGTGCTGGGTTTCGCCTTATCCGCTTCGGAATCGTCGGCGCCGTCCTTCGGCTCTCCGACGTCGATATCGTCCTTGGCCTTGGCCTGCCGTTTTTCGGCGGCCTCCGTATCCAGAATCTGGATATCCATTTCCTTGAACATCACCATGATGTCGTCAATGGCCTCAGGCGATGTGACGCTGCTCGGGAGAACGTCGTTGACCTCATCGTAGGTCAAAAACCCCCTCTCCTTTCCCGCCTCAATCAGCTTTTTAACATCCGCCTGCTTGGTGGAGCCGTTTTTCGCCGTCGATGCCTTGGAGGCCCCGTTTTTGGAAGATCCATTTTTGGCAGCTCTGCTTTTGGCTTTCTTGGCCGTCACTTTGGTGCTGGTCTTTGTCGCCAATTTCTGCTCCTTCGCTCGTTTAACCAAGGGGGCAATCTCTAAACCTATTCGCCATGTCCGTCCGACGCCTCAGCGCGCAGCCGCATCTTTTTGCCGCTCGTGCAAAAGCGCGTTTTTTTTCTCCAACAGGCGCCGCGCGGCCGGGGAATCTTCTCCCTCGGTGCGGCGCACCTCTTCGAGTTCCTTCAAAATACTCTCCTCCCGCCGCCGCCGGAGCCGTTCATGGAGCCGGGACATGCAGTCGGAAAATTCCGCCTCGATATCCTCGTAGGGAGCCTCTGCGGCGGCCAATTCGAGAACCAGCGCCGCCGCGGAGGGATCCGTCATCCGGTCCGACAGATCCGAGGGATGCAGCCTGACGCCCTTGGCCTCTGCCGAGATCATGGCGCCGATAATCTCACGAATAGCGGAATCGAGAAACATCGAATCTGTCACCGCGCCTCTCGCCGCCAGGGCGGGACGCGATAAAAGCATTCGCGCCGCATCCATCTCCAGGCGGGATCGCTCCACCCTTCCGCCGAGCAGTTGCGGCGCCATCGAATCCCGGCGGGGCGCCTCTCTCGCATTCTCGGCCAACATCCGCCGCACGCTACTGTCCAGCGTCGGGTATGGGATGCCCAACCGATCCTCGAGGAGCGTGAAGTACTGTTCCCGCACACTCTGATGGGACGCCCCCAACACGGGCAAAAGGCTTCGGATGGCGGATAATTTATCCGCCTGGCCCGCGCCAGGCACCAACCCGCCGATGGCGGCGTTGACCGTATGCTCAAGCAGGCCTTCCGCCTTATCCAGCAAACTCCGGATTAAATCGACGCCTCCGGCCCGGAGGACATCATCGACATCCTCCCCGTCGGGAAGGTCCATCACCTTCAGGCGCACCGCTCCCAGGCCCTTGCGGTCGATGAAATTCTCGCGGAGAACATCGCCGGCCACCAAACGATCGGGCGCACCCGCCAGGCCCATGAGGCGGCCCGCCATATCGCCGGCGCGCTCCGAGGCTGCCTGCCCCGCCTTGTCGGAATCAAAGACGAAAACTATCTCGTCGGCATGGGCGCGGAGCGCACGAAGATGGCCGGCGGTCAGCGCCGTGCCCAGCGGAGCGACCGCATTCCGGATTCCGTTTTGCCAGAGCGCGATAACGTCAAAATAGCCCTCCGTGACCAACACCCGCCTCTCGGAACGGATGGCCTCGCGCCCCTGATGAAACCCGTAGAGCACCCGCCCTTTTTTGAAGGACGGGGTGTCGGGCGAATTAACGTACTTGGCGGTCGCGTGGCGCGCGTCGCTGTCGGGCAGGGAACGGCCGCCGAATCCAACGGTGGGGCCCTCCGCACCCAGAATCGGGAACATCACGCGGTCGCGAAACCGGTCGTAGTATCCCGAACCGTCCTCCCGCTGAATGGCGAGGCCGGCTTCCACCAAATCCCGGGGCGAAAACCCTTTCGGGCGGGCCGCCTGGCACAAAGCATCCCAGCGGGCAGGGGCAAAGCCAACACGAAACGTATCCAAGGCCTCCTGGGATATCCCGCGCTCCTTCAAGTAAGACCGCGCCCGGTTCCCATCCCCTCCGCGCAGGGCGCTCCAATAAAACCGAGCCGCGAACAGGTTCACCTCCTGGTTTTTCTCGCGGGCGCTGGGTCCCGGCGCATCCCCGACTTCCGTTTCGTAGCGCGATAGATCCACCCCTTGGCGATTCGCCAGAATGTCCAGCGCCTCCCGGAAACTCATCCCCTCATGCTGCATCAGGAACTTGATGGCATCGCCCCCGGCGCCGCAACCGAAGCATTTAAAAATGCCCATCCGCGGATTCACGTTGAAGGACGGCGTTTTTTCATCATGGAACGGGCAAAGCGCCTTGAACGCGCTCCCGGCCTTGCGCAGGGGAATGTACTCACCAATCAAGTCCTCGATCGGGGTCCCCTCGCGGAGCTGGTTGACCATATCGTCCGGAATCCGGCCCATCAGGACTCTCCCCCGTCCGAAGCGCCCTGGTGCGCCATTTCCACCATCGTCACGCCCCAGCCGCCCTCCTCAGGGCGGGCCGCGCCGTAGCTGGCCACCAGAAGGCTGTCCTCCAGGAACTTGGTGATGGCGCCGGAGAGAACCCCCTCTCCTTTTCCGTGGACGATCCGCAAATTCCGGACGCCCAGCACGGCGGCATCGTCCAGGTATTTATCGACTTTCTCGAGTGCATCCTGAAGCCGCATTCCGCGAACGTGCAACTCGGTAGAAAACGCCCTCGACCGTGCGCCTAAATCGTGCGTGACCACCACGCGCGGGGTTTCCGGACTCGGAAGCGGCTCTATCCGCTCGATAGCCGAAATGGCGACGCGGAGCGATTTACCGTTCACCTCCACCGTGATCATCTCCCGGCCGTGAAGGGAGCGAACCTTGCCCGAGCCGCCCGTCGCGCGAAGGCGGACGGTATCGCCCAGGCGAACGAAGGGCGGGGCTACGCTTTCTTCGGTTTCGGCTGGGAGCGGGAACGCTTCATCGGCGCGCTCTTTCAGCCCGCGAATCTTCTCCCGGGCAAGCCGCTTGGCCGCCTCGGTATCTCCCGCCGCGCGGATTTCGCCCAACAAATCGTCCGCATCGCGGCGAAGTTGTTTTAAAAATGCCTCCGTTTCGCTCCGCCGAAGGGCGGCCTCCCGCCGGCGGGCGCGCTCGAATTCCGTCTGTTCGGATTTCAGGCGCTGCCAGCGGGATGAAATTTTCATCTCATTTTCCTTCAGCTCCGATTCCTGGTCCGAAAGGCGGGCCATAAGCCGGTCCACCTGAACGATTCCCCCGCCCAGGAGCGCCTTAGCCCTTTCCATGATCTTTCGGGGGAGCTCCAGCCTCTCCGCCACTGCCATGGCGTTGCTGGGACCCGACGCCCCCATCCGAAGCCGGTAGGTCGGCGAGAGGTCCTGGGGATCGAACTCCACCGAGGCGTTCATGGCATCGTCCGCCTCATAGGCATAATGCTTGAGCGCATCATGGTGGGTACTCACGACCGCCAGAGCGCCGCTTCGGGCCAAATGCTCCAGAACGGCGACACCAATCGCGGAGCCTTCCGCGGGGTCGGTTCCCGAGCCGAGCTCGTCCAACAGAAAAAGGCTTCCCTCACCCGCCTCGGGAACGGATGCCGCCACGCGCGTCATATGGCCCGAGAAGGTGCTCAGGTTCTGCTCGATATCCTGCTCATCGCCGATATCGGCGAAGAGCGAGGAAACCAGTGGAAGGGCGCTTCCCGCCGCCGCCGGAACCGGAACACCGATCTGATTGAGCGCAACGCAAAGGCCCACCGTCTTGAGGGCGACGGTCTTGCCGCCCGTGTTGGGACCCGTGATGATGATTTGGCGGATGGGGCCTCCGAAGGAGATGTCGATCGGAACCACCCGCTCGGGCGGAACCGCCCCGACTCCGGCCGCGAGGAGCGGATGCCTCGCTCCGCGCAGCGTGACCTTTCCCTCCTCGCTCAGCGCCGCCCGCTCGCCTCTCCAGCTTCTCCCCAGTTCGGCTTTCGCCTGGATGAGATCGAGGCCCACCAGGCGGCGGGTCAGCCCGGCCAGGGCTTCGCGGCCATCCATCGCGGCCGCCGAGAGTTCGCGGAGGATTTTGTTCACCTCCTCGCGTTCGGTTTCCAGCGCATCGGCCAGGGCGTTATTCAGCGGACCCGCCGTCATCGGCTCGACGAAAAGGGTCTCTCCGCTCGCAGAGCGGTCCTGAATCACGCCCTCGAAGGAGCGCCGGAAGTTCGTTTTCGCCGGAACGACATACCGCTCGCGCCGCTGGACGATGAGCGTCTCCTGGATAGCGCTGGAATGATTCGACATGACCCGTTCCAGCGTTCGGCGAATCTCCGTGCGGAGAGAACGAATCTTCGAGCGGGCGAACCGGAGGGCGTCGCTGGCGCCGTCTCGGACCTCTCCCCGCTCATCGAGCGTCTTGCGGATGCGCGAGGCCAGCGGGCGGATAAGGTCAGCGCCTTCCATCCAGCCGGAAAGGCGGGGAAGGTCATCGCGGTGGGCCTCTAGGAACTTCGCCGTCTCGGCCGCGATGGTGAGCAGGGAGAATATTTCGAGAAGCCATTCCGCCTCGAGCGCTCCACCCCTGGCGCGAACCTCCTCGAACCAGGGCGCGGGATCCTCAAACGCGGTGAGCGGCATCCTCTCGCCCTGCCCGGCCAGGATTCCGGCCTCATCCGTCTCATCCAGCATCCGCCGGACCGAGACCGCATCCAGGGCCGGCCGCAACTCACCCGCCGCTTCACGGGCCGGAGCCGAAAGACACCTTTCCGCGATCAGCCCAAGCGCCCGGGGATACTCAATCGCCTGAAGGCTTCGCTCATCCATCGGGTCCGGCTCCCGGCGATTCGCAGGTGAAGAAAAGCGCCTGGCGGATCATTTAAACCTCCGCCCGGCAGGCCAACCAAGCCCCAGACAGGGCCCGGCTTATCAGGTTCCGCATCAATAAAATCCGCATGAACACAAAACGGGCAGGCGGGAATCATATCCCCGTTGCGGAAGGGCACCCAAATCCGGGGATGCGGCACTTCCATACGGTCGAACAACCGCCCCCTGAATAATAAGGTGCAAAATAAAGGGACAGCTCTCGCCATCCCTATCGCCTTTCACATCAAATACTTAAAAAATCACCCTATTCGACCGGTCAATGCCAATTCAGATTGAGAATATAGGAACCGGTCTGGATTTTGTCAAGAAATAACGAAAAATTCACGAAATTGCTATTTTCATACAAACCAGTCTGAATTCAACGGCTTTCCGGGCGCCCGCCCTTTCCAAACCGCCTTGCCAGTTCGGCGAACACCTCGCCCGGAGGGACATCCTTCAAGGCCAGCGCCACCAGCGAGTGGAACCAAAGGTCCGCCGTCTCGGAGACGACCTGCTCCCGCCCCTCCTCCCGGACGGCGCGCGCGACCTCCCCGGCCTCCTCTTCCACCTTCTTGAGAATCCGCCCCTCGCCCTGCTCGAAAAGGCGGGCCACATAGCTGCTTTCCGCCTCCCCTGCCTCCCGGCGGCTCAGGATAAGCTTGTAGACCGACTCCAGCAGATTGTGATCGAAGGCCAAATCGCCGTCCAGAGACTTCCCATCGGGCAAACCACCTTCGGCAGCACCCATCTCGTTGAAAAAACAAGACATCCGGCCCGTGTGGCAGGCCGGCCCGTCCGGGCGAACGATGAACACCAGCGCGTCCCCGTCGCAGTCCAGCCTCGCCGAAACCAGCCGCAGGAAATTCCCCGAGGTCTCGCCCTTGTGCCAGAGTTCCCTCCGCGAGCGCGACCAGAAGTGCACCGTCCCCTTCTCCAGCGTGAGGCGCAGCGCCTCTTCATTCATCCAAGCGAGCATGAGCACCTGGCCCGTCCCCGCGTCCTGGCAGATGGCGGCGGCCAGCCCCCGCTCGTCCCAATTCACTTCGAGCGGGGCAGCATCCGGCGTATTCGCACCGCTCACAGCCGGACCTCCACCCCACGCATTTTTAAATACCGCTTCGCCTCTTCCACCGAATATTCTCCGAAGTGAAATATCGAGGCCGCAAGCGCCGCCTCCGCGCCCGCCGTCTCGAGGCCATCATACAGGTGCGAGAGTTCGCCGACCCCTCCCGAGGCGATGACCGGCACCGGCACGGCGTCCGCCACTGCCCGGGTCAGCTCCAGGTCGTAACCGTCCCGGGTTCCGTCCCGGTCCATGCTCGTGAGCAGAATCTCCCCCGCGCCCAGCCGCGCCGCCTCCGCGGTCCATTCCACCGCGTCGATTCCGGTCGGTTTCGTGCCCCCGTGGGTAAAGGCCTCCCAACGGAGGGGCTCGCCATCGACCGAAACCCGCTTCGCGTCCACCGCGCAGACGATGGTCGAGCTGCCGAATTTCTCCGCGCTTCGCCGTATCAAGTCCGGGTCGCGGAGAGCCGCGCTGTTCATGCTCACCTTGTCCGCCCCCGCACGAAGCAGATCGTGCACATCGTCCTCGTGCCCGACGCCGCCCCCCACCGTGAGGGGGACGAATACACGCTCCGCCGTCCGGGAGACGACATTGAGCAGCGTCTTCCGGGCCTCCTTCGAAGCCGTGATGTCCAGAAAACAGATCTCGTCCGCGCCCATCGCATCGTAGGCCGCCGCGCACTCGACCGGATCGCCCGCGTCGCGCAGGCCCTCGAAATGTATCCCCTTGACGACGCGGCCATCCTTAACGTCCAGACAGGGGATAATCCGCTTGGCCAGCATCAGACCCGCGCCAGCGCTTTTTTGAGATCGAACGTGCCCTCATACAGCGCGCGCCCGACAACCGCCCCGACCACCCCGTCCGCCGCCAGCGGAAGGAGCTTGTCCACGTCTTCCATCCGGCTGAACCCGCCCGCCGCGATGACCGGAACGCTTGCCGCCCGCGCCAGGGCCCCCGTCGCCTCCGGGTTAAAGCCCTCGAGCATCCCGTCCTTCGAGATATCGGTGAAGACGATCCCGGCCAGGGGAAGATCCTCAAAGCGCGCGGCCAGCGCCTCGGGAGATACCCCGTCCCCTTCCACCCAACCCGATACGCGCACCTCGCCATCCCTCGCATCGATACCCAGTAAAATTTTCCCGGGGTTTTCTTCGGCGGCCTCTTTCAGGAACGCGGGATTTTTAAGGGCGCTCGTGCCCAGGATGACGAAACTTGCCCCGGCGTCCAGGACGGCCCGGAGCGAATCCAGGCTGCGCACTCCGCCCCCGAACTGGACCGGAACGCCCGCCGTCCGCGCCACTTTCTCCAGCACCTTTAAATGCCGCGGGGCGCCCTCGAAGGCGCCGTCCAGATCGATCAGGTGGAGCCGCCGGGCCCCCTGCCCGGCCCAGTGGAGGGCCGACTCGACCGGGTCCGCCCCGTAGACGATCTCGCGCTCCTTTTGCCCCTGTATCAGGCGGACGCATTTTCCGCCCTTTAAATCCACCGCCGGAATGATCAGCACGCTCCGCCCCTCGAAACCCGGACTTCGGCCCAAATCGTTAGGGTGGCTTTAAACTGAAACGGGGCGGATTGCAAATGGCGGCGCGCGCCCTTCCCGATAGGCCTCAAACCGGGTAGGTTTAGCGGGTTCCCATTTCTTTTTGCCCTCGATTGAAGGAGAACTTCCATGACTGGTTCGCCCGGATATTTTAAGGAAAAAACGATTGTGATCACCGGCGCGGCCAGCGGCATCGGCCAGGCGGCGGCGCAGATTTTCGCGCGCGAGGGGGCGAACGTCCTCTGCGCCGACCTCAATGAAGAAGGCGCGGTCCGCGCGGCGGACGAGGTGAACGAGGGCGGCGGCAGGGGGCTGGCGGCCCGGGTGGACGTGACCTCGCGCGAGGAGGCCGGAGATATGATCCGGCGGGCAAAATCGGAATTCGGCGGGGTGGATTTTCTTTTCAACTCGGCCGGGTCGGCCCTCCGGCGCTCGGAGTTTCTCGATATCGACGACGATCTCTGGGAGAAAACTTTCGATCTGAACGTGAAGGGGGTGTTCTACTGCATGCAGGCGGCGATTCCGGAAATGCTCGAAGCGGGCAAGGGGGTCATCGTTAACATGGCGAGCATGGCCCACCGCCGGGGCGGGCCGGGCACCTCGGTTCACTACGCATCGGCCAAGGGGGCCGTCCAGACGATGACGCTGGGGGTGGGCCGTGAGTTCGCGGACCGGGGCATCCGGTGCATGTCCATCTCCCCGGGGCCCATCGACACGCCGTTTCAGGACATCTCCTCCCCCGAGCTGCTTCAGTCCATGAGGGATGCCATCCCGATGGGGCGCTTCGGCCGCCCGGAGGAAATTGGCGAGATGGTTCTTTTCCTGTGCTCGGACGCGTGCGAGTACCTGACGGCGGACACGGTCTACGTCAACGGGGGCGGCGGATGGAGGTAGGGGGGAGACGCGGGCACCTGAAAATTTGGCAGTGATGAATAAACATGAGCGGGGAATGTAAAGGTGGGGAAGGAGATTTGATATAGTTGCTTTAACCGAGATTATGCAGCAACG
>DNYS01000030.1:0-4264 GCA_003506735.1 Nitrospinota bacterium
GCGCAGCCCGCCGGCTATACGCCCGAGATCACGCGCAACGTCGATTTCCTGACGAGCTATCCTCCCGGCGATATCGCCTTCGGTCAGCTTTGGGGTCCCATGCGCGAGGAGACGAACGCTTGGTACCAGCGGATTCACGTCGGGCTCGACACCCCGCACGCCACCGCGGCCGACGGCCACCGGAATCTGATGATGACGATGTCGATGGACCTTTCGGCCAAGAGGGGCCAGGCCGTTAAGCTGCCCGTCGATCCGGCCGAGCTGGTCGCCGAACTGGGATAAGGATTTTATTCGGATTTTTTTAAGAGGAGAGCGAAATGCCGTTCTACGAGATTGCAGAAATGAAGGAGTCTCAAAGCAAACTCAATTCCGCGATTACCCGGAAAACCGTCGCGGGGGAGTTGATGAAGGCGGGAATCGTGACCAAGGAAGAGGGCGCGGGACCCCCGCTCCACATGCACCCGAACGAAGAGCAATTTGTCCTCGTCCTCGAAGGGAAGCTCCACTATATCGTGGGCGACGAAGAGCGCATCGCGCAAAAGGGCGATCTGATCCACATCCCCCGGAATACCAACCACCGTAGCCGCGCCGTGGACGGCCCGGCCGTTTTTTTTGCCGTGAAAAGCCCGTGCGGGAACGGCGAGCTGGATCAGGACTACAACCTGGTCGAGGGCGCCGAGGAGGCCGAAAAGTCCTTTCCGGGCGGAAACGGGGCCAGCTAGAGCGCTGGACGCAGGCCCTCAGGTAAAGCTAATGGCCAGGTATTTCGACGATTTTCAGGTGGGCGAGCGTTTCGTCAGCGAGAGCGGCACGATTTCCGAGGCGGAAATTCTCGAATTCGCCCGGCGCTACGATCCCCAGCCGTTTCATATCGATATCGATGCCGCGAAGGAATCGCCCTCCGGCGGTTTGATCGCCAGTGGGTTTCACACCCTTTCGTTCGGGTTTCGGCTGTTCATCGATACCGGCGTCCTCGCCGATTGCAGCCTGGGCTCGCCGGGAGCGGACGAGATCCGGTGGCTGCTCCCGGTTCGGCCGGGCGACGCGCTCCGCACCGAAGCCGAGGTGGCGGCGATGCGCCCATCCGCCTCGGACCCCGGCCGCGGGATTCTGACCATGGACTATGCGGTCATCAATCAGCGCGGCGAGACCGTCCTCACCATGCGGGCGATCCAACTCCTGCGCCGCCGTGCGGAGGGGGACGGCTGAGCCTGAAAATTTTTTCACGAAAAATCGCCCCGGCGCCGCGATGGATGCCGGGGCTTTTTTTGATTTGGCCGCCGCCTTGGAAAAATTCCGATCTTTTCTTTTCAGCGGATGAAGATCAAAATCACCGTTCCGATAAATATGGCGATCGCTCCCAATACCACGCGCGGATTGATTTTTTCTTGCGCCTGGAAAAACAGCCAGGCAATAAGGATGACGAAAAGGGGGCGGGACTGGACGATGGTAAAGGAGAAGACCACGGGCGCACGCGCACAGGGCGAAGAGAGCTGCGGATTCGTACAATCCAGGTTCTCCGGGCTGGGGCGTGGGAATTCAGCGTGGGGGCTGCCACGCAGTCCGCGGATGGACCGCACGGCTGATTTTGCTGGTGATTCGGATATTCTAGCTGCTTCCCTCAGAAAGGAGAAGAGGAGGGGACAGCCTCGAGGGCTTCGAGGAAACGTTCTTCGGCGACCTCGACCAGCTTCGGGTGAAAGCCCAGGTGTCCGCCGAGGGAGATTTCGACGGTGGGATGGCGCTTCCGGCCTTCCTCGACGAAGCGGGGCAGGTCCTTCTGGACGTGGTTACCCAGATGCAGAAAGTAGGGAAGAAGTATGATCCGCTCCGCCCCGGACCCGGCATGAAAGTCGATGCCCTCGGGGATGGATGGAAAGTTGATTTCGAGAAACGCAGCGCCGAAAACGTAGCCGGGCCATTTTTCCTGAAGGCGCCGGATGACCTCGTGCATGGCGCCGTTGGCCTCGGCCGCACGGCTGCCGTGGCCTAGGAGAAGGACGGCGGTCCGGCCGTCTATCTCCCGGTTTTTTTCTATGACATGCACTCGCCTTCCCCTCTTTCCAGAACGTAAGCCTCCGATCTGTTCCAATCGACGAACAGGTCGGGGTCATCGCCAAATTTTCCGGACAGGTGGAGGTCCCGGAGGGCATCCTCGAAGGGCCGCTTCCCGAGCCGTTCGTAGTATTCGTTGAACCGCTCACCGTCAAGGCGCTCGTTCAGGTAGAGGGCCAGAATAATTCGCAATCCCTCGGGGACGCGCTTCGCCGGAAGGCGAATCGATATCCGGTCGGCGATGCGCGTGTCGCCCCCGGTGTCCTCGTATTTTCCGCCGAGGAAAACCTCGTAGGCGGGGAGTCGCGCGTCCCCGACCCGGAGAGTGCCTCCGTGAAATCCGATGTTGCCCAGGTGGTGCATCCCGCACGAGTTCGGGCAGCCGCTCATCTTGATGTGCAGTTCGCGAATGAGGGGATCGTCGATGTTCATCTCATCGAGGGTCTTGATGATTTCCTTGCCCAGCCCCATCGAGGAGGTGATCCCGAGCTTGCACGAATCCGTTCCCGGGCAGGAGACCACGTCAGTGATTTCGTGCGCCCCGCCGTCCCCGAGGCCGATCCGGCCGAGCTCGCGCCAGAGGCCGTAGAGGTCTTCGGCGCGGACCCAGCGGAGGACGATATTCTGCTCGAAGCTCGTCCGGGCGCGGCCGCGCGCGAAGCGCCGGCTGATCTTGGCGAGGCCGGAAAACTGATCGGCGTCGATGTCACCGATGGGGAGCTTGACCTCGACGGCGAAAAATCCGGGCTGACGCTGCTCGCGGGTGTTTTTGCTCCGCCACACCGAAAAGGGCCAGGAGTCGCCGTTCGGGCTGGGGGCGGAGCCGTTCATCGGCAGCGCCGCGGCGGAAAAGCCGCTCTCCTCGTCGTCCTTCCACAGGTAGGGGGCCGGGTCGATCGGATCGCTCGCCCAGTCCTGCTTGAGTTCTTCCTCCACCCGATCGCGGAGGCCGTCGATGCCGATCCAGGAGACGAGAAATTTGATGCGCGCCTTGAATCGGGTCTTGCGGAGCTCGGTGGAGTTATTGAACGTCCGAAGGAGCGCCTCGCTCACGCGCAAAAAATCCGAGACCGGAACGAAATCGTAGAGTTCCTCGGCGTTGCGGGCGAAGGTGGCGAGGCCGCCGCCCACCAGCATGCGGAAACCCTTGACCTGCTCGCCATCGATTTCGCGGATGACGGGCATAAAGCCGATGTCGTGGATTCCGGCGATGACGTCGTCGGAGGCCGTGCAGGAGAAGGCCACCTTAAACTTCCGGGGCATGTCCTGGGTAAACGGCTTGCGCACGAAATAGCGCGTGAAGGCCCCCGCGTAAGGCGTGGGGTCGAACACCTCGTCCTTGCTGACGCCGGCGTAGGGGGAGCCCGTCACGTTGCGGACGCAGTTGCCGCAGGCCTCGCGGGTGGAGAGTCCCACATCGCCCAGAATCCGCAGGGCTTCGATGGCCCGCTCGAGCGGTATGAAGTGGAACTGCACGTTCTCGCGGGTGGTGACGTGTCCTTTGTTGAGCGGGGCGAAATCGCGGGCGATCCGGCCCAGCGTGTCGAGTTGATCCGCATTGAGGCCGCCGAAGGGGATTTTCACCCGGACCATTTGAACGTCGGCCTGGCGCTGACCGTAGACGCCGCGCTTGAGGCGGTAGCCCATGAATTTTTTCTCTTCGATCTCGCCCCGGCGGAATTTTCCGGCCTCGGTCTCGAAATCGTCATACTCCTCGGGCAGGATCGGGATCACGCTCAGGGGTTTGGTCTCATCGGCAAACGGAGCGGAATGGGCTGTCATCTTTTTCTCCTGATTTTCGGTTCAGCCCCCATCGGGGGCAGTTCAAACAAATTCCAGCAGGGCTGGGGATTCGGGACGGCGCCAATGGGGGGCCTCCCCGCCCTCGGGGTGGTGCCAGGCCAGTTCGCCGGCCAGGGCAGCCACAGCCCCGATCACCACAACGGCGGGAGGTGAAACCTCCTCGCGCTCGGCGAACGATGGGGCCTGGTCGAGCGTACAGCGCAACGAGCGCTGCCGATCCGTGGATGCGTTTTCGATAATGACGACGGGAGTGCCCCGTGCCATGCCGTTTTCGATCAGCTTCCGGGCGATGCGCCCGATCGAGCGGGCGCCCATCAGGAACACCAGCGTCCCCTGGCTCCCGGCCAGATGGGCATAGTCCACTCCAGAGCCGGCCTTTTCAGGGTCCTCGTGGGCGGTGACGAAG
>DNYS01000030.1:4420-6547 GCA_003506735.1 Nitrospinota bacterium
ATCTCCCCCTGGCTCATGGTGTGGTTCCCCGGCGCTTTTCCGGCGAATATCCGCCGGCAGTCCGGCCCGCAGAGTTCGAGCAGTCCGGGCGAAACGAGCCGGTCGTATACGACAGCATCGGCCTGGCCGAGTAGTTTCGCCGCGCGGAGGGTGATGAGGTCGGGATCGCCCGGCCCGGCACCGGCGATGACGACGCGGCCCTCAATCGGCGCGGTTTCAGTGCTCAATTTCAGTCTCCTGGCCGTAGCCCTTGCGGGCCGGTTTTTTGCAAGGATGCGGCTCCCTGGGCGCGATCATTTCCGCCCGGGAGTGCTTCTGCGAGTTCCTGGAGCAATCCGCCCATGCGCTGGCTCGCCGTTTCGAGGGCGGGCTCGACCCCGTTCTCTCGAATCGCCCGGCTCGTTACGGGACCGACCGAAGCGGTGAGGAGCCGTTCGCTCAATGCCAGGGCCAAATCCTCCGCCTGTCCAGCCTCGTCCGCCGCCATAAACAGATTGTTGACCGCCGGTGGGCTCGTGAAGGTAATGGCGTCTATCTTGCCCTGAAGCAGATCCCCGATTAGACGGGTGACGGCCTCCGGGTCTTCCGGCGGTAAAATTTTATAGGGGGAGCCGTGAATTAAATTCACCCCCAAAGGAGCCAGCGCGGCGGGAAGCGCGCCCGGCATGCCGCCGGGCGTTTGGACGAATACTGTTAAATCCTTCACCCCGGCTCCGGTGAGAGCATCGATGATGCCCTCGGTGGTTCCAGGATCGGCTTCCATATCCGGCGGGCGGCGGTTCTCGCGAAGGGCGCGGAGGGACTTTCTCCCCCGGGAAAGTACCTTCGCCGCTTCCAGCGATTCGAGAAACGCCGGTTTTTTGCCCAGTCTTTCGGCCGCCTCGAAGATGGCCCAAACGCCAACGCCGGTGTAAAAGACCGCCCAGTCCACCCCATCGAGAATGGCCGCCGCCAGACGATCGGCCTCAGCGGTGGACTTCTCGAGCTTGAGGCTCACGGTGGGGGCGATATAGGGCTCGCCCCCGAGCCTCCGGACCATTTCCGCCATCTCGCTGGCCCGGCGCTCCCCTGTTATTGCGATGATTCGGCCTTCAAGTCTGGGCAACGAGAATCCGCTCTGATCCCACAGGTTCCGAAATGATCGGGGATTTTTCCAAAAAAGTGGTTGGTTGGGGGGATTTTTCGCTAAAGATGTTATCCACCCGGAGGTCCCATTCGTGGCATCGCCCGCAGACCGGACCAAAGGGGCCACTGTGTTCTGTCGGCGAATACTCCCCGCATTCGGTGCATTCAACAGCCTGATGTTTACCCATGTCCATAATCCTTGGTGAGCGATGTATAAATTTTATACATAACTTTAATAGTCATGTATTTATATCTAAATGTCATATATGTCAAGTATAAAATATATAATATATAAGTAATTTAGTCAGGAATATCCTTTCAGCCCTATTTTGGCGGCAAACCGAATGTGCCATAATGCCGTCTCGTGCTCTTCAATTCTCTATTCCGGAAGGAGCTCTGAATGAACATTACCATGTGGAACTGCTACGTCTGACCCTATGCCTATCGGGCCACGGAGTGGCTCAATCGTCTTCAGGAAAAAAACAAGGACATCAAGGTCAATTATAAGGCGTTCGTTCTCGAGCAGGCGAATTTCGCCCATGCGCGCGGGGAAGACTGGAAGGCATGGGAAGATAAGAGCATGGCCAGCCGGGACATTCCCTCGCTTGAAGCCTCGAAATGCGCCGCCCTCCAGGGCGAGGGCCAGTTCGCGAAGTATCACCTGGCCCTTCACCGGGCCAAGCACCGCGACGGCAAGGACATCACCAACCAGCTGGTTCTCCGGGACGTGGCCATCGAGGCCGGTCTCGACGTGGAGCGCTGGGAGGAGGACATGAAAAACGGTGCCGGCATCCCCTTCGTTGCGAAGGATCACGAAGAGGCCGAGGGTGAGTACGGCGTATTCGGCGTGCCAACCCTTTTGTTCGAATCCGGAAATCCCGTTTTCGTGAAGCTCGAGGAAGGCGACTGGGAAGGCCAGGACGATGAGGGGCTCCTCGATGCCATCCGCGCCGCCTCGGTGGATCGGCCCTATTTGCTCGAGATCAAGACGCCCGAGTCCTC
>DNYS01000030.1:6558-8912 GCA_003506735.1 Nitrospinota bacterium
CGGTGGGAAATAATTTCCCGCCTATTTTAAGAGAGTGAGCCTATGACGACATTGGACCAGCACCATCCGGTGGATCTGACTCTGGACAAAACCGCCCGGGAACTCCGGATTGAATGGGTGGACGGGAGCAAGAGCCAGTACGGGTTCGATTATCTGGCGGCGATGTGCCCTTGCGCGAACTGCCGCGAGAAGCGGATCGAGATGGCGAAAAACCCGCTTCATGTGGTGTCCGGCCCCCTGGGGCCGGCCGAGGTGGGAAACGCCTCGATGGTGGGGCGCTATGCGTTGAGCATCACCTGGCAGGCGGGGTGCGTCTCGGGAATCTATTCGTTCGATTATCTCCGCTCCATCGATCCCGCGAACGCGGAAAAGGATGAGGCTGGAGAAGCCGGTTCCCGGGAGGAGGGATGAACACCCGCTTGCGGGAAGAAGTGGAAACCTCCGGGAACGGCAATACCGGAAACCGCCCGGAGCCCGTCCGGGATGAAGAGGAGTTTTGCCCAACCTGACTGAGCGGGGTTCTTTTCTTCCTGGTCAGGAAGGGATACCGCTGGATCGCCAAAAAATTCTCAAGGGCCTAGCCTGAAACGCCTGTTCCCCCCGGCCGGAAATGGCCGGGGGTTTTTTTGTTGTGTTCGAGTCAGATCTTTCATTTTAAAGGAGACCCCCCTCATGGAAAAAGTCACCCTTCAGCCGTCCTCGCTCCGCGTGCCCTCGCTCCCCTACGTTCCGGGAACGAAGCGGGGACCCTTCGTATTCACCGCCGGCCAGGTGGGAGTGGACGGCGGGGGTAACCTCGTCGGCGAGGGGGACGTTGGGGCCCAGACCCGTCAGGTGCTCAAAAATCTCGCGGCCGTCCTTGAGGAGGGCGGCGCTTCCGCCGCCGATGTCATGAAAACGACGGTGTACCTTGCGGATATCGGCGATTTTGCGGCGATGAACGAGGCTTATGCCGAATTTTTCGGAGACGCCAAACCCGCGCGGACGACGGTTCAGGCGGCGCTCGCTTCGCCGAAATTTTTGGTGGAGATAGAAGCGGTGGCCGTGATCGAAGGGTAATGAGCGGCGGGTTGGCCGGGGCGTCATTCCAGCGTGATTTTTTGCACCCAGCTTCGGCCCTGGTAGCGCGCCTCGATTTTCATGTCACGAAGGATGGTGAAGAAGATTCGGAGCCGGACGAGGTCCTCTCCGCTGAAGCGGATGGCGCCGCCGGGGCCGACCGGATATTTCTTGGACGAGCGGTTGCGGAGAAATGTGACGCGAATCGTCCCGCCCGGCGGAACGGCTCCGCCCTTGCCGCAGGATTTTCTCCGCACGGTTTTCCAGGGACCCTTGATTTTCCGGCCCGTCGGGCGGCGGCCGGTCACGCTACGTCCTCTGCAGTTGGACAAATCGTTGCCGGGGCTGCCGGTGAACAAGTAGCCTATCTCGGCGAATTTCGTGATTCCGCAGCCGATACCCTGTGTTGCGGCGATGGCGCCCGATTGCGTGCTCACCTCGACTTCCCGGAAGGTCCGCCGCTCCTGCACCGGGCAAAGGGCCACCTTCCGGAGAAGGGCGAGGCCCCCTTTCTTTCCGTCGAGGCGGTAGCCTTCGATGTCCGGTCCCAGGGTCCGGCTGTCCACCCGGATGACACTGCCCTTGACGGTTTTCACCGAGCCGCAGCCCGTGGACAGGGCCAGCAGGGCCAGCGCGGACAAAAAACAGGGCGTGGCCAGTTTGCGGCCGCAGAATAATATCTCTCTCATGGAGCCTTGAATTCCCGTTGCGGCGGAAAAGAGGATGACGCGGCTTTTGGGGGTATCCTAATCTTCATCCGGCGCCGAGAGCAACGCTCACCCTCCGGCTGGCGCTCCCCGATGGAGCGCAACCGGGCCGATTTGGTGTATAAGGGCTTATTCCCGTATGGCATTCCAGTTCACCGAAGGAGGACATCTCTTGGGCCAGACCATCGCCGAAAAAATCCTCTCCGCCCGCGCCGGAGCCGCCGCCCGGGCCGGCGATCTTGTCGTCGCGGAGATCGACTACGTGATGGCGGGGGACGCCAAGGGCCCCAAGGCGCTCGACATTTTCCGGGAGGCGGGCCTCCCGTTCCGCCTCGATCCGAATAAGACCGACATCATCATCGACCATTTTGTTCCGGCGTTCGACCTCCGCTGGGCGGAGCAACACGTCAGGCTCCGTGAGTTCGCCGCCGAGCGCGGGGTGAACCTCTTCGACGCGGGCTCGGGGGTGTGCCACACCATCGTGACCGAAGAGGGCCGGGTGGGCCCGGGCGATCTGGCCGTGGGCGGGGACAGCCACGTATGCACCTACGGAGCCCTGAACGCCATGGGCGTCGCCGTCGAGAGCGG
>DNYS01000151.1:0-332 GCA_003506735.1 Nitrospinota bacterium
AGGCCGCGCTCGTAAGCTTTAACAAAGCGCTCCGGAAGATGCCGAACCACCGGGGCGCTCTCATGGGCCGGGCTATCGTTTTCATTCGGACCAACAAGCTCCGGATGGCCGACGCCGAACTCACGCACCTCATCGATTTTTTAAAAAAGAGCCTGGCCCTCGACGACGCCACGGGCCGGGGGACGCTGGCGGCGGCCTACGCCAACCGGGGAATTGTCCGCGACCGGGAGGGCCGCTACAAAAAAGCCTTGGCCGACTACATCAAGGCCTTGAATACCGACGAAGACCCTCTTTCCGGCCCCGGAATCCTTGAAAAAATCGTTTACGGAACG
>DNYS01000151.1:450-4945 GCA_003506735.1 Nitrospinota bacterium
GAACGGGCCATTTATATTCAAAAACAACTCTCCCTGCCCGCAAGCCGGCGCCTCCTGCGAATCCCTGAAAAGGACAAGAAGCAGCGGATGTACAAGCCCTGACGGCGCTTATCCATCGCGAGGCGGATTTTTCGCAACGCGAAAAAGAGGGCGCGAGCCGGACTCCCCTCCCCACCGGAAACGGGCCGAAGGAAGCGGGCCGAATCGGAAGCGGGCCGGTTCAAGCCGTTTCAGGCTGAATAAAGCCGTTTCAAGATAAGCTGGCGCTAGAAGGTTAAGATCCCGAGGACATCCCGGAACAGGACCAGGAAAAAGAATACCGCCGCGATGCATCCGAAAAGCAGATGGACGAAATCCGTCTGCCCGTCCGGATTGCGGGTCTGAATTCCCTTGATGGCAATAAACCCCGTCACCCCGAGAAAAATCCAATTGACGAGGGGCTCCAGCGCACCCGCGAATTCAAACATTTCGTCCGGGGCTCTTGGGCGGGAGAATATCGTCTGCCGGAGGCTGACGAGGGGCCATTACCGGTATCTGCCAGGAGCGAGCGAGGTCCCCACGGGCGGTATATCCCGGTCGTCGAAATAGGGCGGCAGAACGGAGGTGCCCCCGCCTGAAACCAAATGACCGACGAGGAGCAAACCACCGACAAATAGAACGACGACGGCGACGGCGGCGATAAATCTCGAGCGCCCTTGCGGCACTTCGGTATGAAAATCCCGATCGAAGCGATGGTAAACCGAGTCCCTCCAGTCGAGAGTTCCACTCTCCTCCAGCGCCAGGATATGGCGCGCATAGTGGCGGGCCCAGGGCGGAACCAAGTCTTTCAACATGTAGGTCTTGAATATCCTGTCGATCGTCTCCTCCGGCATCTCCCAGGAGAACCACTCATGGTAGGCCAGCTGGAGGAGCTGGAACTCGCCGATTTGGAGGATATTAGCGGCCCGCGCCACTTCGGCGCGAAATGATTTTTCCTCGAAATCCGGGCGGAAAAGGGTCTGCAACAAGCTCATGGGAGGTTCTCGCTAAAAATAATTCAGGCCGGCGGAAAGCTATAAAAGGCCTGCATTCAATATAAGAACCCTCGGCCGATGCGTCAAATTCCCGGGCCGCCGCGCCGGGCGGGCCCAAGCCCATTTTCATGTCCAGGCCGCTGTCTTCCCGTTTCGAGAGTTGGTTTTCGGGTGCGCTATTGCTGTGGGCCGCCAGGTTCCACCATTTCCCAATCGGCGAAGGGAAAATGTTTTTTCAGTTTGGGGCGGTATTTTTGCCGCAGACGCGAAAAATTCGGGCCAAAGGAGGCCTCCATTTCGGAGGCGTGCTTTCCGTAAATCTCGGCCAAAAACATTTCGTGCATGAACCAGGTGATGAAGACGTACATCAAGGCGTTGTTCTTGGAATAGGAGGCGACGACATCGCCTGTGATTTTTCCGACGATCAGTTCACTGAAATCGACAATCATGGTGAACAGCCCTCCCGCCGATTTGCTGACGGGGATGCCGCTGCCTTCATGGGGAATGATGTTGATGTTGGAGTTGGGTTGAAGCTGCTCGGGAGGGGTTCCGGACAAAATTATGATTACCTGAACGCCGCGCTCCGCGGCATGGGTAATTTCGGCGAGACAGAATTCGAGCATTTCGGCGGATGTTTTCAGCCAGATGTGTTCCTCGGCGCCGGCGATCAGCTCCACCAGCTTGTTCCGGATGTTCTTGCCGCTGCGATAAGACCAGATGTAGATGTCTTCGTCCGTCGACATTTTTTCTCTGACGGTTGTGGACAGATTCTCGCAGATTTCCCTGGTGTTTTTGGCGACCTGCCCAAAAAACTCCTCAGGATCGCGCGGCACATAGCGGACAGGATTTTCGCTGACCGGTTGGATCGCTTCTTTGATTTCGAGGGATTTGAGAACATTATACACGTTGCTTTTGGGAACGATGGCCCTCTTGCTCACTTCGTAGGCCGTTGCCGGGTAGGATTCGCACAGCGCCAAGTACGCCCGCGATTCGTAATCCGTGAACCCGAGGCGTTTCAATAGGACAACCGTATCCTCGCGAACTTCCATATAGGATTCAGCCGAACCCAAAAATTTTGTGTTCACTGCCATCCCTCTTGGTGACTCGGCTTTGAGTTCACCGCTTCGCGGAACTCCAAAGGCATACCAAGACCCTTTCCTGCCGTAGCGGCGTGAGGACTTTCCTTTTCCAGCGCCGCAATAAGGTATTTCACCTGATCTCAATAGTTTACACAAAAAGATGAGTGGTTGCAAAAAAGGATAATTATAGTGGTTGCGAATACAACCAATTTATGGTAATCATATCCTTGTATTTTGCAAAAAGCGACTTCTTCACAAGAGAATTGGCATATCAGAGGGAATCCTATGAAGAGCCTCTCGGCGCGCCTCCGGGCGCCGGATGAGAATATCCAGGTCCTCGAAACCGACGTTTTGGTAATCGGCGGCGGCGTCGCGGGCTGCCTCGCCGCCATCGGCGCCGCCGAGGCCGGCGCGAAGTGCGTCATCTGCGAGAAAGGCGGCATCATCGAGCGCAGCGGCAGCATCGCCGGCGGGGTGGACCATTTCTTCGCCGTCCTCGAGGAAGGCCCCGAGTGGGACACGCCCGAGTACCTCCTGCGCCACATTCCGGCCATCACCGAAGGCGTGGTCGATCTCGACGTATGCGCCCGGTTCCTTCACGGCATCAAGGGGATGGTCCAACGCCTCGAAAAAATGGGCATCGATTTTCATAACCCCGCCGCCCCCGGCCGGCCCTACCTCCGGCACCGCTCCTTCGGCCTTCCCGGCGAGTACACCATCGAGTTCGAGGGAAATGATTTCAAGCAGGTCATCGGCCAGGCCGCGCGCCACACGGGGGCGCGGACCCTCGAGCGCGTCATGGTGTCCGAAATCCTTATGGACGAGGAGGGGCATCCGAGAGGATGCGTCGCCTTCCACATCCGCCACGGCACGATCTACGCCGTCTTGGCCCGCGCCGTGGTCCTGGCCACGGGCGAGACGAACCGCCTCGCCCGTAACGCCTCGGGCTATCCCTATGACAGCTGGCACATCCCCTACAACACCGGCGACGGCCAGGCCATGGCGCTGCGAATCGGGGCCTGCCTCGCCAACATGGAGTTCACCGATGCGACCATCACTCCGAAGGGATACTCGACCCAGGGAACGAACGGTTTCGTCGGCGCCGGCGCTTATCTCGTCAACGCCCTCGGCGAGCGGTTTATGTTCCGCTATCATCCGGCCGGCGAGAAGGCCAGGCGGATCGATCTGATCAACGGGGTAATCAACGAAACGGCCGAGGGGCGGGGCCCCGTCTACATCGATTGCCGCCACCTCCCGGAAGAGGACGTCAACCGCCTCAAGAGCACTCTCGGCGTGGACCGTCCCGCCATGCCCGCTTTTTTCGAGCAAAAGGGAATCGATCTCGGCAAGGACCTGCTCGAGATCACCGTCAGCGAGATGTCCAGCCGGGGCGGCGGGGTGGTCTTCCGGAGGGCGGGGGTGCGCATCGATCCGGATTGTGTGAGCAACATCCCCGGCCTGTTCGCGGCGGGGGACTGCTCGACCGTGAGCAACGGCATCGCCGGGGCGACGGTCATGGGCCACATCGCGGGCGGAAGCGCCGCCCGCTACGCACTCTCCCGATCCCGGCCCGAGCCGCTCTCGAAAGAGGACATCGGGCGGATCCGCGAGGAGCTGGTCAAGCCCCTGGCGCGCGAGGGCGATTACGATCCCCGCCAGTTCGAGGACGAGGTGCGCTCGATCGTGACGGATAACATCGGCTTCCGCCGGAACGAGACCCGGCTGAAAGAAGCCCTTCGCCAACTTGGCGAGCTTCAGGGGCGAGAGGGCGCGATCGGCGCGAGGGATTTCCACGACCTCATGCGGCTGCACGAGGCGAGGAACCTCCGAACGGTGGCCGAGACCATCGCCGCTAGCGCTCTCGAGCGCCGCGAAACTCGGGGGGGCGGCGCCCACGTCCGCATGGACTACCCCGAGCGCGACGATGCGAGCGGCCTGCGGACCATCATGGTGGAAAAAGAAAATGGCGGGCTGCGGATTTTATCCGAGCCGACGGGCTTGACGGCCGAAAAACCGGCCGCGTCCAAGGACTCCGCCGAGGCAACACCCGCAATGGGCGGCAAATAGACGGAGAGAGGTTCAGATGCCCATACTCATCGACGAAAAGACCTGCCTCGACGGCTGCACGATCTGCGATTTCTTCTGTCCGGGAGACATCATCTACCGCGAGGAAAAGGAAAAGCCCGCCGAGGTGCGCTATCAGGACGAGTGCTGGTACTGCGGCATCTGCGCCGACCGGTGTCCGGTGGACGCGGTGAAGGTGGTTTTTCCGCCCGGGATGGTGAACTGCACCACCCCGCCCGAGGCCTACATGGGCCTTGGGCCGGGCGAAGCCTGATCTTCTCGTATTCCAAATATCCCGAATTTTAGCGTGCGGGCCCCCTCGTCCGATTGATTCTCCGG
>DNYS01000176.1:0-1533 GCA_003506735.1 Nitrospinota bacterium
TGGTGACCCCAAGGGGATTTGAACCCCTGTTCCAGGCTTGAGAGGCCTGTGTCCTAACCACTAGACGATGGGGCCGTGGTGATGCGCCTCTGCCTCAAACTCGCGGCGAGAGTAGCCCCTCGCCGGGAGGCCGTCAAGTTTCGGGCCCGGCTCCTCCGGCCCTCCCGGCGGCGCGAGGGCGGTATGCTGAGGAGACCGGTCGGTGCGGCGCCGTCCGCCGCATGGGGGCAGGGAGCCGGGCGCATGGACACCTCCAATCCGATCCGGATCGTCCTTTTATTCTTCGCCCTGGCCGCTGCCGCCGGGGCGATGGTGTTCATGGTATTTCTCGAACTCCTCCCGGAATCCTGCGAGAGCGCCAGCCGCTCGTCGGTCGGGCTCCTCGTCAGCCTGACGCTCGGGGCGATGATCCTCTTCCAGCGCTTCCTGTAGAGGGGCGGGCTTCCTTGACAGAGGCCCCGCGGGTTCCTACTGTTCGGAATGGTTGACACAAAAATAGAAAATTCCGGATAAACCGAAATTATCTTTCACTGAGGAACGAGCGAAATGCCAAAATACGGGCACAGCAAGGTCTGGCTGGACGGGGAGATCGTCGCCCCCGAGGAGGCCAAGATCAGCGTTTTTTCGCAGGCGGTCCTGCGGGGCGGGAGCGTCTACGAAGGCCTCCGTGGCTACTGGGGGGAGGAGCGCGAGAACCTTTTCGTGTGGATGCTCGATCCCCACTTCGACCGTCTCTACGAGAGCATGAAGATCATGCGGATAGACCCGCCATACAGCCGCGAGGAGATGCGCGAGGCCATCCTCGAGTGGATCCGCGCCAACGACTTTCGGGAAGACATGCATTTCCGCCTCAACATCTATCTCGGGGACGCGGGCCGCTTCGATATGAAGGGGTACGGGTCCGCCGAGGTCGAGGCCGGGATGTTCATTTCGGGCGGGTCGCGCAAGAACGCTGAGCGTCTCAAGAACGGCGTCCACCTGGGGGTGAGCAGCTGGCGCCGGATATCGGACGACAGCATCCCGCCGCGCGTCAAGGCCTCCGCCAACTATCAGAACAGCCGCTTCGCCGGGGTGGAAGCCCGGGTGAACGGCTACGACGATGCCATACTCCTGAACCAGAGCGGAAAGGTGGCCGAGGCGCCGGGCGCCTGCATCATGGCGATCCGGGACGGCGAACTCATCGTCCCGCCCGTGACGGAGAGCATCCTCGAGAGCATCACGCGGTCGTGCCTTTTGGAGATGTACGGAAAATACATCGGCAACCCGGTGGTCGAGCGGCCGCTCGACCGGACCGAGCTTTACGTCGCCGACGAGGCGATCATGTGCGGCTCGGGCGAGGAGGTCACCCCCATCGTCTCGGTGGACCGCATCGCCGTGGGAGACGGGAAGCCGGGCCCGCTGACCCGGCGACTCCAGGATATCTTCTTCTCCGCCGTGCGCGGAAGCGACGAGGCCTACGAGAAGGGGCTCACCCCGGTCTATTGATCGCGGGCCATCGCCTATCTTTTGGAACGAACCTCCGGAACGAACCTC
>DNYS01000176.1:1581-19472 GCA_003506735.1 Nitrospinota bacterium
CTGGAGCGCCCTCCGGCCGGGGCGGGTGTCCCCTCCCGCCGGTTAGGCGAGAATCTCCAGGCCCCGCTGAACCACCTTTCCGTCAATCTCTATTGTCGGGTCCCACATTATGAGGTCGTAGTGGGTGGCCGCCTTGAGCGTTCCCCCCAGCATGAGGCTGGTTCCGATCCCGATGTGAATGGTGTTGAGGACCCCCTCGTCCTCGAGCATCCGGCCGGTCATCCGGGCGCCCGGGTTGAGGCCGACGCCGAGTTCGGCGACGTTCCAGCAGTTGAGGTCGTCGTGCCCGGCGATGGCGTCCTGGAGGATTTTCACCTGCTCCCCGCCGCCCTCGATTTGAGCGATGAATCCTTTTTCAATCGTGCATGTGAACGGCTCCCGGAGGGAGCCGATGCCCAGGTAGGGGATGCTGGCATCGACCACGAAGGTGCCCTCGGCGGTGCCCTCGATGGGCGGGACGTTGACCTCGATCGTGGGCACCGGCGAAATCTCGCCCGGATCCGGAATGTTGGTCATCACGTTCGCCTTCCGGCCTCCCGCCTCGAAACGCAGGTCGGTTCCCCGCGGGGAGGTGAGCCGGAAAGATTCGCCCTCGGTGAACGCCCGCCCGAGCCTCCGGCACACCTCGGCCTGGGCGGCGAAGTCCGTTTCGAGAATCGCCGGGCTCAGGAACATCTCGTCCGACCAGTCCGACATGGCCAGTATCCGCGCCCGCGCACGGAGGGCTTCCTTGACGGCCACCGTGTGCGTCATCGAGATCGATACCGGGATGAAGATCAGATCGGCCTCCTTCATCGCGGCGGCCACCGGCGCCGGCGGCTCCTCCCCGTGCATCCGGCGGGGGGGCATGACCGCCGTGACCACCTCTCCGCCCAGCGAGGCGGCGGCGCGCGCCACCCGCTCTGCAAGTGTGGTCGTATCGTAGTCGGTGATGACCAGGACGCGCTCGCCCTCCTGGACCCGCCCGTTCACCTGCGCGAGGCGAAGCGCCCCGCGGGCCAGCATGACTTCGTTCATAAATATCTCCAGAGGTCTCTATGAAAATGGTCGGGATTCTTTCGGCCAATTTACCCCCTCCGGGGGTCCTCATGAAAGCGGAAAGGTTTCGCCGCCCCGCCGATTCAGGGATAATGCGGCCTCCAAGACTTTATTCACGGAGCGCCAGATGCCACCGGAAACCAAACAGCCCATCGAGTGGGCCTGGTACCTTCCCTCCAACAAGCGGGGAGACGCCACCCGCCTCGGGACCGGGGGGGTCGAAATCCCCCCGTCGCCGGAATATCTCGTACATATCGCCCGGACAGCCGAGGCGAACGGCCTCGCCAATATCCTGATTCCGTGCAACTCCTCGTGCCCGGACGGCTGGCTCCTCGCCTCCGCCCTGAGCCGCGAGACCGAGCGCCTCAAGTTTCTCGTCGCCATTCGCCCCGGCCTTTCCGGCCCCGCCCTCGCCGTACAGCAGGCGAACACCCTCGATCAGCTATCGGGCGGGCGCCTCACCGTGAACATCGTGCCCGGCGGCTCGACCGAGGATCAAAAGCGCTACGGCGACCAT
Organism: Nitrospinota bacterium; assembly: GCA_003506735.1. Classification (GTDB taxonomy): domain Bacteria; phylum UBA8248; class UBA8248; order UBA8248; family UBA8248; genus UBA8248. Next base: position 3,137 of record DNYS01000176.1, read on the forward strand.
CTGGACCACGACGAGCGCTATGAACGCGCCAGCGAATTTCTCGACGCGGCGCGCGCCTTCTGGCAAAAGCCCGGGGAGCGGGTGAATTTTAGGGGGAAGTATTTCGAAATTGAGGATGGCGCGGTGTATCCGGACCCCTGGCGGCCCGGCGGACCGCCCCTTTATTTCGGGGGAAGCTCGCCCGTCGCCAAGCGCGTCATCGCCCGCCACGCCGATGTCTTTCTCAAATGGGGGGAGACGCCCGCCCAGATCCGCGAGGAGTACGAGGAGGTGCGGAAAATGGCCCGCGAGGGGTACGGCCGCAGCCTCCGCCTCGGGGTGCGCTTTCATATTCTGGTCCGCGAGAGCGACGCCCAGGCCAAACAGGATGCCGAGGCCCTCATCGCCGGAGGTGCCTCCTACGGCGATGTCTCCGAGGTGACCGGACGGGTGCAAGGCGATGTGGAATCCATCTCCCAGCAACGCATGAACGCAATGAGCGTGGGCGGAAGGCTCTGGTGGGGCAAGGCGCTGTTTTCCGGGATCAATCTCGTCCGCCAGGGGGCGGGCACCATGCTTGCCGGGAGCCCCGAGGTCGTGGCCGAGGCGATCCGCGAGTACATCGACGCCGGGGCGACGACGTTCATCATGAGCGGCTGGCCGCACGACCGGGAGGCCGAGAATTTCGGGCGCCTCCTCAGGCCCCTCCTGCCCGAAGAGGCGGCCGTCCCGGCCTGAGCCTCCTCCCCGGAGGCGGGGAGTAGCCTTCGAACATCCGCATCGCGTTCCGTCTCATCCACGAGAGTGTCTTTTTCCTACAAATCGTTCAGTTCAGTCGAAGCGCTTCGGGTCGTAGGGGACCGGGTCGATGGCGGGCTCGGTGCCTGTGATCAGTGCCGAAACGAGCGCCGCGCTCAGCGGGGCGGGGGTGATTCCGGTCGGGCCGTGCCCGGTGCAGAAGAATAGGCCCTGGATGTGGCCCTCGCCGATCAGGGGGAGATAGTCGGTGCAAAGCGGGCGGAAGCCGGTCCAGGTTTCGAGGATGGGGGCCTCCCGCAGGGCGGGTACGGTCTCGATGGCGGCGCCCAGGAGCCAGGACAGCCCGCCGGCCGTGAGGCGGGGGTCTTCGCCCGCGAATTCGCGGGTGGCGCCGAGGATGAGTTTGCCGTCTGTCCGAGGGACCAGATAGGGGTCGTTCACCGTCATCAGCACGCGGCGCACCCCGATGCCCCGCGCATCGAGGGCGACCATCTGGCCCCGCTGGGGGGTGATGGGCGGGGCGGGCCGCGCCCCGGCGAGGTGGGCGCTTCCGATTCCCGCACAGATAACCACGACGGGCGCTTCGAAGTCTCCGGCGGATGTCCGCACCCCCCGGACGCGATCTCCGGCGGCGATTATCTCTTGGCTGACGACCGCCGTCCGTATATCCACTCCCGCGCGGCGGCAGGCCATCTCGAGCGCGGGCCCGAGGCGGCGCACCTCGACATTTCCCCCCTTGACGAGCAGCGCGCCCGCCAGGTTCGTGGCCAGGGCGGGCTCCTCTCCGGGAAGTCTCTCCGGTTCGATCCACTCGGTGTCGCCCCACTGGCGCGTCACGGCCTTTTCCTGAATGCCGCGCTTTTCGTCCTCGTTCAGGGCGAGGAGGAGAACCCCGGTGAGGCGGAACTCGACGTCCATGCCGCTCTCCTCGCGGATGGCGTCGGGGAGGTCGAGCCACATATCGTAGGAGGGGTGGCGAAGACGCGTTCCGGCTTCTCCGGCCAGATCGGCCGCGCCGCTCGAGCCGTGGGGGGAGATGATGCCGGCCGAGGCCCATGTCGTGCCCCCGCCGGGCTGTCCTTTTTCGAGAAGGAGAACCCCCCGTCCCGCGCGAGCGAGTTCCCGAGCCGTCAGCAGGCCCATGATCCCGCCGCCGACGACGATGATGTCGGTCATTTCGGACCCTTTATTGGGCTGCGTTGCGCTGGCGGAGGTAGGCGACGAGGCCTCCCGCCCGGATGATTTCCATCAGATGCTCGGGAAGGGATTCGGATTTGAGAAGATTTCCCTGGGTGATGTTTTCGATTTCACCGGCGATGGGGTCCGCGCGAAGGAGATCGCCCGCCGCGATGGCGCCCGCTTCGGGACAAATGAGAACCGGAAGGCCGATGCAGATCGAATTTCGGAAAAAGGTCCGCGCGAATGACTGCGCGATCACGGCGCCGACCTTTGCATACTTGAGGCCCCGGGGAGCGGTTTCGCGGCTGGAGCCGCAGCCGAAGTTCGACCCGCCGACGACGATGTCGCCGGGCTGGACCTTGGAGGCGAATTCGGGGTCGATGCCGGACATGACGTGCTGGGCAAGCTCCTCGTCGGGCAGGCTTCCGAAGGTGCCCGGCATGATGAAGCCCGTGTCCACGTTGTCGCCGAAGACCCAGGTGTTTCCTTCGATGGTCTTTGTTGCCGTATTGCTCATGAGAGGAACTCCCTTGGGTCTGCGACGTGTCCCCGAATCGCGCTGGCCGCCACCATGGCGGCGGACCCGAGATAGATGGATGCGTCGATGCTCCCCATCCGGCCCTTGTAGTTGCGGTTGGCGGAGGAGACGCAGGTTTCTCCGGGGCCGAGCTGGCCGAGGCCGGTTCCGGTGCAGATGCCGCAGGTGGTGGGCATCAATATGCCGCCGGCGTCGATGATGGGCTCGAGGGTTCCCTCGGCCCAGGCTTTATTCATGATGGCCTTGCTCGCGGGAGCGATGAGGAGCTGGACGCCGTGGGCCACTTTGTGCCCCTTGATGACGCGCGATGCGCCGCGGAGGTCTTCGAGTTTGGCCCCGGTGCACGAGCCGATATGCGCGCGCTGGATCGGGCCGGAATCCACCTCTTCGATGGGAAATACATTGTCCATCCTGTGCGGGCAGGCGACCTGGGGGGAGAGATCGGATACGTCGTACTCGTAGCGGGCTGCATAGGTGACGTCGGGATCGGAGGTGAACGCCTTCCATCCCCCCTCGACTCCGGCCTCGCGGAGGTAGGCTTCGGTTTTCTCGTCCACTTCGATGAGGGAGCTTTTGGCGCTGACCTCGGCGGACATGTTCGTCAGGGTCATCCGGTCCTCGACCGGGAGCGACATGACGGCGTCCCCGCCCCACTCGAGCACCTTGTAGTCACCGCCGGCGACGCCGATGTCTTTGATGGCGAGAAGAGAGAGGTCCTTTCCCCAGGTGCCCAGCGGCATCTTTCCGTTGAAATCGACCCGGATGGTTTCCGGGACGCGGAGCCAGACTTCGCCCGTCGTGAGAATGCCGATGCTCTCGGTCGGACCCACGGCGATGCCGAGCGCGCCCAGCGCCCCAGCGTTCGTGGTGTGGCTGTCCGTGCCCGTCAAGATTCCTCCGGGGCGGACGAAGCCCCTTTCGGCCATGAGAATGTGGCAGATTCCCTCGCCGTCGTAAAAATGGGGGAGTTCGTGTTCTTTGGCGAAGTCGCGGGTGATGTTCAATACCTTGGTCTGGGTGTCTTTCGTGGGGGGATTGTGGTGGTCGGCCGTGAGGACGAATTTGTTCTTGTCCCAGATGGGCAGGCCGAGGGATTCGAAATCCTTGCCCATCCGGTAGGGACCCTGGTTGTCGTGCATCAATTGGGCGTCCACTTTGGCGAAGACGATCTCGCCGATGGCGACGCTGTCCTTGCCGCTTGCATGGGCGATGATTTTTTGTGCGGCGGATTGGCCAGGCACTTTATTCTCCATTTTGAAAGTGTGGGTGAGGTGCCCTGGGGAGCCCCCGGGGGAGGGGTGCATTTTTCCTCCATTTCGGCCCCGGATGCAAGCGGGGCGGGCCCGCCCCGAAATCGTTGGAGGGTTTAGCTGTCAACCAGTTCTTTCATGATTTTGTAGGGCTCGTTTTTCGCCTCCAGCCCGATGCCGGGAAGGTCGGGGAAGCCGACGTAGCCGTCCTCGACCGGAACGCGGTCGGCGAAGCCGTTGAAGGGCTTGAACACGTCCGGGTAGGATTCATTTCCTCCGAGGCCCAGGCCAGCCGCAACATTCAGGCACATCTGGTGACCTCCGTGGGGGATACAGGAGCGGCGCGACCATCCGCTTTCTTCGAGCATCTCGAGAGTCCGCATGTATTCGACGAGTCCGTAGCTGAGGGCGCAATCAAACTGGAGGATATCGCGGTTGGGGCGCATTCCCCCGTGGCGGATGAGATTCCGGGCGTCCTGCATGGAAAAGAGGTTCTCGCCGGTCGCCATGGGGCCCTCGTAGTGGCCCGCGAGCTCGGCCTGGAGGGCGTAGTCGAGCGGGTCGCCGGCTTCTTCGTACCAGCGGAGTCCGTAGGGTTTGAGCGCCTCGGCGTAGGTGATTGCCTCCTCGATGCAGAATTTTCCGTTGGCATCCACGGCGAGATTGCCACCATCGCCGACCACCGCGAGCACCGCCTCGATTCTCCGGAGATCTTCATCGAGGGACGCGCCGCCGATTTTCATTTTGACGGTCGTGTAGCCTCGGTCGAGATAGCTTTGCATCTCCTGCTTGAGCGCTTCGAGGCCCTTGCCGGGGTAGTAATAACCGCCTGCCGCGTAGATGGAGACTTTCTCGTCGGCCTTGCCGCCGCGATACCGGTCCGCAAGGTATCGGTAGAGGGGCACACCCTCGATTTTGGAGACGGCGTCCCAGACCGCCATGTCGATGACGCCGACAGCCACCGAGCGGTCCCCATGGCCCCCCGGTTTTTCGTTTTTCATCAGGCTGGCCCATATTTTTTCCGGGTCCAGGTTGCCGCCCTTCTCGTTGAGAAGGCTTTCCGGCGCCGCCGCCTTGAGCCGGGGAATAAAGCGTTCGCGTAGAAGGCCCTGTTGCGCGTACCGGCCGTTCGAGTTGAATCCGAACCCGACCACGGGTTTGCCGTCCCGGAGGACGTCGGTGATCAAAGCGACGACGCTGACCGTCATCAGGCCGAAGTCGATATAGGCGTTGCGAATGTCCGATCGGATAGGAACGACGGTATCTTTAATGTCAATGATTTTCACGAGTGCATTTCCCGGTATCGAAACGGAAGTGTTGTATAAATTGCTGTGCTGAACACTGCTGGGATGATACACGAATTCGATGTGGGATTGTTTTCGCGATTTTGTAGATTCATGCTCCGGTTGGGGAACATGCCGACATGAACTTCTTCGCAGGGGGGCCATGATGAGTATCTCATATTCGGATATCTGGGATTTCCATACCGACCTTCGACTGATTCAACGCCTGCCCCCGGACAGGGAATATCTCCGGGAACAAATGGATATTCCCGCGGCGGGGAGGCTCGGCGGGCTTTTTACGGCAACGGGAAGGTTTGCCGATCTTCCGGACAAAGAACAACTTGCCCGGCTCGAAGAAGAGGTGAATTTGATCGCGGGGGCCAGCGGCCTGGATCTGGTTCTTGCGGCGAAAGATTCGGAAGGCACGGGAAATCAATTGCTCCACGCCGAGGGGATTTATTTTATTCAAAATGAGGAAGACATTGAGTTGATCGATCGGCTCTGGGGCCTTGGCTTCAGGAGCCTGGCGCCGATGTACAACGAGGACAATTCCCTGGGGGGAGGGGCCATGGGGGATTCCGGAAGAGGGCTTACTCCCCTTGGCCGCGCGTTTATGATGAATGCATGGAAGAAGGGTTTTATCCTCGATTGCGCGCATGCCAACCACAGGACCAAAGCCGACATGCTGGACCTGGCGCTGGTGATGGGGAATCCGCTTCATTATTCGCATGGCCATCTCGATTGGCCGGTCGTGAAAATATTCGGAGAACGCGGATTGCCGCGCGAGGAGGCGTCCCGAATATTCGAGACGGGCGGGCTCGTGGGTCTTTCTCCGCACCCCGGATTTTTGGGCGCATTCGATCGGCATCTGGAAGAGATAGATTTTCTTGCCGAACGGAATCCCGATCGGGTCGTTCTTGGAACGGATTTCGCAGGGACCAACCGGCCGGGGCCCGATGGGAACAGGCTCTTCGAGGAGTGCCGGGGAGTTTGGGGAATCCCCGGATTCGGGCAACGCCTTGCGGACATTCACGGCGAAGACTTCGCCCGAGCCTATTGCGGCCGGACGTTGAAAACATATCTGGCCGGAGCGCTCCCTTGATTCGGTTGAAAAAAAATCGGCGGCCATATCCGGCCGCCGATTTTTTTTATGCGCTTTGAATCCTTTATGCGCTTCCTATCTTCGTTACGTTCGCCGCCTGCAGGCCTTTGGGCCCTTGTACGATTTCGAATGAGACGCGCTCGCCTTCATCGAGGGATTTGAATCCTTCCTGCTGGATGGCCGAATGGTGGACGAATACATCATCCCCTTCTTCCTGAGAGATAAAACCGTAACCCTTGGAATCGTTAAACCACTTCACTGTTCCTTCTGGCACCTTGCATTCTCCTAAAGTGATAGAAATGCAGCGACGCGACTCGGCACACCCTTTTGACGCGAAAACACTGCTGCCGAAAAACCTTCCCTGGATCTTCCCTTTTCCAGAAAAACCATAGTTAAAGAGATTCTGAATCATTGCAAAAATATTTTAAAATGACAAATCGCGTTTTTCACCATTGGGGACCGCCCGGTCCGCTGGGGGCAAATTTGGGGGCTGAATGAATTCAAACAAATATATTGTATACATTTTCCATGTCCCCAGCCCAAGTGAAAACATCCATGGGAAACTCCCTAAAACCACAGAAACACGCCCGGACCGGCCATTGCCTTAGCCGCGAGGAGAATCGCCTTTTCCCCCAAACCTCCCGCGTCCCGGTCTCCTCATGTCCCGGTCCCTTCACCAAAAGATTTGCCAAAGGTTTCCATAATAACGCCATGCCTTGCTCCCATCGATCGTTACTCTTGCCCGCCTCCAATCGTCCCTCTCCCCGCCGGAGGAGGAAATCAGGGGGGATTCTAGGGCGAGAGCGCCAAAAGCGCGCTACAGGAAATGCGCGCTGGTTCGCATCGGGTTTTCAGAGAGCGGCGAAGGGGGAGCCAAGCCGCCCCCCGGTCTCCCGCAACCCAGGTCACGGCGGTCCACTGTCCGCGCCTGCTCCCCATGGGGAGTTGGCTCCATTATCCTGTCAGCATGACAAGGAAGAGTTCATATGGGTTCGATACAGGGTCATATTGGTCTGCTCTCCGAACCTTGCCCATTCTGAGTGCGAATTCTCTGGCAAAATTACTCTAACCAGGGAGGGAATTGCCATGAAGAAGAAGCGTTTTAGCAAGGAGCAGGGCAAGGTAGATTTGTCACCAGGGGGAAAGGCGACGAAAATCCTGCATTCCGATAAAATCGTTAATTCGCTTGGGGCAGGGTGCATCGGGCACTCAAATTGAAAACACCTGAGGAGGCGCCCGGAAAAGACCCACCTGCCGCCAAGCGAGTGGGATCGACAATTCATGGCAGTTACATGGCATAGGTCTATTTCAGACACTAGTTGCCGCTTGAATAGAAATTTTCCGTGCAAAGCAAATTTAGCTATATCTGGTCCCTACAATGACTTTAAATGGTTCTCGGTCAGCGGAACTGTATATTTCATAAGCAACAGATACCAATCCACCTGAAAGAGACGGCATATGGCCCGATGGTTTCATAGCCTCCAGGCGAAAATACTGATTCTGGTCATCCTTATGCTTAGCCTGGGCTTTGGCGTATCGATGCTGTTCACCATCGAGGTCCAGCGCCGCGTGCTGAAGGACCAAATGATCGAGCGGGCGAAGATACTCGCATCCACTCTCTACAAGAGTATCAAGAGCAACATGCTTGAGGGCCGGCCCGACATCGCCCGCGGCCTCATCAAAGAGCTTAAGCGCCTTGAAGACGTGAAGGCTCTCCAGGTGTTCAGGAACGACGGAACCGAAGCGTTCACCGATCTCCGCACCCTGATTAAGGTGCAACAATCAGGCAATCTCGATGAGAAAGTGGCCAGGAAAATCCGGCGCGCGGCGGCAGGCCACGAAAAAATGGATACGCTTCGCAATGACCCCTATTTCAAGAAGGTGCTTACCACCGGAAAGACCATCCATTGGATGGAAATTCTAGCAAATTCCAAGGGCCGGAGCGTCCATGTCCTCACCTTCCTGAAACCGCTCGAAAACGAGTCTGATTGTCAGACCTGCCACGGCGCTAAATCGAAAGTGCAGGGCATCGTACGGGTCTCGACCGACGTGAGCGGGCTTGAGGCCCAGACGAGCGACCTGCGAAACCGCCAGATCGGGATCACGCTGGCCACGCTAGTGATTGTGTCATTTGCCTTGGTCTTTTTCCTCAGGTGGACAGTGATCGAACGGCTTGAGGTACTCGCTTCGGGGGCCGCAAAGATAGGCCGGGGCGAGTTTGAGAATATCCCCGAGGTCAGTGGAAATGATGAGATCGCCCGTCTCGGGCAGGCGTTTCGGAATATGACAATTTCGCTGAAGAGCGCCTACGCCGATATTCAGTCGAAGAATTTCGAACTCGAAAATACACTCGAAGAACTGAAAGAGAGCCGGCAAAAGATCCAACTTCTCGAAAACATCAAGAGTCAGCTCGCCAAATTCATCCCCGCGTCTGTCCAGCGGATGCTTGAGGATACCCCCAACGCCGAAACCCTCGAGAAGAAGGATAAGGACGTCACTGTCCTCTTCCTCGATATCGATGGGTACACCCGGATGAGCGCCTCCTACTCGCAGGATATCGTCAACGCCGTCATCGAAAAATACTTCTCCGCTTTCCTTGATGTAGTCACCGGACACGGGGGGGACATCAACGAAACGGCGGGAGACGGGCTGATGGTCATCTTCCAGGACGAGAACGACCCCAAGGCCCACGCCGCGAACGCCATCGACGCGGCGATTAAAATGCGTGGCAGGGTTGCCGCATTCAATGATGCACGCCTGCCGGGCTATCCCCTCGTCTTCGCCAACATCGGCATCAACTCCGGCGTGGCCTCGGTGGGCGCCAACAAATTTGAGTCCCCGGGTGGGAGCGCGCGCTGGACATTCACGGCGAGCGGTCTGGTTACCAACATCTCCTCGCGAATCGGCAGCATTGCGACCTCGGGGCGAATTTTTATCGGAGAGGAAACGAGGCGGCGGGTCGGCGACCAATACGCGCTCGTCGATATGGGCACCCACCTGCTCAAGAACATATCCGATTCGATACAAATATATCAGGTCATTCCGGTCGGCGTGGTCTTTCCGAAAGGAACGTTCGACCCCGTGGACGCCATGGGAGAGGCCGGAGAAGCTTCATCCGGTTGAAATTTTACAGGGTGTGCGCGGCGTCCCGCGTGATTCTCTTGAGCCGGATCTTGGCAGCGGTGCCGAACTTGGGCATGGCGAATTATGGATTAAGCGGCCATGGGTGTTTGAACCAGACCTCAACAATGTGACTGCCATTTAAAATTTCTCATATCTGCCAAATGATAGGGTCATTGTCGCCAGCTATCGAAGCGGTATTCAGATTCAATGCCTACTAAACCCGGTGGGTGTTGAAGTAATCTTGCCCCCAGCTTCTCTTCCAGATCGCGCCCGTTCCAAAAAAGAGTCCGGTCCAGGTATCCCTCCGGTTGGCGTCGGCAAGCCGTTCGGTGAAGGGATGGGATAATGGAAGATGGGGAACGGTCTTGACCACCCCCATCCACCACCTCTCTCCAATTCAATCAAATTCGTAACCGCAGCCATCGCGGCATCGCACTCAAAATTCTTTTTCGGACTTCATCCCGCAATTTCGGTTTGGGTCATGCCTCGCTTGATTCGCGGCGCTCTCCCGTGGAAAGGTGGAGACACCGGAATTCAAGATGGGCGCTCCCCGTGCGGGGGGGCGATTTTACGCAATCATATGGGAGAGGCGATGCGGCTGCCGGACTGGACGCAAAAGGAATGGACGGACGAGTTGGGCGCGGCCGAGCTGGAGCGGGCGGGGCCGGCTGTCGCGGGCGAGCTGGGGAGCTGGCGCATCCGCTTTCGGGTGGGCCGGTGGGGAATCGACGAGCGGGGCTCGATCAAGCTCGCCTTCCGCCAGGTGAGCGATTGGGGCGCTCCCCAGTTCGAGGATCCCGGGGGGGAGAACTACACGAGCCTTCACCTGGAATCCCGCTCGGGGGCGGTGCTCGAGCCTCGTTTCGAATGGCGGGGCTACATCCGCCACTGGCGCCAGGCGCTCACGGTCGATGTACTGGACGGAGCCTTGTGGGAGGGCGACGTCATTACGATTCATCTGGGGGACACCGCCTCGGGCTCCCCCGGAATGCGCGCCCAGACGTTTAACGAAAGCGCGTTCGAGTTCAAGTTTTTCGTGGACGTTTTCGGGGCCGGTCATTATCAGCCCATCCCCGAATCCCCGAGCCTGCGCGTCCGGGGCGGCGAGCCGGTGCGTCTTGTGGCGACGGCAATCTCCGAGGCCGCCGTTGGCGATGGCGGCTGGCTCATCGTCAAGGCCGAGGACCGCCACGGGAACCCGGCCGAGGGCTACTGGGGAAGGGTGCGGCTCGAGGCCGAGGGCGCGCCCGTCGAGGCCCCTCCGGAGCTGATCTTCGATGGAAAGGGGATCGCCGTCCGGAGGACGGATACGCTCTCCTTCCGAAGCGCGGGTACGGCGCGCATCCGGGTGCGGGACGAGGAGAACGGTTTTGTTGCGTTGAGCAACCCCATTGTCATCCGCGAGGAAATCGCCGGCCCCCGCCTGCGCTGGGGCGATTTCCATGGCGGGCAGACCGCGCCCACTCTCGGGGTGGGAAGCTTCGATGAATTCTACGCCTTTGCCCGGGACGTGGGTGCGCTCGAATTCACCACGCACCAGGGCAATTGCTTCGAGGTGACGCTCAAGGACATGGAGGCGCTCAAGGAGCNNGGAGCGCCCCCGCGCCTATCATGAGCCGGGGCGTTTCGTCCCCTTCCTCGGTTACGAATGGTCGGGCACCACCCCCATGGGGGGCGATCACGCCCTGTTCTTCTTCGACGAGGATGTGGCCCTGCACCGGTGCTCCCACTGGCTTCAGACCGATCTCTCGGACGCCGAAAACGACCGCGATCACATCACCAAGGTGTACGACACTTTTCGGGGAACGCGGACGATCTCCTACCCCCACATCGGCGGGCGCCCCTCGGATCTCACATTCCACGATCCCGAACTCGAACCCGTCATCGAGATTCACTCCAAGCACGGCACCTTCGAGTGGTTTCTCGAGGAATCCATCGAGCGCGGCTACCGGGTGGGCTTCGCGGCGGGGAGCGACGATCACTACGGGCATCCGGGCGCCGTCTATCCCGGCCCCCATATCGGCCATTTCGCCACCGGGAACGGCCTGACCGCCCTCTACACCGGGGAACTCACGCGCGAGGGCATCTGGGAGGCGCTCAAGGCCCGGCGCTGCTACGCCACGAACGGAGCCCGGATTCTCCTCAAATTTCAGGTGAACGGCCACTGGATGGGAGAAGAGATAGAAAGCGCCGGGCCTCCCCGCATCGAGGTCGAGGTTGTGGGAACGGGGTCCATCGAGCGCGTCGAGATTTTCCGGGGGATGGAGTGCATCCACTCGGAGGAGGTCTCCGGGAGGACCGGGGAGAACCGCCTCCGGGTGCTGTTCGCCGGAGCGCGGGTTCGGGGACGGGGCCGGGCCACCCGCTGGGATGGGAGTCTGAAGGCCGAAGGCGCGCGTATCCTGGGGGCCGAGACGGTGGGGTTCATCGAGAACCGCGACCGGATCGTTGGCGTTCGGGAAACCGGGCTGGAGTGGGGAATCTTCACGGCGGGGGACGCCAGGGGATTTATCCTCGAACTCGACCGGGCCGTGGGCGAAATCGAAATCAAAACCGCTCCCGCTAGCTTCACCGCGAGCGTCGGGGAGGCGATGGAGCGGCCGGTGATCGTCGAGGCGGGCGGGCTGGGCCAGCGGGTCGAGGTGGGGCGCGCCCCCGCGGCGGACGGCCCGCGCGAGGCCAATTTTGAATACGTTGACCGCGAGGCGGGACTGGGCGCCCACGCCTACTGGGTGCGCGTCACCCAGCTCGGGCGCGAGGTCGCCTGGAGCAGTCCGGTCTGGGTCCAAGTGAAATAATCCTTCCATCCCCGAAGGCTGGACGAAGAAATATAAAGCGCGCAGTATGAATTTCATCCCTATGGAGGAGCCGGAGCGCCGATAATCGGCCCCGGTTCCGCCGAATTCATAATTATGAGGAGAATTTCGGAATGGCGAAGATGACAGGTGCGCAGGTTCTTGCGGAGATGCTCAAGGGGTACGGAATTACCCATATTTTTCATGTCCCCGCCGTTTTAAGGCGGACGATGTTCGAGCTCGAGGAGCGCACCAATATCGCGCGAATCCAGACCCACGGAGAAAAATCGGCGGCCTACATGGCGGACGGCTATGCCAGGGCGGCGAATAGGCCGACCGTATGCATGGCACAGGTCATCGGGGCGTTGAATCTGGCGGCGGGGATTCGGGACGCCTATCTGGCGAAATCGCCGGTTCTCGCCTTTACGGGAGGCCGCCTGCCCGAGACCAAGTTCCGCCAGGTGTACCAGGAGGTGGACGATGTTCCCGGCTTCGAGCAGGTGACCAAGTTCAACGCCACGATCGACGACGTTTCGAGGTTTCCCGACATGGTGCGCCAGGCTTTTCGGGTGGCGACCTCGGGCACGCCGGGCCCCGTGCACCTTCAGTTTCAGGGAAACGAGGGGCAAATCGACCAAAAAGAGGCCGATATGGAGGTCATCGTGGAGGAGGACTTCGCCCAGCTCCCGCCCTTTCGGACCGAGCCCGAGATGGAGCGTGTGCGTGCGGCGGCGAGGTTCCTGGGAGAGGCCAAGAAACCCGTCATCGTCGCGGGCGGCGGGGTGCGCGCATCGGGGGCCGGGCCAGAGCTCGTGGCGCTTGCCGAAAAGCTGCAAATTCCGGTGGCGACCACCCTCAACGGGAAAGACTTGATTCCGGGCAATCATCCCCTCTCGGTCGGCGTCGTGGGCACTTACTCGCGCATCAGCGCCAACCGCATAGTGAGCGAGGCCGACCTTGTTTTTTTCGCTGGAACCGAAACGGGGGGAATGACGACCCACTTCTGGGCGGTTCCGCCGATCGGCACCCCGGCCATCCAGCTCGACATCAACCCCGAGGCCCTTGGACGGAATTATCCGCTCAAGGCGGCCATCAACGGCGATGCGAAGGTCTCGCTCCAAAAGCTCGCCGATGTGACCGACGGCGCCACCGCCGCCTCGCGCAAGGGCTGGATCGATCAGGCGCAGGCCGCCGTCACCGAGTGGCGCGGCGATTTCGAGGCCCTGCTGAACTCGGACGCCGAACCCATCCTGCCCGAGCGCATTTGCAATGAACTCAGCAAAAATCTTCCATCCGATGCCATGGTTTTGGCCGATACGGGCCACTCGGGAATGTGGATGGGCGGCATGTTCGACCTGACCTCCCCGGACCAGAGCTATGCGCGGAGCGCGGGCCATCTGGGCTGGGCGTTCTCGGCCGGCCTAGGCGCCAAATGCGCGCTCCCCGACAGGCCCGTCATCGCCTTCACGGGCGACTCGGGCTTTTGGTATCACCTCAGCGAAATCGAGACCGCCGTCCGCTGGAAGATCAACTCCGTCACCCTCGTGAACAACAACGGGGCCGGCAACCAGTCGAAGCGCGGCTTCGACCGCGCCTATGGCGGAGAGCAGACCGAGCAGGCCCGGGAGATGTGGGTCCTCAACAAGGTCAACTTTGCCGAAATCGCCGAATCGATGGGCGCTCTCGGCATTCGGGTCGAAAAGCCGGGGGAGCTGAAAAGCGCCCTCCAACAGGCTTTCGAGGCCGGCCGGCCGGCCATCCTCGATGTCGTCAGCGACATCGAGGCGATGGCCCCGCTGGCGTATTCGCCCTGAGGGCGGTCTGGCCGCGGTCGCCTTAAATTTTTTTCCCCGCATGTGGCGGCGGACAACCGGGGGGACTACATTGGATTGTAAGCAGAGTCCGCCCACCTGGATTACCGCCGCCTGGAGGTCGCCCCGCCAAACAGCCGCATGAGAGCTGATGAGACGCGTGAGTAGCGATTTCCGGGCGGTTTGGTGATCCTGGGCATGGACTCATTGAGAGCGGGAGCCTGTAAAGACAGATTCCCCGTCCGGGGATCGCCTATCTTCACAACTGATCGGATATTCCCGACGTGAGATTGGCGTCCCGGACGGGCAAATGTATTTTTCCCATCCAGACTTCACCGAAATCCAGGCAGCGCCATTCCCCGGGTTTGTAAAATTATCCAAAGACCACCCCTGAATATTCTGAACAGTGATCGCACAAAGGCGCTGAAACCCCTATGGGAAGAATAAACGGGTGAATCGTGTCCAGGGATGCGGGTGCCTGAATCCCCGGAACCGGTGGAATTTTCCGGGGGCCACCTCATGGGATGCGGGCCACTCCTGCCGCCCACCGTGGGGCAGGGACTCAAAACCCGCCGTTTGTTGGGATGGCCGGTTTCGCGGATGGGGGAGGGACTGTGTGCCTGGAAGATGTTCCTTCGGTGAATTATATTAATGTAATTAAAAAATTCTTGGATGTAATCGAAAATTCAGTAAAAGTAAAATAGGCACTTCATTGCCAATGTTTTTTTCGGTAGACTGTCGTGATATTACTGATTCCACTCTTCGAAACCGCCGATTTTTGTGCCTTCGTTCCTCATCGAATTTGGAGGATGGGGGTATTCCAATCCTGGACACGGGTCCGGAAAAGAAGAAGTAAACGAGATGGCCCAAAAACCAAGCCCCACGCAAGATGAATCGAGTCCCCCCCGGTGACGGCGGCGGACCGTCTCAGGACGCGCTGAATATCATCCACAAGCTCCAGGAAAGTTATTCATTTTTCGCGGAATTGCTGGACGAAGAAGTCGCCGAATTGCCTCCCTGTGCAAGAAGGAGTCCTACGAGGCGGACCAGGTAGTTTTCCGCGAAGGAGACATTGCCGATCATTTCTATCTTGTGCTTTCCGGTGAGATCGCCATTACGATTGGCGAGACCGAAGTCGCCCGAATGGAACTAGGGCAAATATTCGGCGAGATGGCCCTTCTCGAACATATTCCCCGGACCGCACCGCCGTCGGGCAGGTGGCGCTTTTCTACATTCCCGCCGAAATTGTCAATACCAAGATTCCGAACCTGGCCCTGAAGGTGGTGATCAACATCGCGCGCCAAATTTCCGAAAAGCTGCGCGAGTCCAACACGCATATACAGGTGTCATAGGGGCGTATTGGATTTTCCGGGAAATTTTCTTTTTCATGTGGAAATAGGTTTTCCATAGGCAGAATTTTTCACATCCCGGTATCGTGTTATAAGGAGCATCCATGTTGTCAGGGAGAGTTTGTAACAGGTAATCGAAGTTTGCCCATTCCAAGGACTCTTGGAATGAATTAAAAATGGTGGATTCAGACGTCCGGATGCTTGTTGTGGAAAATCAGGGCGAATTGCGCCGGACGATCGTTGCCATGCTCAAGCAGGGTGGGGCACGGACGGTTCAAGGGGTCACCAACGCTGAAGAAGCCAGCAATTATATCGGGCAATATCCCGTCGATTTCATCATTTCCGAATGGTCGCTCCCCCACATGAACGGCGTCAGACTTCTCAGCGAAATTCGAAGAAACCCGATCACCGCAAACATCTCCTTCATTCTGATCAGCAACCAAGGCCAAATGAGCGCGGACGATTATGCCGAGGCGGCCGACTACGATCTGGACAGTCATCTCATCAAGCCCCTGAACCAACAGGACCTGAACGGAACGGTGGAGGACATTCTCAAAAAGAAAGCCGAATACCTCGAGCCGTCGGTGCATCTTGCCCGGGCCGGCGCGTATATCGACATCGGTGAAAGCGAGGAGGCGGAGGCGGAATTGGACTCTGCCCAGGAGTTCGATTCGAAATTGACCCGTGTTTGGGTGGAGGCCGGCGGTCTTTTTGAGGAAATCGGCAAGGAAGATCGGGCCAAGGAGGGCTATAAGAAAGCGACCACGATCGACAAGGATTGCGCCAAGGGCTACGAGGGAATGGCCAATATCCTGGAGAAGGAAGGAAAATCGGAGGAAGCATTCGCAATGCTTCAAAAGGCGGTTGAAATCAGCCCCCAGAACCGCGACCGTCAGTTCAAGATGACCAAGCATCTCCTCGAAAACGGAAATGAGGATGCCGCCCAGATTGCCCTGCACAAGGCGCTCCAGTCCATACCGGATCCCGCGACCCGCAGCGCCGCCACGGCCGAATTTTTCATGGAAGTCGGCCGCGCGGATCTGGCCGAGGCCGAATTTGCCATTGCGCTGGAGGAGGACCCCGACAACGTCCATTATTTCAACCGGCTGGGCCTTGCCTTCCGCCGGCAGAAAAAATTCAAGGAAGCCATCGAAAACTACCGGAAGGC
>DNYS01000176.1:19586-19751 GCA_003506735.1 Nitrospinota bacterium
ATGGCGATTGCCCTGGCCGAATCCAAAGACTATAAGCAATCCATCGGCTCGCTTCGGCGTGCCCTCGTTCTCCATCCTAATTTCACCCAGGCCGAAAGACTTCTCAAGACGCTTCAGGCCAAATTGGGTCAGATTCCCGCCAACAGCGCATAGTTTTCCGCAATC
>DNYS01000201.1:0-644 GCA_003506735.1 Nitrospinota bacterium
AGGGCCACTGTGTCCCGCCCAAGTGAGGGAGCCCATGTCGATCGCCAAGCGGCTCGGAAGAATCATCGCCGGCCACATCGGAGACCTGAAAGAGAAGAGGGTCCATTCCGGATCCGGGCCCGGGACCGGCGATACGACATTTGATCCCGGCCCCGCCACTGAATCGGTCTCCACCCAAAGCGATCCCCGCGAAGCCGGATATATAGCCAATCTGGAATTGGGACCCGACGCCTCGATGGCTCAGATCCGGGGAGCTTACAGGAAACTCCTCAAGAAATACCATCCGGACCTGCATGCCTCAGACCGAGCAAAAAGAGGGGTTGCCGGGGAAATCACGCGAAAGCTCAACGAAGGAATGGATTACTTTGAGAACAAATATGGCCAGGGAGACTCACGATAATGAGTGGCTTTGAAAGGGTGAAAGAATATCTCCAGGAACTGGGGTTTGATTTCATACACGAAGAACCGGATGAAGAGGTCGTGGTGATCGAAGACGAGGAACAAGGGATCAAGCATCTCGTCATCGATTGCGAGTCTCCCATACTCATCCTCGAGCAGTTCATTTTCAACTTGAAGAAAAAACCCTCCGAAACGACCTTGAAACGACTCCTGCAAATGAATCGGGACGTGGTTCACGGAGCATT
>DNYS01000201.1:757-7479 GCA_003506735.1 Nitrospinota bacterium
CCTTGAGTATCGCCATGGCCGAGCACTCTGAAGAACTGGTTCAATTCGCGAAAGAACAATGATTGGAGAAGACCAAAAATGATCAGGGTGTTCAAGCGTATGTTCAAGGTCGCCCAGTCTGAGGCCCACGCGGCGGTGGACCGACTGGAAGATCCCATCAAGATGACGGAGCAAGGGATCCGGGATCTCAGAAAGGATCTGGAAGCCAGCATGAAGAACCTGGCCGAGGTCAAGGCACTGACCATCCGGCTCAGAAAAGACCAGGCCGAAAAAAAGCAGATCGCTGGCGATTACGAGCGAAAGGCCATGCTTCTTTTGGAAAAGGGGCAAAAAGGCGGACTGGCCCCGGAGGACGCCGATCGTCTGGCCGGCGAGGCCTTGGTCAAGAAAGAGGCCGCGACCACTCAGGCCGTCCGTGCGTCAAAGGACCTGGAAAACCAGGCGAATATGGTGGCCCAGATGGAAGCGAACGTGAAAAAGCTAAAATCCCAGATCAACACCTGGGAGAACGAGCTCACCACGCTTCGGGCCAGGGCGAAGGTCGCCGCGTCCACCAAAAAATTGAACAAACAGCTCGCCCAGGTTGATTCCGACAGCACCGTCTCCATGCTTGAGAAAATGAGAGCCAAGGTCCAAGAGGATGAGGCGCTGGCCGAATCCTACGGGGACATCGCGATGATTGAAACCAATGTGGACGCGGAGATCAATAAGGCGCTTGAAGGCGGGGTGAGTCCGAGCGTCTCCGATTCCCTGGGCGAATTGAAACGCAAAATGGGCATGAGCCAATCGGGGCCTTCCGCATGACCCTCGTCACCCTCATCCTTCTCATTGCCTGCGGCGCACTCGGATTTTATTTCTGGAAAAACCGCGTGCGGGCCCGGCGGAAGCAGCTCGAAGCGCAGGCCCCTTTGAAATCCTACGCCAAAGATGAGTTGAGAATTGAAAATGTGGGTCCGGGCGCCGTGATTCACTTGACCGGTATTGGACCGGACATGGACGAATTTGATCTGAAGGTGATCGCCAAGCACACCTATCGTCAGGGTGAATCGAACTGGTACGAGCTGGAATGCGACAAGGGTTCCGAGAATGTGTGGATCGACATGGAGGAAGACGACGAGCTGGAGCTCGCGGTCACCCTTCGGAAGCTCAAGCTTCGCGACATCGGGATCGACAAAGACGACCTCACGCGCATGGACGACGATGAAGAGGGGAAATTCGAATTCGAAGGGGATACCTACTGGTTGGAAGATTCCGATGCGGCCGTCTTTTATCGCTACAGCGACGACAAGAATGCCGAGAACTTTTATTATTGGGATTTCGAGGTGGAATCCGGCAAAAAGTCCATCGGTGTGGAAAAGTGGAGCAACGGCTCGTATGACGTCGGTTATCACGAAGCCATCAAGCTGTCTCAGGTGACGATCTATAGCCTGGGATAGCTCAATTTTCGGGGGACCATCGTGAATCTGGGCGGCGATCTTGTTCAAGGCCTGGTCTTTCTATTGCTTTCGGTCGTTCTGTTTACGATCGCAACATACGTCAAGGATTTTCTGACTCCGTACAAGATCCAGGAACAACTCGGAAAGAATAACCTGGCTGTCTCCGTCAGCATGACGGGATACCTGCTCGCGGTCGTCATCGTGATCCTGGGAGCGTTCCTGGGCCCCGCCAAGAATTTCATCGATGACATTGGCAAGTTCATCGGATACGCCGTCCTGGGGATTCTCCTCCTGAATATATCCCGGTTCATCAACGACAAGTTTTTGTTGCGAAAGTTTTGTAATGTGAAAGAGCTCATCGACGACCAAAACGTGGGCGCCGGCGCAGTGGAATTCGGCGCCTATATCGCGTCCGGACTGGTCGTCGCCGGATCGATCCATGGCGAAGGGGGCGGCGTTCACACGGCCTTGGCGTTTTTCGTCCTGAGTCAAGTCGCCCTGATCGTGTTTACGTTTCTCTATGACCTCATCACTCCGTTCGACGTTCACGACGAGATCGAAAAGGGCAACGTCGCCGCGGGTGTCGCCTTTGGCGGGACGTTGGCTGCATTGGGCGTCATTCTGCTCAAGGGGACGGTGGGCGATTTTATCGGCTGGCGGTACAACCTCATCAACTTTGCGTTGAGCGCCGGGAGCAGCCTCATCTTCCTCCCTCTCGTCCGCATGCTGCTCGACAAGATTCTCTTGCCGAACCTGGACTTGAATCACGCAATCAGCCGGGACCGCAACGTGGCCGTCGGCTGTCTGGAAATGACTGTCGCGGTGTCATTTGCGGTTATTCTCTACTTCTCAATCGATTTCGACCTCGGTTTCTAGAGACACGACATGGCCATAACGGATCCCCGGAAGCGACAATCTTACAGAAGGCTCGCCCTCGTATTCCTGGTCTATTCGGTCTTGTGCTTTATCACCTATTTGGTCTTCGACTCGAGTTCGGGGACGGTGATTAAATCAATCCTCCCGCCGTCCGGAGGCGAAGTCGGCCCCATCGAGACAAAGAAAGACAATTCGGTCTTCCTCATCAAGGTGAAGCAGTACATTCCGACCTCCGGAGCTTGGAGCTTTGTCGGCGGGGACGTGCTGGATGCGAAAAAGGAATACCTTTTCGGCTTCGGCAAGGAGCTTTGGAAGGAGAGGGGCTATGACTCCGATGGGTACTGGACCGAGGAAGACACCAGTTACAATCTGAAGATCACCCTCCGGCGAAGAGGAAAATACTACCTGAAATTCAATGTGGAAACGGGTCGCGCATCGATTGGGACCGGCATCCGCGTGGAGGTCCATCCCAAAAAAGGAAGCGCACTCGCGTTTTTCATTCTGGGCATCGTATCTCTCCTCATCAGCGTTGCCACCTGGGCGATCGCCAATGTAGAGGGGGGAGCGATTCTTAAGAGCATGTCCGATGACGATTGAGGATCGGGGCGGGGGCTTTCCATCATGAAAGGCGATAAAGGATCAAAGAGTCTGCTGGATCGGTTGGGCGGACGGTCCATCCTCATCCTGGTGGCCGTGATGGCTGTGGTCTTTTTCTTCGCCGCTTCGTACAGCTCGCGGGGCTGGGGATACACCGGCTATTACGGTTATCATCGGGGCCCCTCGTTCTGGTACATCGGAGGGCCCTCGATCTATCGTGATCCCAGTGTGAGAAGGGGAAGCCTCGGCGGGCCCAGTCCTCGGCGGGGAGGGCTCGGTGGAGGAAAATAAAGCGGCGGCGGCCCGGCCCGCCGCCCCTACATTCGAGGCATTTCTTCTCCTTTTCACGGTATTCATCGTCGGCCTCTGTACAATCATCTATGAGCTTCTGATCGGAACCACCTCTTCGTATTTACTTGGGGACAGCGTAAAGCAGTTTTCGCTCACCATCGGCTTGACGATGAGCGCGATGGGGATCGGAACCTTGCTCTCCCGGGCGATAACCCGGAACCTCATCCAGTGGTTCATCTTGAATGAGATCGTTTTGGGGCTGGTGGGCGGATTGAGTGTCCCCATCTTGTTTCAGGCATATTCTTGGACCGACATCTATTATCCGATTATGGTGAGTCTGATCATGGGCATTGGAATTCTGATCGGACTCGAGATTCCCCTTCTCGCCCGCATCATGGAGAAGCACTACACGCTTCGCGCAAACATCTCGAACGTATTGTCCGTGGATTATTTCGGTGCGTTGGTCGCGACGATCCTTTTTCCGTTCCTCTTGTTGCCGTTCCTTGGAATTTACAAAAGCGCCCTCATCACGGGTCTGATCAATCTACTGATAGGGGTCTTCAACCTCTGGTGGTTCCGGTCCTACCTGGGGCTTGAGAAATTTCGGTGGCTGCGGGCTTCCATAGCGGGCGCCGCGGTCGTTCTCTGCGGATTGCTGTTCTGGTCACAAAATCTGATCCAGGCCTGGGAAAATTCGGTTTATGAGGATCGCGTCGTTTTTTCGAAGCAGTCCGCCTACCAAAAGATCGTCGTCACCAAGAACAAAAGAGACCTGAGACTGTATCTCGACGGACATCTTCAGTTCTCCACCATCGACGAATACCGATACCACGAGGCCTTGGTTCATGTCCCCCTCGGTCTGGCGGCGATCAAAGAGAAGGTTCTCGTCCTCGGCGGCGGAGACGGTTTGGCGGTCCGTGAAATCCTGAAATATCCGGAAGTCCGGTCCGTGACCGTCGTCGACCTGGACCCCGAGGTGACGAGGCTGGCCCTGCGGCATCCGATGCTCGTGAAGGCCAATCGGGGAAGCCTGAAAGACAAGCGGGTCCGGATCATCCACATGGACGCCTTTAAGTTTTTAGAGGAATTCAGCGCCTTGTTCGACGTGATTCTGGCCGACCTGCCGGACCCGAAGACCTCGGGCCTGTCCAGACTGTACAGTAAGGAGTTCTTTGGATTGGTGAACAAGCGGCTGGCGAAGCAAGGCGTGTTCGTCACGCAATCCACCAGCCCGTATTTCGCGAAAAAGGCGTTCTGGTCCATCAAAGAGACCATCTCCGCGGCGGGTTTTGCTTTTGTCGCTCCGTATCACGCTTACGTCCCGTCCTTCGGGGACTGGGGATTCGTGATGGGCTCGAAGATTCGAAGGCGGCTGGACGACCTCGCACTGCGCGTGCCCACCCGGTACCTCGACCGGAACAACATCCGGGAATTGTTCTCCTTTTCAAAGGACCTCATGATTGAGGGAATCAAGATCAGCTCATTAAATGAACCGAACGTTTTGAGCTATTACCTGGAAGGCTGGAAATACTGGAATTGACGGCAAGCGGAAGACGGTTCGATGAACCCATGGGAGCTGCGGAACCGGGAGGTCCCACCGGCGCGCATGGACCCAGGTCTTCCGTTCCACCCGCAGCGCCCTATTCGTTGAAGTAATCCTCGAGCGCAATCCGGTCCTTCCCCGACACCTCGGCGCGCTTGAACATGCCGCGCATTTCCTCATATTCTTTACTTCCGAGTGAAATCTTGTCATTGGTTTGGGCTCTACGAAGTAAGTCTCACCCCGTCAGCCCCGTCCGGGCTCGGCGTTGGCGGTTATAGGGTTACCCCCCTCCCGTTGGCGTTGACCCGGGCGGGGCTTTTTATCGTTTGTCGTCAAGGCGTTCAATGCGCGGGTCACCGAACCAAAGCGTCAACAGGATGCACTTGGGGGGATCGTTCCATTGGGCGCCGACCTTGACTTCCCATCCTCCGCCGTGGCGGTCGAGGCCTCCCTTTCTTCTCCATTGCCCCTCCAGGAACACACGATAAGCGCCAAGGCGCCATGATTTTTTCATTTCAGCGCTCCCCCGGGATGACTGGGCTGTGTCGGCTCCATGGGCACAAGATACAGGTCGAAATAGGTGTTCCTGGTTTGTATTACACTTTCCCGCGACTCTCCGTTTTCCTCATGAAACGCCTCAAGGACGGCAGCGGAATCAACAACATATCGGGCCCGCGGATCGAAAATAATCCAGGCTTTTATCATCTTCCGGTCGGGCCTGTCGGCCGAGGAGTATTTCTTCGTCGCCGAATCCGTCTTTCCTATATCACGAGAGATCCCCTGGGTCAAAAGAAAAGCCACCGTTGGAGGCGATTCACTCAACCACCAAAAAGCGTCTGCCACAATGTCATACGTCTTCATCGCGGGGATCCCCGAGGCCTTCAGGAAGTCCACCGCTTTCTCAATGATCCAATTGACATCCGGCCTTTCAGGTCGTCCCGAAGGTTTCCCCTTCCTCTTAATTCGACCTTTCCCGTCTTTAAATTCCACGACACCGCTACCATAACGACCGCGGATTTTTGGGTCCCATTGAATCAAAACTCCGGTGACACCCGGCAGGGATTCCATTTCCTTTTTGAGTTTTCCCGCTTGAAGTTGAGCCTCGAAAAATTCCTCACGCTTCCGCTCAAACTCATCGTTGTTGTACGCTGGCTGGACGGGGGCAAAAAATACCAGGAAATGATGGGCGTTGATCCGGGGGTCGTCCTCAAGGGTTTTTTCTATGAATTCTTGGGTCTGGCCCTTGTTTCGGCCATGCGCTACGAACCATGACTTCAGGTCTTCGTAATTCATCCAGGGGGGAGAGACATTTTTTGACATGGACCGTCTCCACAAACGGCACCCACAGGAAGGAGCGGGGATCAGGCCCGGTGGGACGGACTTTTCGGGGTGCACGCCCTAGACCCCCGCTCCCATAAAATATATGCTTGGCGGGAAGAAATTCGAGGCTGGATACGCCAACCCGTAGACAACGATCCGGGAGATGAAAGTGAAAAGCGGAATCAGTGTGCTCGTCGGCGCTCTTCTTGTGATCTTCTCGCTGACTATGGTGGCAGAGGCCCAGCGGAAGAATCGAATCCGTGGGAATCAAGGCCGGAAAAGTGTGGGGAAGTCGGGCACCACAATCCAACGGAAACGCAGGGGAGCAGGCACTGCCCTGCAATCCACTTCGAAGGGGTTTATAAGGTCTACACCAGGGGCAGGATCAGCTGGGCGTCTCCGCAATAGTGTTGAGTCCGGAATGGGTGAAGTAAATAGTGTTACTGACTCTCGGAAACGCAAAGGACAACCCAGCCTGATCCTCGACGACACCACAACTCCTACAGTCCAAAAGAAACCCAATAAGATGAAGTCATTTGGAGAAGGGAATCCGTAATCCCCAAGTCTGCGCTTACGCGGGGGAATAGACAGCGAGAGCCTAGTCGGACTCTCTGGAGGGGATACCCCATGAGAAAACTGACCGCCACCCTCTGCCTGAC
>DNYS01000080.1:0-316 GCA_003506735.1 Nitrospinota bacterium
CCCCCCCCCCTCCTCCCTCAGCCTGAAGGTCGGCCAAGGGTCGAGACCGGGGCCGTTCCCGGTCATAAGCCATTCCGAAAACGCGGGCTCCCGCGGACGGAACCTCTTTCCATTCCAATTGCGGGCGCGAAAAGACCGTGACGCCGGCGGTCTCCATCTCGGACCACACCCCGCCGGGAATGAAGAAATCATGGTTGCCGGGAATCGCGAAGACCCGAACGCCGGCCTCGCGCAAGCGTAGGAAACCCGCCCGGGCCGCTTCACGGTCCGCCGGCGGAGGGCAGGGGGAGTCGAATAAATCACCCGCGACCAGGAA
>DNYS01000080.1:495-2145 GCA_003506735.1 Nitrospinota bacterium
GCCGAGGCTGTCGAAAGGACGCCCCAGGTGTAGGTCCGCAGTATGGATAAAGGTAATGTTTTCAGAGAGTCTATCGGACATCCAGAACCCGCCTCAGGCCAAAAATCGTCCCATTTTACGTTGGGCCTCTTCCGGCAATCAAGGCGGGGCTCGGTGAATCCTTTTAACGGGGCGTCATTGAAACGAGCGGATGCGCATGGGGGGATGGTAACATGCACCCTGGATTCATGATTTTCAGGGATTTTTGAGGTCCGTCCGCATCCATCAAAGACGAGATCGCCATGGATCATCAAGGGTCTGACTTCTTAATCCAGTCGGTGGACCGCGTTTCCGGAATTCACCGGACGTTGGGACGATCTCTCTCCCGGCTGATCCCCCTATTTAGGGTTCTCTTTTTTCTCGGAGCCGGATTTGCCGCCGGACCCCTTGAACCCGGGCGATACTCGAGCCGGCTCGGCAAGGCTGAGCTCATCCGGCAGGGGAACTTGTTTCAACTCAGCATTCAGACCGCTGAGGGTCTTTACCGGGTGGTGGGCAAGGAACAAAACGGCGGGATCCAGTGCATGGTCGTCACACCGGCTGGAGAAAAGCTTTCTTGCGCGGCGACGGCGGGCGACGGCCGGTTGGACATTCGCGTGCAGGGACAGACTTACCGCTTCACGAGAGTGACCCGGCAATCGGGGGCCTCCGCCGGTTCCGGGTCCCCGGGGACCGGGACAGGCGCGCCACATGCACAAAGAGAGATCGGCGACCCCTCGTGGGGCTTCCGGTTTACTCCGCCCAAGGGGTGGAGTGCGCGGAAGATCCCGGCCGGGTTCCTGCTTGGGCATGATTCAATCAAAGGGTTTGTTCTGGTGTCGCCCCACGAAATGAACAGTCTCGATGAAATCCGGGCGGAAACCCGAAAAGGCTTGGTATACGAGCAGACCACCCGGATGACGCTTGCCGGCCCCGTTCAGACCCTCGGACAGAATATGCTGGGGGCGGAATTCAAGGGCAGTTTTCAAGGGACGCCCGCGCGGGCGCGGATTGTCGGCGTGCTTTCCCCTTATGGCGGCGGGGTCTTGGTCCAGGCCGCTGTCGAGGAGGCCGGTTACAACTCGACCTGCGCCGCGCTTACGGAAGAAATCGCCAAGGGCGTCAAATTTTCAAGGCGCGTCGCGCCGCCCATTGTGAAACAACTGGAGAACCGCATCCGGGGCAAGCTGCTGACGTACCTGTCGAGCTACTCTTCGAGCGGGTCCTCATCTGGCGGGTACTCGACGGGCGGAGGCTTTAGCACCAAGACCGAAATCTTTCTCTGCACGAATGGACCATTCAGTTATCGGGGCCGGGACAGCATGTCGTTCGACACCGGCGGCGGATTTGGAGGGTCGCACAGTCGCGACAATGCGCTCGGGACTTGGCGGGTGTACGCCTATCAAGGCCGGCCTGTATTGGAGTTGCGCAATCGAAACGGCGCCAAGCGGGAATTTCGCTTGAGCCATCGAAACCGAAAGACCTATTTGAACGGCAAGCGTTATTTCGTCACACCGAACTCGTTATGTCCGTAGCCGCCGGGCCACGGAAACCCGCCTGGAAGGTCCACCTGGACCCTCGGGGTCACTGGATCCCTCGGGGATCCTCACGAAATCCTCACGCAACCACGGT
>DNYS01000080.1:2284-3074 GCA_003506735.1 Nitrospinota bacterium
TGATGGAGCGCCACGTCTACATGAACTGGGGCCACAGCGGCCCCTCTCCCCGGCCTGTTCTCAAAGCGGTGCGAGAGGTCCTGGAGCGCGAGAGCCGCTTGGGTCCTTCCCATCCGGACGTCCGGGAGCGCCGCGACGCTCTCTTCGCCCAAGCCCGGCGGGTTCTGGGCCGCATCATCGGAGCCCGGGCCGATGAGATGACCCTTACGGACAACGCCACAACGGGCGTTAACCTCATCGCTTGTTCGCTGAGATGGAAAAGGAATGATGAGGTCATCATCTCCAACGCGGAACATCCGGGAGGATATCTGCCCTGGTTTGTCCTCCGCGATCAGGAGGGCGTCAAGGTCCATCAGGTCCCCATCGACGGCGATGACGGCCGGTTTCTCGAAGCCCTGAAAAAGAAGATCAACCGGAGAACCCGGCTCATTTGCATCAGCCATGTCGCATGGCTTTCGGGATACCGATATCCGTTGCGGGAGGTGGCGGCGCTCGCCAAGGGCCTGGGGATCTACTTGATGGTCGATGGCGCCCAAGCCGCCGGAGCGATCAAGATCGACGTCCGGAAGCTCGGTTGCGATTTTTACACGCTCCCGGGTCAGAAGTGGCTCCTGGGACCTCAGGGGACCGGCGCCCTGTTCGTCCGCGGGGACCTCCGGGAGACGCTGATTCTCCCCGGCGCGGGTTACGAAACGGCGGGTGAGAAAGACCTTGCCTCCGCTACGTATCTACCCTATCCCGACGGACGACGCTTCGAGTTGGCCACGAAAAGCACGGCGCTCTTCGCCGG
>DNYS01000080.1:3179-5504 GCA_003506735.1 Nitrospinota bacterium
GAATCCTGTCCCTGGCCGGCCGTCTTCTGGACCGGATCGAGGACGTCTCCGGCATCGAGCTCCTCAGTTACCGGCCGTCAGGCGGGGGAAAGGCCCATTCGGGTCTCGTGTCTGTCCGCATCCCCGGGATTCCGGCGGCGGCGGTCGTGGATGAGCTCATTCGCCGGGAGCGGGTTCTGGTTCGTGAAGTTCCGGCTTATCCCCCGGGCGTGAGAATCTCGCTCCACTACCTGAATCTCTCGGAGGAAGTCGATCGGGTTGCGGAGGTCCTCGATCGGCTCTGCGCTCGCGCGGCTCGAACCCGCCGGAAAGAGCACGCGAGCCGACGCTGACCCATTTCGGCTGAATTCGCGATAAGTTTTGGAAATTTCAATCCAATCGGGCGGGATTCCTTGACCCGGAGAAAGGCGAGAATTATCTAACTACGGGATTTCACGAATTTAACCTCAAGTTTTCTCGACAGAAGACCATGCCCGAAACCTGGCGCAAAGCCGAAATCAGAATCCTTCAGACCTTTGGGCGCTTCGGGCTCGAGCCCAAACGGATCTTCCTGTTCTGGAGCATTGCGATCGGGGCCGTTTGCGGCCTGGTCGCCGTCAGTTTCCATCTCCTTATCCAGAAGGTCACGGCCCTGCTTTTCGGCGCGCCTGATTTTGTCGCCTCCAACGCCGGATGGCTCCGCTTTCTCTGGATCCCCGGCGCGGGGGCCTTGGTGGCGGGGATTTTTCTTCAATACGTGGTCCCCGAGGCGCGCGGCAGCGGAATCCCGCAAACGAAAACAGCCTACTTCGCGCGAAGCGGCGTCATCCCGTTCCGGGTGACGATTGGAAAATTCTTTCTGAGCGCCCTCAGCATCGGCACGGGCGGGTCCATCGGGCGGGAAGGGCCGACCGTTCAAATCTGCGCGGGCGTGGCTTCGGCCATCGGACGGGCCATCTCCCTGACCAGGGATCAGGTCAAGACCCTCTTGCCCGTCGGTGCGGCCGCGGGACTGGCCGCGGCCTTCAACACGCCCATCGCGGCCGTGACCTTCACCCTGGAAGAGGTGGTGGGCGATCTCAACGCCCGGGTGCTGGGCTCCATCGTCCTGGCTTCCGTGTCGGCGGCGGTGGTCGAGCGGGCCATCCTGGGAACCGAGCCCGTGTTCAACGTACCCGCTTATCGTCTCCAGCATCCGGTGGAATTCGTCTTTTATGGGATCCTCGGCGTTGTTGCGGGACTCGTGTCGGTGGCGTTTATTCGCGGGCTTCTGCGGCTTCGGGCCCGCTGCCACGTTCACAAAGGGGCGAAGGCCGTCATGATCACGGGGCTGGGCGGCCTGGCCATCGGCCTCATCGCGACGTTCCGGCCCGAGATCATGGGCGTGGGCTACACCACCGTGAACCAGGCCTTGAACGAATCGCTGCCGATTCAGTTGTTATTGATTTTGGCGGTGTTGAAGATCTTCGGGACGATCATTTCCTACGCGACGGGAACGGCCGGCGGCATCTTCGCGCCGTCCCTCTTCTTGGGGGCGATGACCGGCGGGCTCCTCGGAAGCCTCCTCAACCAGTGGTTCCCGGGCGCCACCGCGAGTTCGGGCGCCTACGCATTGGTGACGATGGGCGCGGTCGTAGCCGCCACCACCCACGCTCCGATCAGCGCCATNNGGCATCTTCGCGCCGTCCCTCTTCATGGGGGCCATGGTGGGGGGATCATTGGGGTGGGTGGTGCACACGCTTTTCCCTTCAGTCAGCGCCGGGTACGGGGCGTATGCGTTGGTGGGGATGGGGGCGGTTTTTGCCGGCGTGATTCGCACGCCCATGACTTCGGTCCTCATCATCTTCGAGATGACGCAGGACTACCACATCATCCTTCCGCTCATGGTGGCGAACCTGGTCAGCCTCCGGGTCTCNNTCGCAGCTTCTCTACCGCGATTCGATCTACACCTCCAAGCTGCGTCGCCAGGGGGTCGACCTACTCGCCCAGGAGGACCCAAACGTCCTGAAGGCGCACCACGTTCGCGACACGATGGATCTCAACCCGGAGTTGCTCGCGCCCTCGACCAATTTCGAGGCCCTGCTCGAACTGGTGGTCCAGAGTTCGCACAGCCAGTTCTTCGTGGTGAACGATGCCAGGCGGCTCCACGGAGCGATTTCGCTGCGCGAGGTGCGGCGCCTGATCTACGAGCGTGAGACCCTGCGCCACCTGGTGGTGGCGAGCGACCTCCTCGACACCCAGCGACCGGTGTTGAAGGAGAGCGACAACCTCGACACCGCCATGCACCTCTTTGCCGGGGCGGGCGTGGACGAGTTGGCGGTGGTCGCCGACGACGATCCCTCGACG
>DNYS01000122.1:0-5507 GCA_003506735.1 Nitrospinota bacterium
CACGGAAGAAGGCTAGCTGAACAGCCAAGAGGATGATCAATCCCTTCTTCATGCGATTTCTGAATTTGACCTGCGTGATCCGGATATATATCGACAGGTAAAAGCAGATTATGGCTTGGTGAGGGAGGTTATTCGCACTAAGGGTTTCTCTGCGTTGACTGGGAAAATGGGAGTCCTGGTTCAACCAAGGACTAAAGGCAAAGGGCATGGTAGTACATCACGCGCTTTTTATGCCAGAACTCAATTCGTCAAAAGAATATTAGGTATGTCTTAAAAATGCAGAATACAATTAAATTCCTTCAATAACGATTTATCTGCCCACCCAACCCTCTTCCCTTCCGCTTAAATGAATCCTCCCCCCCCTCACCTATACCCGCTGCCGGCAACCCTTCCATAAGACCTCATCCCCCAGATTTGACTACATCTCTCCAAATAACCGATGATAAAAGAACAGCAAGGAAAGTGTTGTTCGTCCTTGCGCCCGGGAGGGTGCCGAGCCGGATTATTTTCAAACGACCATAAAAAAAGAGCGGGACGTTATGAGTCCGGATTATGTCGAAATTGATTATGTCGAAACTGGCGGGTTGCAGGTGGCCCGGCCGTTATATGACCTGGTGAAGGATGAGATCGCGCCCGGAACGGGCGCGAATCCGGATTCGTTCTGGAGCTCTCTCGGCGAAATTGTGACTCAACTGGAGCCGAACAACAGAAAGCTGCTCGATAAAAGAGATCGCCTGCAGAAAGAGATCGATGCCTGGCACAAGGCGAGGGACGGCGAACCTTTCGGCAGGGAGGAATATAAATCCTTCCTGTATGAAATTGGCTATCTGGTTCCGGAGGGGCCCGATTTCAATGTGAACACGCTGAATGTGGACCGGGAGCTTGCGGAGATGGCGGGCCCCCAGCTTGTCGTGCCCTTAACGATTGAGCGCTTTGCGACGAACGCGGCGAATGCCCGTTGGGGGAGCCTTTACGATGCGCTGTACGGGTTTGACCTGATCTCCGAGGACCGGGGCGCCGGGAAACGGGGGGACGGGCCCAGTGGCTACAATCCCCGGCGCGGGGCGAGGGTGATCGCTTATTCCAAAAAATTTCTCGATGACGTGGTGGGGCTGGAAACCGGGTCTCATGCGCTTGTGACCCGGTACAAGCTGGATGCGAACAAGGATCTGGTCGCGGTGATAGGCGACGAGGAGGAAACGCACCTGGCCGATCGGTCTCAATTCGCGGGCTTCAATGAAGCCGGGGGCGAGCTGACCGGTGTTTTGCTCAGAAACAACGGGATGCATATCGAGATTCAAATCAACGGGGAGGATGAGACGGCCGGAAGATACGATTCGGCCGGGGTGAAGGGAATTTTGCTCGAGGCCGCCGTCACGACCATCCAGGACCTCGAGGATTCCGTTTCGTCGGTGGATGCGGACGATAAGGCAGTCGCCTACGGAAACTGGAACAAAATCATGAAGGGAACGCTTGAGGCGGCCTTTGTAAAAAACGGTCAAGAGATGGTTCGCGAGCTGAACCCCGACAGGACGTATATGTCGCCAAAGGGCGGGGAAATCACGCTGCCGGGCCGGAGTTTGCTGTTAAACCGGAATGTAGGCATTCATTTGTACACCGATGCCGTGCTCACGGAAGATAAAAAATCGATACCGGAGGGTTTTCTCGATGCGATGGTCACATCGCTGGCTGCCGTTCACGATCTCAAAAGAAGCGGCGAGTTCGTCAACAGCCAGACCGGCAGCATTTATTTCGTGAAACCCAAGCTCCACGGCCCGGAGGAAGTGGCCGCGACGGTGGAACTCTTCGGTCATGTCGAGAAGGCTCTGGATCTGGATAAAAACACGATAAAAATAGGAATCATGGATGAAGAAAGAAGAACGACCGTCAACCTGAAAGAGTGCATCCGCGCGGCCGAGGACCGTATCGTATTTATCAACACGGGTTTCCTGGATCGGACCGGGGATGAGATTCATACCAGCATGTTTGCGGGTGCGATGCTGCGAAAAGAAGAGATCAAGCAGCAAAAATGGCTCACGGCATACGAAAACTGGAACGTGGATATCGGAATCGAGTGCGGCCTGCCTGGCCGTGCCCAAATCGGAAAGGGCATGTGGGTCATGCCGGATAACATGAAGGCCATGTACGGAGCCAAAATTGCGCATCCCCTGGCCGGGGCGAACACGGCCTGGGTACCCTCTCCCAGCGCCGCGACGATACACGCCATGCATTATCATTACGTCGATGTCGAGGAAAGGCAACAAGAACTGGCCGGCAGGGACCGCGCGAGCCTCGACGATATATTGACCATCCCATTGCTCGACCGGGAGTTGACTCCTCAAGAGATTCAGACGGAACTCAAGAACAATGCCCAGGGCATACTCGGCTATGTTTCGCGTTGGGTCGGCCAGGGAATCGGCTGCTCGAAGGTTCCGGATCTGGAGGGAACGAATCTCATGGAAGATCTGGCCACCCTGCGCATCTCCAGCCAGCATATCGCGAATTGGCTGGAGTGGGACATCGTTACGGAGAAACAAGTCGGAGAAATTTTTAGGGAAATGGCCTCTGTCGTCGACGGGCAGAACGCCCATGACGAAAATTATTCGCCGATGGCGGAAAATTATGCCGGTGATGAATTCAGGGCGGCGCTGGAGATCGTCTCCAACGGACTTGATCTACCCAATGGCTATACGGAGTCCGTCTTGCGCGCGCACCGTCTTGCGGTGAAAGAAACCCGGGCTGATTAACTGTTCAGCCATCCTTCTTCCCCGACGAATAATCGAACAAACCCCTCCGCCGATCCTGGATGCCGCTCCCAAAATCCTGCCCAGAAGAATTTAGCGCATCTGCGCTTTCGCCAACCCCCCGCCTACCCCGCCGCGGCTTGCACCGCCGCCGCCACATTTTTCGGCACCGCCCGGTCGAGCGGATGGGGGATGACTTCTTCCGGCGAGGGCGACTCGACGGAATCGGCCAGGGCGTGCGCCGCCGCGATTTTCATGGCCGAGGTGATGGCCGGGGCCCGCACGTCCAGCGCCCCCCGGAAGACGCCCGGGAACGCCAGCGAGTTGTTGACCTGGTTCGGAAAATCGCTCCGCCCGGTGCAGACGATGGCCGCGCCCGCGGCGAGTGCGTCCTCGGGCATTATCTCGGGAACCGGGTTCGCCATCGCCAGGATGACGGCCCCCGGCGCCATCCGGCGCACATCGTCTCCGCTGAGGAGGTTTCCCCTGCTCACGCCGATGAAAACGTCGACGCCCTCGATCACCTCGCCGAGCGATCCGCTCCGGCCTTCGCCGTTCGTATAGGCGAGGAAGGCCTCTTTTTCGGGCGAGAGCCCCTCGCGCTTGGCGTGGATCGCCCCTTTCGAGTCGCACATGATAACGTCCTTGACGGGCACGCACACGTCCGGGTCGTGGCCCACGCAGCGGAGCATCTTCGCGATGGCGGTCCCGGCCGCGCCGGCCCCGTTGATGATCACCCGCATATCGCCCATCTTTTTGCCGGTGACGCGCTCGGCGTTGATGAGCGCGGCGAGGAGGACGATGGCGGTGCCGTGCTGGTCGTCGTGGAAGACGGGGATGCCCAGGTCCTGGAGCCGGTCCTCGATCTCAAAACAGCGCGGGGCGGCGATGTCCTCGAGGTTGATGCCCCCGAAGACGGGCGCGATGCGCCGGACGGTCTCGATGATGGCCTCGGTCTCCTGGGTGTCCAGGCAGATGGGCCAGGCGTCGATCCCCGCGAATTCCTTGAAGAGCAGCGCCTTGCCCTCCATGACGGGCAGCGCCGCGAGGCCGCCGATGTTCCCCAGGCCCAGCACCGAGGAGCCGTCGGTCACGATGCCCACGCTGTTGCCCTTGAGGGTCAGATCGTAGGCGCGCGCGGGATCGGCCGCGATGACCTCGCAGGGGCGCGCCACCCCCGGCGTATAGGCGAGAGAAAGATCGTCTCGCGTCTCGACGGGCATTTTCTTGTTGATGCCTATTTTTCCCCGGACCTTCTCGTGGGCCTCCAGCGCCCGCTCAAAATAATCCGCCATGCGTCGCTCCCCTTTTGGAAAAGAAAATTCGTCCGGCCACCCGGACTATCGGTCAGAGTACACGGCTATGCCGCCGCCAAAAGGCGGCCTGCCCCGGGAGATTCGGGCGGAGCCCGGAATTCCCTGGAAAAATTCATCCGGCCCCGGGCGCGAGCCGCCTGAACCGCGCCCCTCTACCACAACCCGGCCACACAACCCGATCACTCCAGCGGGGCGAGCTCGGCCAGCGTCGTCGGGATGAGCTCGGAGACGGTGGGATGGATGTGGACGGCGCGCTGGATCACCGTATAGGGCGCTTTCGCGTACATGATGTCGGTGGTGGCGTGGACGATCTCGTCGCCGCCGACCCCGAGCACTGCCGCCCCCAGAAATTCCTTTGTGTCCGCGTCCACCAGGAACTTCATGAACCCTTGGGTCTCGCCCTTTTCCTTGGCGCGGCTGATGTGGGCCATCGGCTTCTTGGCGGCGAGGACCTTCCGGCCCGATTCCCTCGCCTGGGCCTCGGTCATCCTTACCCGCCCGAGGGGCGGATCGATGAAGAGGCCGTAGGTGAGAATCCGGTCGCTCACCCGGCGCGAATCGCCGCCGAGGAGGTTGGCCGCGACAATCTCGTAATCGTTATAGGAGGTATGGGTGAAGGTGCCCCGCCCGTTGCAGTCGCCCATCGCCCACACGCCGGGGACGGAGGTCTGGAGCGAGTCGTCCACAGTGACATACCCCCTGGCGTCCGTCTCAACGCCCGCCGCCTCGAGGCCCAGATCGTCCGTATTCGGGCGCCGGCCCGTCGCGACCAGCAGGTGGGAGCCGGCCACCTCCCTCGGCGCGCCGCCGCAGGTCATCCGGATAGCAACCCCGTCCCCGCGCTTTTCGGCGGCGAGATCGCCCGTGTCGGTGATGACGGTGACGCCCTCGGCCTCGAGGATTTCGCGGACGGCATCGGAGACGTCCTCATCCTCGCGCGAAATGATGCGCCCCCCCCGCTGGATGATGGTGACCTCGCTCCCGAACCGGCGGTACATCTGGCCGAATTCGAGCCCGATGGAGCTGCCGCCCAGGACGATCAGGTGTTCGGGCAGGAAAACGACCTCCATCATGGAGGAGTTCGTGAGGTAATCGACACTCTCCAGGCCGGGAACCGGCGGGGCCGACGCGCGCCCGCCCACGTTGATGAATATTTTATCCGCCTCGATGAGATCCTCGCCCACGCGGAGGCGGCGGGGGCCCTCGAAGCGGGCGTGCGTCTCGTAGACGGTGCAGTTTTCCATCGACTTGAGCCAGCCCTCGACGCCTTTGTTCGAGGCGCCGCGCATGGCATCCATCCGCGCCTTGACCGCCTTCATGTCCACCGAAATCGAACCGTCGATCACGACGCCGTACTCCGCCGCCCGGCGGGCGTCGTAGGCCGAGCGCGCGCTGGCGACGAGGGTTTTCGTCGGGATACAGCCCACGTTCACGCAGGTGCCGCCGA
>DNYS01000122.1:5573-5867 GCA_003506735.1 Nitrospinota bacterium
CCGCCAGCGAGGGGCCCGCCTGCCCCGCGCCGATGACGATCGCATCGTATGTCTGAGCCATGCCGCGCTCCTTCCTCCAGCCCGGAAAACGGCCGGGGCAAAATCCGGGGACTTCCGGCCGGCGCTAGCCCCCCGGAGGTTATCCCTCCCCCTATTTGAGCCTGATCGTCAGATATTATGGGAAATGTACCACAAGCAGCGGCAGGGAGAGATGCCCGCCGTTTGGGGGAAATGGACCTCCCACCATTCAGGCGCTCTTGAATTTTTTATACGCCACCGGGATGAGGGCGAGGA
>DNYS01000069.1:0-260 GCA_003506735.1 Nitrospinota bacterium
AGGAAATATCTGAAATATTTTCAATCTCTTATCCATGGCTGCGCGATATATCCCTTTCCGTCTTGCCCCGCACAGCGATCGCGCCTATTTTCCCGTTTTACCCCGTGGAGCAACCGCACCGGCAGGCAGGATCGCCCGGTGCCTTTAACGAGAATGGAAGACATGCCCCGAAGCGGCCCAACACCCAGGGATCTCAAGCGGAAACTCCTTCGCCTCGCGGACGGATTGCGCGAGCGCTTCGGCGCTCCTAAACGTCCCCG
>DNYS01000069.1:408-14736 GCA_003506735.1 Nitrospinota bacterium
AAAAGGCCCGGAGCATCCGCGCTCTTCTCCTTTGGCTGCGAGAGGAGCGCGGCGCGCTTTCGCTTGAGTTCCTGCACGAGAAAACCGATGCCGAGGCCGTCGATCTCCTGACCGCCCAGAGCGGCATCGGCGTCAAAACCGCCTACGTCACCCTCATGTGGGCCGCCGGGCGGGACCTGTTCGCGGTGGACGTCCATATTCACCGGATCGCAAAGCGGCTGGGCCTCATCGGCGAGAAAACATCCCCCCTGAAGGCGCATGGCGTGTTGGGGCCCCACATT
The DNA here is from genome assembly GCA_003506735.1 of Nitrospinota bacterium. Classification (GTDB taxonomy): domain Bacteria; phylum UBA8248; class UBA8248; order UBA8248; family UBA8248; genus UBA8248. The sequence goes on from DNYS01000069.1 coordinate 690, forward strand.
CCGAAAGGCCGGGCGTTTGAGCTTCATATGAACATGCTCGCCCTCGGCCGGACTATCTGCATGGCGCGCAGCCCCCTGTGCGGCCAATGCCCCTTCAGGCGCATGTGCCCCTATTACCGCGCCCTGAGAAGCCAGACTTCCACGAAGCCCCCGTCCAAAAGAGAATCCACCCGAGCGGCCGGGCCAAAGGCCAGGAAAATTGACTGACCTGATTTCCTCCATTGGCATCGGCGAACTTCTGGCCATTTGCTCCGCATTTACCTTCGCCACCTCCCAGATACTGATCCGCCTGGGAATGCGGACCGCCTCGCCGATCGCCGCGGCGTTCATCATCAACGGGGTGGTGAGCCTGTCCGGCCTCGCCGTCTCCATCTACAAAGGAACCTTGTTTACTTCCTCCCTGGCACCCATCCTTTGGTTCATGGCGGTTGGCTTGACCGGGCCGGGCATCGGCCGAATCTCTTACCTCACCAGCATTCCCCGGATGGGACTCAGCCGATCCGTCACCATCACCTCGAGCACACCCCTTTGGAGCACGCTGATCGCCGTGGCCATCCTGGGCGAAACCCCCTCCGGATGGGTCGTATTCGGAACATTCGGCATCGTTTTGGGAGTATCGGTCCTGAGCCTACGGGAGGACCCATCGCAGACCTTCAAATCCTGGTTTCAGGGAGCGCTGATCTTTCCCCTCACGGCTTCGGTCGCCTACGCCCTGCCCCCCATTTTTTCCAAATTCGCGTATGTTTACCAACAAACACCCGAGGTCGGCATCGCGGTGGCATTTTTTGTGGCAAACGTTTTCCTTCTTCTGGCCAGGCCCCTCCTTCCCGGCAGGGGAGAAGTCTCCATCGATCGGGCCGGAATCCTCTGGATTTTCGCCGCCGGGCTGTTCAGCGCGGGAAGCTCCTTCCTTTTGTGGACCGCCATCATGGTCGGAAACGTATCGACGACGATGCCCTTGAGCCGGACCGCTCCCATCCTGATCCTCATCCTCAGCTATTTTTTCCTGGGAAAACTGGAGGCGATCACCCGGAGGATGGTTGTCGGGACCCTTTTCGTCGTCATGGGGGGCGCGCTGATAATGGCCTTCCGCTAGCGGCATAAAAAAAGAGCGCACGCGGCGCCCTTTTTTATATATTTTATCGTTTTTTGTACTGCTTACTTGTCTCCAAACCCGACGTACGGCCCCACGATCTCAATGTCGATATTTTCAGGCCCCAGGACGTAGGCGATCATCCGCCCGCCCATGCCCCTCGGAGTGGGCTCGACGGAAAACTCGGCGCCCCGCGCCTTGAGCCACTTGGCGGCCACCTCGACGTCCTCCACTCCGATTCCGAAATGATCGAGCCCCTGCACCCGGACAGGAGCGACGGCGTCGGGCGCTTCATCTCCCCGGATCCCGCGCACGAACACCCGCATTTTTCCCAGACGAATCACCGCGCTGGGGGCGCCCTTGAAGTCTTCGTTGTACGAGATGCGCTCGGCCCCGAATACCCGTTCGAAAAATTCGGTCATCTCGCCCACATCGCGGCAAACAAGGTGAACGTGGTCGAATTGAAAATCCATCGGTTTCTCCTTTTCCGAACCGGATAATAATCAGGGAGCGATGATGACGGGAGACTCCTCCTCGCTTCCGCCCTGGGAGGCCGCCTCCCCGTGATCATGCTCGTGGTCATGCCCACCCTCACGGGCGTGCGCCTCCTGACTTTGCCGGATCGCCCGGTCCAGCATGATGCTGATGGAGTAGCGGACCACCTCGGTGAAAAATTCGGGCTGAGGCCCCCCCTCTTTCAGCTCATCCGCCAGCGTCAGGCACTCGCGGGCATGGCCGGTCTCTCCGTTGCAATGGAAGAGATAGGCATTGTCCTCGAGCTGGAGACCGAGGCGGCGGCGGAGATCGGCGTTTTCGTACAACTCGCCCGCCGCGTCCTCCACCGCTTTATCGAAGAGCCCCCGCCGCTGCTCATCGTCTACCGCCACCTGGCTTTGGAGGGCATCGACGCATTTCTGAAAATGCGGAAGGAGCAGCCCCTCCTCGAGCACCCAGGACCAAAAAACGGGGTTGGCGAACATCTCCTTCGTCTCGATTCTTTCCCCTCCCTCGGAGATCGGCTCGATTTCGCGGCGAACCGGATGGCCGCCCGGAAACGGAAACCCTTCAGGGTCCGCCAGGGGCGCCAGCAGGAGGTTCGAGTGCGTGAAACCGGGAGGCAGTGCGGCTCCCCCCTCGTTCTCGTTCTCCCGCTGTCCTCGCTGGAGGAGCCAGAAGGCATAACCTGCCGGGACCTCTGCCGTGGGAACCCTCGAATCCTGGGTCAGTTTCCCGAAAAATTCGCGGAGTTCCTTGGAGGACACATCGGTCGAGACGAACTCCTCAATCCCCCGGCCATGCCGGATGCGAGCCTGAAACAGCGAGCGCCCGCGCGGCTGGCGAGATCGGGCCAGCCACAACATGAGGTTCCCGCTGCCGTCCACCGAACTGATGATCGTCCGCACGAAATCGGGACCCTGCGGCCCGGCTTGGACGCTCTTTCTCTCGGTCCCGGCGGCCTCCTTGGAGATGGGGACAACGCCCTTGCCGCGCAGCCGGTAGAGGGCCTTGCGTATCCGCGAGCCCGCTCCTTTTTCCGTGACCGAATCCGCCAGATGGGCAAGCGCCTCGGCGGCATCGGCGGTGGCCAGGGAGGCCAGCCCATCGATGAGGCCCACCGGGGGGGCCGCGCCGCGCGAGGAAAACGCCTCGGCCAGGGTCAGCATCGCCCGGGTTCGGCGGCCTTTATCCGCATCACTGCCTTCGGCCGAGAACACATCCCGGAACGCCACCTCCTGAAGACGGGCCGGAAGGGACTCGAATATCTCGCTCATCGATGCGGCCGCCTCGGTAGAGAGATCATCGGCGGCCAGCTCGCCGGCGATTTTTCTGGCGCGGCCGATGGCCTCCCCATCAAGCTCCGCGGGAAGCTCCGCACCCGGATCCAGCGCCCGGATAGTCTCGCCCAGCGCCATCAATCCATCCGGCGTCCACCGGAGCCCCCGGACGCGCTCTAGGAGACCGGGAACGGCGGCGGCATCTCCCAATTCGCGGAACGAGCGAAGCGACGCGACGCGGCCTTCGGGAGGGGTGGAGGCCAGATGCTCGAGCATCCCCGCGATACCGGCCCCGCCCATCTCCCGGATCTCATCGAGCAGAGGCGCCGGCGCCATCGCCCCCGGGGGGGCGGGCTCGGTGAAAGATGCCTCAAGACCCGCCGCAATCGCACGGGCGTGTTTCAAATCTTGCGGGGAAATATTTTTTTTCGGATTTTTTTTCTTCACTTTTTTCGCCACGGTGTTCCTCTTCCCAATTCCTTGAATTATTTTGACCTAACTACCCTCGAAGCGGCGTGCATCATCGGTTGATGAGAAGTACCCTGTCAAGATAGCGTTTTTGGCCCGGCGAATCACCCTCCCAGAAGAGGCAGACCCTTGGACACACCCGGTGCCCGGAGACCCACCCCCGGCTTTCGCTACATGACGCTCTCCCACCGCTGGGGTACAGCGGCCATGGCTGCCGCCGGGGGGAGCATCTGCGCCCTCGCCCTTTTGGGGGGCCGATCGGGACTCACCCGGCTTCTCGCGGCCCGCGGGCTGCCCTGCCGGGCACTGGCGCGGGCGGACGGAAACGATCCGGTCCTGGCTCCCATCCGGGACTGGCTCGAAGCGCTTCTAATCCGGGGGCAGTGCCATGCGCTTCCCGTCTCCGTGGACCCGCCTCCCGGAACGCCATTTCAGAAAAGCGTCTGGAGGGAAATCTCCAAAATCCCACGGGGCGAAACACGCACCTACCGGGAAATCGCCCGCAAGATCGGAAACCCTCTCGCCGCCCGCGCGGTGGGCGCGGCGTCGGCCTCCAATCCGATTCCGCCCCTCATCCCCTGTCACCGGTTAACCGCCGCCGGGGGCGGCCTGCGCGGCTACACGGGGAGCCTCGAAATGAAGCGATGGCTCCTCGATATCGAGCGGCCATGACTCTCCATGCCCGCAAAAAGACACGGGAGCGCACCGAATGAAAAATCCGCCATGGGTGGATACCGCCTTCAGCCACCTCGAAGTTCCCCTGCGCATCGAGGACGCCCGCCGTTCGCGCGGGGCCGCCCCGGGAGATATCGTCTGCGGCCTCATCGACATCCTCCGCGCCACCTCCACCATCGTGGCCGCGCTCGGCAACGGCTGCCTGGCTGTCCATCCCCGCCCCTCGCCCGGGGCGGCGCTCGATACGGCAACCGCCCTTCGCCAGGAGCACGGGGAGGCCAATGTCCTCCTCGGCGGAGAGCAGGACGCCAAGCCCATCCCGGGTTTCGACGGCGGGAACTCGCCCCTCGAATACACCCGCGACCGGATCGGCGGGCGGCGTCTCGTCCTTTCCACCAGCAACGGAACCAAGACTCTCGCTGCTGCCGGCGAATGCGGGAGAGTGTTCATCGCGGCCTTCGCGAACCTGGAGGCGGTGGCGCAAAGGATTGCCGAGGAGGCCGAAAGACAGGAGAGCCCCGCCATCCTCATCGCCTGCTCGGGCCGGGAGGGGGGCTACTGCGAAGAGGACGCCGCCGCCGCGGGCCTGATCGTCGCCAAGGTCCGCCGCCATCTTGGAAAAATCGAACTCTCCGACAGCTCCCGCGCCGCGGTTCACACCGCCGAATACGCCGTCCGGGATGTCGCCGAAATGCTCCGGAACTGCACCTGGGGAAAACACCTGGCGAGCCTCGGTCTCGGCCCCGACATCGAATTTTGCGCAAAGCGGGATTGGACCAAGGTCGTGCCGGAGATGAAGGGCGGGGTGATTGGGTAGGGGAATTCTAAATAGGGGGGGGCCGCGCCGGGTTGAAACCGGGAGCGGGACCTCGAATCTCCGCGCATTTTCGGTAGTGTTCATTTCAGCGATCACACCTATATTCATCGCGCTGGTGGAGGTTCCGCCGGCGAGAGGGGGAGTGGTGTTTAGAGAAGGGCGGTTTCAGGGAATCGGGGTTACGCGGAAATTTGGATTGGCCTTTTCGCTGGAGGGGCCCGGTTTCGGGCGTTTTCGGGAGTTTGCCGCGGATGGTTTGACCTATGTATTCGCCGGGGGCGGCCGGAGCGACGTGTTTGGATCCCGCGGCTAGCGGCGCTCCTCCAACGCCCTCTCTATCTGCGCCTCCATCTCCCCCGTCTCTGCACCCGGTCTGAGATACAGGAAGAACTCCCGATTGCCCTTGGCGCCCCGAATCGGGCTGGCGCAGGCGGCCTGGGGGCTGAATGCGTTCCCGGCGGCCCAGGCCCAGAGGGTTTCGAGGACCGTTCGGTGCACGGCCGGGTCGCGTACGATGCCGCCCTTGCCGATCTGGCCTTTTCCGGCTTCGAACTGGGGCTTGGCGAGGAGGATGATCTCCGAATCCTCGGCCAGGAGAGCGCCGACGGCGGGAAGGACTTTCGTGGCGGAGATGAAGGAAAGATCGAGTGTGGCAAGATCGGGGAGATCGTCTCCGGCGGCGCGGGTGAATTCATCGGGCGTCAGGTGGCGGGCATTGATGCCCTCTAACACCGTGACGCGCGGATCCTTCCGGAGCGTCCAGTCGAGCTGGCCCTTGCCGACATCGACGCAAACGGCGCGCCGCGCACCGCGCTGGAGCATGACATCCGTAAATCCGCCCGTGGATGCGCCCACGTCGAGGCAGATGCGGCCTTCGGGCGATACGTCAAAGGCATCGAGGGCGGCGGAGAGCTTGAGCCCGCCCCGGCTGACGTAGGGGCAGGGGTCTTCGGCAACGATGATTTCGGCTTCGGTGGGATAGGCGCTTCCGGCCTTGTCGGCCAGGACTTTCTTCACGGTGACGCGGCCGGCGAGGATGAGGCTCCTGGCCCGCTCGCGGCTCGGGGCCAGGCCCCGTTCGACGAGCAGAAGATCCAGGCGCCGGCCCTTAGGCATGCTCTGAGACGGAGGAGGCTTCCTTGGTGCGGCCCTCGATGAGATCGCGCGCGGCCTGCGTTATGTCGCCGGGGGTGAGGCCAGCGTCCTCGCGCTGATGCTGGGGAGAGCCGTGCTCGATGAATCGGTCCGGGAACCCCAGGCGCGTCACCGGCACCCCGGTGATCCCCCGCTCGGCCAGAAACTCGAGAATGGCCGAACCCATCCCGCCCATGCGGGTGCCCTCCTCGATTGTGACGATGCGCCCGCAGCGGCGGGCGAGGTCGGCCACTATGTCCCCGTCCAGGGGCTTGACGAAGCGCAAGTTCAGGACAGCGGCTTGAATCCGAAGTTCAGCGAGTTGCTCGGCCGATTCCATCGAAAGACCCACCATCGGCCCCAGCGCAATGAGGGCCACATCCTCTCCCTCGCGGACGAGTTCTGCCTTCCCGATGGGAAGCGGCTCAATTTCCTCATCCATGGGCACGCCCTCGCCTGATCCGCGCGGGAAGCGCACGGCGGCGGGCCCCGGATATTCGATGGCGGTGAGCGTCATGCGCTGAAGCTCGTTTTCGTCCTTGGGGGACATGACGACCATATTCGGCAGACACCTGAGATAGGCGATGTCGAACGCGCCCTGGTGCGTGGGCCCGTCGTCGCCGACCAGGCCCGAGCGATCCAGCGCGAAGGTGACGGGCACGTTCGTCAGGCAGACGTCATGGATGATCTGATCGTAAGCCCGCTGGAGGAAGGTGCTGTAGATGGCGGCGACCGGCTTCATCCCGCGAAGGGCGAGTCCGGCCGCGAAGGTAACGGCGTGCTGCTCGCACATCCCCACATCAAAGCAGCGATCCGTAAACTCCTTCTGGTAGTTCACCAGCGCCGTTCCCTCGAGCATGGCCGCCGAGATGGCTACGATCTTCTCGTCCCGCCGGCTCAGCTTGGCCAAGGTTTCGACGAAGACTTTCGAGTAGCCCGGCGGGCCGGGGGCTTTCTTCACGAATGCGCCGGTCTCGGGGTCGAACTTCGTCACCCCGTGGTAGGTGATGGGCTCTTTTTCGCTGTAGGGGTACCCGTAGCCCTTCTGGGTAATGACGTGGACCAGGTTGGGACCCTTCATCTTCATGACGTTTCGAAGAGTGGGCAAGAGGAGATCGATGCGGTGGCCGTCCACCGGGCCGATGTAGCGGAACCCCAATTCTTCGAACAGCATCCCCGGCACAATGAAGTTCTTGACCGAATCCTCGACCCGGTCCATCAGGGCCACCGCCGTCTCGCCCACGATGGGAACCTGGGTGAGGAGTTTTTGCAATTCGTCGCGCACCTTACGCGCCCGGTTGGCCCACTCGCCCGTCATGATGCGCGAAAGGTATGAGCACATGGCCCCGACGTTCTTCGAGATGCCCATCTTGTTATCGTTCAGAATGACGGTGATGTCGCGGTCCATGTGGCCCCCGTTGTTGAGCCCTTCCATGGCCATGCCCGCCGTGAGGCTACCGTCTCCGATGATGGCGACGACGCGGTAATCATCCCCCTGAAGATCGCGCGCGGCCGCCATTCCCAGCGCGGCCGATATCGACGTCCCGCCGTGGGCGACGTTGAAGTGGTCGTATTTGCTCTCCCGCCGATCCGGGAACCCGGCGATGCCGCCCCACTGGCGCAACGTATGAAAGCGATCCCGCCTCCCCGTAAGAATTTTATGCCCGTAGGCCTGATGGCCCACGTCCCAGATCAGCTTGTCGCGGGGGGTGTCGTAGAGATAATGAAGCGCGACGACCAGCTCGGCGGCGCCCATTGAGGCGCCCAGGTGGCCCCCGGTTTTGGAGGTCACATCGATGATCATGTCACGAATCTCGCTGACGACCTGAGGGAGTTCTTCCTCGCTCAGTTTTTTCAGGTCGTCCGGATTGTCAATTCGGTCGAGCAATTCGCCCATCATTTTCCTCTGCCGAAGGGGATTCTTCCCTGCTCATCTTAACAATGAGGCGGCGTCCATGCTGCCTATGGGGGCGACAAAGCCATGAGATGACCCATCTTCCGCGTCCGGACACCTATGCTAGAGGATGTTCAGAATCTCCGCAATACTATAAATTGGGCCAGCGAGGCCAGCGCTGGAGCCCCTTCCGGGAAACCGGACAAGGCATCGATAGCCTCATCCACCGTCCGCCTAGCCATTTCCCTGGACGCATCCAGGCCATAAAGGGCGGGATAGGTAACCTTGTCCAGGGCGGCATCTACCCCCGTTGATTTTCCCATCAATTCGGGGTCCCCTTCCACATCCAGGATATCGTCCACGATCTGGAAGGCAAGCCCGGCCTTGGCTCCATAGAGGGCCAGGCAGGCCAATTGTTTCGGAGCCCCACCGCCCAGCAGGCCTCCCATCATCACCGAAGCACGAATCATGGCGCCGGTCTTGCGGCGGTGAATTTCCTCGAGTCCGGCAGTGCCTCCCGGCTCTCCTCCCGCGCGAATATCGAGAAGCTGCCCCCCGACCATTCCCGATGCTCCGGCTGCCTCGGCCAGCAGGCGGGACGCGCCCAAAACCCGATCCGGCCCGGCAGCGGATGCCATCTCCTCATCGGCCATGAGTTCGAATGCCAGTGTCAAGAGGCCATCCCCCCCCAAAATAGCGGCAGCCTCGCCGAACACCATGTGGCTGGTGGGTTTTCCCCGCCGGAGGTCGTCGTCGTCCATGGCGGGCAGATCGTCGTGGATCAGCGAGTAGGTGTGAATGCACTCAAGGGCGCAGGCTGCCGGAAGCGCAGCGCCGGGATCGCCTCCCACGGCCTCGCAGCCCGCGACGCACAACACCGGCCGGAGCCGCTTGCCGCCCGCAAAAAGACTGTAGCGCATAATCCGGAACACCTCGGGCGGTTCCCCTCCCCCATCTGGAACGAAGCGATTCAGCGCATCATCCACGCGGCTGGCCCAGTGTTTCATGTAAGCGGCTGCATCGACCTCACCGACACCCGGATTCCCTGCCATGCGGATTACCCGTCCTCTTTTTCGTTTTCGTCGTATTCTTCGTCCTCGTCATCCTCAAAAGATCGAAGAGAGAGAGCCTCCTCGGCCTCTCCGGCGAGTTCTTCCACCCGCTTTTGCGCCGAATCCAGCTGCTCGCGGCAATAGCGGAACAGCTTCACCCCCTCCTCGTACAAACCCACGGAATCCTCCAAGGGAGATTCGCCGTCCTCAAGCGCCTCCACGATCTCTTCGAGACGCTCGAGAGCCCCTTCAAAATTTTCAGGCTCTTTTTTGGGTGATGCTTTTTTTTTCGCCGCGCTCAAGAAATATCTCCTTCTTTAAGGCTCTCTTCGACACGGCATGTTAGCATGCCCCTGGAGAGACGCACCCGGACCCGTTCACCCACTTCCACATGCTCCGCCCCGCGAAGAAGAGCGCCGTCCCTTTCCCGGTAGGCAAGGCTGTATCCCCGCCCCAGAACCGCCAGGGGCGAAACGGCCTCCAGGCGGCCAATCACGGCCCGAAGGGCGGATGTCTTTCTCTCACGGCCGCGCCCTTCGGCCATTCCGAGGCGGCGTACAATCTCTGCCAGCGCTTTCCCACTCCCGCGCATCATGACGCCGGGTGAGGACGCCGTCAGCCGCGGCAAAATTGCGCGAAGGCGGGACAGTCGCACGCTTTCGGCATGCCTCGCCTCCCGCCACATCCGCTCGAAAAGAGCGTCTAACCGTTGCGCGAGCGTCCCGATGGGATCTTCCGGGCGCTGAAATGGCCGTGCCTCCGCCAGGGCTTCCAGCCGGGCCTCCAGTTCAGCGATTCGGCCCGCTGCAAGGCGTTCCAGCGATGCCGGGATCCGGTCGAGATCGCGCGAAAGATGCTGCCATCCGCGGGCAGCCATTTCGGCCGCAGCCGTGGGGGTGGGCGCCGTGGCATCCGCCGCCAGGTCACTCAAGGAGGTGTCGATTTCATGCCCCACCGCCGAGAGAACCGGCGTCCCGCAATCCGCAACGGCCCGGACGACTGCCTCCTCGTTGAACGCCCATAGATCCTCCCGGCTTCCCCCCCCTCTTCCCACGATAATGAGATCGGCAGGGCGCTTAAGATCTCGGAGACCGCGATCCGCCCGGCGGATGGCCGCCGCGATCGATTGGGCCGCCCTTTCCCCCTGGACGAGTGTATGAACGAGGACGGCCTGGACAATCGGTGCACGTTCGGCGAGGACCCGGAGTATGTCGCGTAGCGCAGCGCCCTCGCGGCTTGTGACGATGGCCACCCTTCCGGGGCGTTCGGGCAAGGGCCGCTTGCGTTCGGCGGCGAAGAGCCCTTCTTTTTCGAGACGCTCCATCAACTGGCGGAAGGCCGCCTCGAGGGCCCCCTCGCCGAGGGGTTCCATCGAAAGGACGGAAAGCTGAAAACGGCCGCCACGTTCGTAGAGGGTCACCCGGCCGCGCACCAGAACGCGCATTCCGTCCTCGGGTTCGAAACGCAGAAACCGCCTCCGCCCCGAGAACATGACGGCGCCCACCTTGGCGCCAGCGTCCTTGATATCGAAATAGGCGTGGCCAGAGGGATAGGTCCGCCATGAGGAGACCTCCCCTTCGACCAGGACTTCGGCGAATTCTTTCTCAAGGAGGTCTTTGACCCGCGAGTTCAGCTGGCTGACGGTGTAGACGGGCATTCCCGCTCCGGGAGTGGAGACGGCGGAGGGACCCAGGAGATCGGCGCTCATCTGGACAGCCTCACGCGATGAGACCCGAGGCTAGCCGAGCACACGATGGCGATACGCGTGGACAGTGTTGGCCATGAGCATGGCCACGGTCATCGGGCCCACGCCGCCAGGGACGGGGGTGATCGCCGAAACTTTATCGATGAGGGCATCGTAGTCGCAATCGCCTACCAGTTTCTCACCGACCCGGGTAATGCCCACATCCACGACCACGGCCCCCTCTTTCACCATATCCCCGGTCAGAAATTTCGGCTGGCCCAGCGCGGCAATGACGATATCGGCTTGGCGGGTGACGGAGGGGATATCGGCGGTCCGGGAGTGGCAAACCGTTATCGTCGCATTCTCGTGGAGCAGCAAAAGCGCAAGAGGCAGGCCTACAATCTTGCTCCGGCCGATAAGGGCGACGGATTTCCCCTCGATTTCAACCCCGTAGTGCTTGAGAATTTCAATGACACCGGCGGGGGTACATGGCCGGAGGAGACCCTGCTTCAGAGCCAGCAGGCCGAAATTTTCGGGATGAAAAACGTCAACGTCCTTTTCCAGAGCGACCGTGCGGAGCACCTCCTGCTCGTTCAAGTGGGAAGGCAGTGGCAGTTGGACGAGAATCCCGTCCACCGCCGGATCGGCGTTCAGGCCCTTTACCCGCTCGAGCAGCTCCTCCTGCGTTGTGTCTTCTGGGATACGGTGATCGAAGGTGAGGATGCCCAGCTTTTTCGCCAGGCGCTCTTTAATGCGCACATACACATGGGAGGCCGGGTCCTCGCCCACGAGGACGACGGAGAGTCCGGGCGGGCGGCCTGCCTTTGAGGCGATCTCCTCAATTTCGGCGGCCAGCCCTTCCGTCACCTTTTCGGCGACCGGCTTTCCCTTCATAACGATAGCGGAGGTTTTCTGTTCCATATCTGCCCAATTTTGGCGGGTGGTGGTCCGGTTCGCTCCTCATACCACGATCCGGCCCTCTTTCAAAATGATTTCATCCCCGGCCCAGGCGGTCGGATTGTTATAGATCATGTCCACGCGCAGGGGAGTGACGACATCGCCCCCGAGGCTCCCGATGTCGCCCACCCCATGTGGCATACGGAAGATTCGGATAAACGGACCCAGCTTACCCGGTAAGGTTCGAGCCACCCGGTTACCTCAGGTGGCGCCCGCCGGGTGAGAGTGCAATAATATTCAGCGTCTTAGGCGGCGTTTGGGCCGCTTTTCGTTTTTGGCATCGAAAGGGGCGATTTCGCGCCCAAGGAGAGTTCTTCCGATGCAGTCGATTCCGAAATATTTTCGCCTCGCAATTCGAATTGTTCGCCGCGACATCCGGGCGGTGCTCAACAGGGATCCGGCGGCGCGTTCGACGATGGAAGTCATCCTCTGCTACCCCGGTTTTCACGCCATGTTTTTCCACAGGGTGGCCCATTTCTTGTGGAACCGGCGCGTTTACCTGATCGCCCGCTGGATCAGCCACGTCGGACGGTTCTTGACGGGCATCGAAATTCATCCGGGCGCCCAAATCGGCGAGAACTTCTTCATCGACCACGGCATGGGCGTGGTCATCGGCGAGACCACCCAAATCGGGCGAAACTGCACCATCTACCAGGGCGTCACCCTCGGAGGGGTCAGCCTTCACAAGGGCAAGCGCCACCCCACCCTCGAAGACAACGTGATCGTCGGTGTCGGTGCCAAGGTTCTGGGGCCGAACACCATCGGCGCGGGAAGCCGAATCGGCGCCGCCTCGGTCGTCATCGCCGATGTGCCGCCCGGCTCCACCGTGGTCGGCGTGCCGGGCCGGGTCGTCTACCGGGAGGGCGAGGAAGGGGACGATCCCGAATCATCCGGCGCCTTCGAACATGCCAATCTCCCCGACCCGGTGGAATCCGCCCTTCAGGCCCTCAACCTGCGGATCGCCGAGTTCGAACGCGAACTCGACAAGTCCCGGGAGACGGAAACGGGCCGCCGGGAATGACCGACATGAATCCGGTCTACATGGATCACAACGCCACAACGCCGATCCGGCCCGAGGTGGCCGAGGTGATCCACCGCTATCTCGGCTCCTCCTTCGGCAACCCGAACAGCATCCACCGCTTCGGCCGGGAGACGCGCGCGGCCGTCGAGGAGGCGCGCGAACATGCCGCCGCTCTCATCGGCGCGGCCGATCCCGAGGAAATCGTTTTCACCTCGGGCGGAACCGAAAGCGACAACTGGGCGCTCCGGGGCGCCCTCGCGGCGGCGGGCGGCGGCGGGCACATCGTCACGAGCGCCATCGAGCATCCCGCTGTGCTCGATACCTGCAAGGTCCTCGAAGGCTCCGGTATCCAGGTCACCTACATCCGCCCGAACGGCAAGGGCCGCGTTTCCGCCGATGCGGTCGCGGCGGCCATCCGCTCCGACACCCGGATCGTATCGATCATGTGGGCGAACAACGAGGTCGGCACCGTCCAGCCCATCGAGGAAATCGGCGCCATCTGCCGTGAGCGGGGCGTCCTCTTCCACACCGATGCCGTCCAGGGAATCGGCAAGCTGCCCATCGACGTCGATGCCTCCGGGGTGGACCTCCTCTCGGCCAGCGGGCACAAATTCAACGCCTCCAAAGGCGTGGGATTCCTCTACATCCGCAGCGGCGTCCACATCGAACCGATCATCACGGGCGGCGGGCAGGAGCGGGACCTTCGCTCCGGAACCGAAAACGTCCCCTCCATCGCGGGACTCGGGGAAGCCTGCCGCATCGCGCACGAAGCAGGCACCGCCGGGCCCGAGAAAACCAGACGCCTCCGGGACAAGCTGGAGAACGAAATCTGCGAGCGGATTCCGGACGTGGTGGTGAACGGAGACCCCGAACACCGCCTGCCGGGGACGAGCAACCTCGGCTTCCTCGGCGCCGAGGGGGAAACGCTCCTGATTCGGCTCGACCTGGAGGGATTCGCGGTCAGCACCGGCTCGGCCTGCAGCTCCGGCTCCGCCGAGCCGAGTCATGTCCTCCTCGCGATGGACCTGCCCAAGGAGGCCGTGCTGGGCTCCCTCCGCATCTCTCTCGGCTGGGGCAACACCGAAGAAGAGGTGAGCCGCCTCATGGAGGTGCTTCCCCTGGCCGTCGAGCGGGTGCGGGCCATGGCTCCCCGCGCCCGGGCGGCCACCAGCGGCTAAGAAAAGAAGGCACCGAAATGGCCACGGACGATTATCACTACAACGAAACCGTGCTGGCGCACATCGCCGAGCCCCACAATATCGGCGAGATCGGCGACGCCGACGGCATCGGGACCGGAACCAACCCGGTCTGCGGGGACGAAGTCTCCCTCTACCTCAAATTCGAGGGCGATACCGTCAGCGACGCGAAGATGAAGGTCCTCGGCTGCGGCGCCATCACCGCCGCCATGAGCTCGGTGACCGACCTCGTTCGCGGAAAGACGGCGAATGAGCTCCGGGAACTCACCCACGAAGAGATC
>DNYS01000053.1:0-182 GCA_003506735.1 Nitrospinota bacterium
AGTTCCCAAGGTTGTAGGCAAGAGTGAATAGCTGAAACCGAACGGCATTGTCCCGGAACTTATGACAGGAGAGCCTCGTCCACCGAATTGCGTGCTTGCCTTCCTTGATCCATTGCTCGGCAGTGCCGCGTTTGTTGTAGAAGTTAATCACTCGGGGAGAGTGCCACCTGAGATTTGTGACG
>DNYS01000053.1:358-1119 GCA_003506735.1 Nitrospinota bacterium
CCAGCTCTTCGCCTGGTAGCGGAAACTCGCGTGGAAGACCTGGGGCTTTAAAGGCGGCCTCCCCACAGGCCGGGTGAGCAGATAATTGATCGCTTCTTGAAGATTTTGATTGGCGGGTAGTCGAATAGCGTAGGAGAAGCCCTTAGGCTCCAGATATTTATAGACTTCCGGTTTTGCGAAGGCTGCGTCCCCTCGGAAAAACCTAGAAAGCTCCTGGCCCCGGTAGCGTTCAACGACTGGCCCAAGAACTTCGCGCCACTCATCCGCACTGTGCACATTGCCGGGGCGAAGCATCGCGCGCTCCAGGCCACCGAACTGGTTGAACACAAACAGCGGATGATAGCAGGTGCATCCGAAGTGGCCGTTGAAGGTAGAGCCTTCCTGTTGGCCGTGAGTGGGGCTGTCTGAGCTATCCATGTCGAGAACCAGCTTTTTGAGTCCAGTACTCGCATGAACCCGGTCAATCCAGCGGCCAGAGAGGTCGGCCAATGCCTCCAGGTTCTCCTCGCTCGCTAATAGCGCGGTCTCAAATCGGGCCATCTCGCTTGAGGAGGCCCCAAGCTTGGAGTCGGCTTTGCCGCCTTCGAGACAGCGCATGGCTGGGTCGAGTCTGAGTCGTTCGGCGTCGTTTACGTCCTCATATCCGGCAAGCCTTCCGAAGATTGATTGACGCAGGAGAGCGACGAGTGTGTGCTGGGTATTCTTTCCCTTTCGGCATTCGGTAAGCTTTGAGGCCGCCAACTTAAAGGGTGTGATCCGTC
>DNYS01000053.1:1317-1616 GCA_003506735.1 Nitrospinota bacterium
GAATCGCGTATCCATCTGGGAAATCCGGGATTATATTGATTCTGTCAGATAATTCACAAAATGTGAAATAGGTCACTTTATGGGAAGGGAAATGCCCGTTTTCCGGTTGAAAATTTTTATTATTTGAATAAGATGTATCTTACCGGTTTTTAGAACCCAGATAGGTGCGCCATCCGAAAACCAGGAATGGCCCGAATCTACAGCGATTTCGGTCCTGAGTTTCCTTCGCGCCGGTAGCAAATCGCCTGTTTGAAATTTCATACCTGGAAAGCGCCTCATGATTGCATCTGACTCCAGAG
>DNYS01000053.1:1742-7233 GCA_003506735.1 Nitrospinota bacterium
ACCATCCACTCGGTCCCCGACAGGAAGTTGGCGCGTGAAATTCTGCTCACCCACCCGATCGATGTCGTCCTATACGATTGGAGCACCCCCGGGGTGAACGGGGTCGATTTCCTCCGCAGCATCCGCTCGCTTTCCGTCACCAAGTATCTTCCGTTCGTTTTCATGAGCGGCTACGGCCAGCTCGATGACGAGGACTACGCCGTCGGCAAGGATCTCGATGTAGACGGGTACGTCTACAAGCCGATCACACACGAAGATCTCGAGGATAAATTTGGCTCGGTCATGGATCAACACGACGCCATGACGGAAAATTTCGTTCATCTCTCCCGGGCCGCCGCCTTCGTCGATGTCGAGGAGTTTCAGGAAGCCCGCAAGGAACTCAAGTCCGCCCGCGAGAAGGGGGACCGCTCTCCCCGCGTGTGGAGCGAGACCGGCCTCGTCTATGAGGACATGAAGCGCGACCGGGAGGCGAAGCTCTGCTACGAGAAATCGATTCAGCCCGACAAGAATTATGCCCGGCCCTACGGGGGGATCGGAAATATCCTCTCCAAGGAAGGAAACTCCGACCTGGCGCGGAAATACTACCAAAAGGCCGCCATCGTGAGCCCCCGGACCAGCGAGCGCCAGTACGCCCTCGCCGAATCGCTCCTCAAACAGGGTGACAAGGACGGTGCACGAGTCGCCGTCCAGCGCGCCGTGCGGGGGGTACGGCGGGGGGATTCGTTGGTCTCGTCCCAGTCCGAGGAAAGCGCCGCCGCCGCGGAATTTTTTCTATCCATCGGCCAGGCCGATATGGCCGAGGAGGAGTTCGGCTTCGCCCTTGCGGGCGACCCCAGGAACGTGCACTACTTCAACCGGCTGGGCATGGCCTTCCGGCGGCAGAAGAAATTTTCGGAAGCCGTCATCAACTACAAAAAAGCCCTTCAGGTGGACCCGAACAATATCGTCATCCATTTTAACATGGCCCTGGCCCTGCCCGCCATGAAGGACTACACCACCGCCTGCACCACCCTCCGAAAGGCACTGGTGATCGACATGAATTTCAAGGACGCCGAGATTCTCCTGAAAAAAATTCAGCGCGAGATGCAAAAAAACAAGAGCAACGGGAACGGCCGCGTCAACGGCAAGCATTAGCCGCCCGGAAAACCAAAAACCCTCTCCCGATCGCGAATTTCACATCTTTCTGGATTCCGGATTTTCTTCCGCGGGAGTTTGGCCCGGACCGGGAGAATTCCTTTCGTAAAGTTCATCGTCTAACTGGCGAGGGACGCGCCCCTCCTTTTTGGCGATCGTATTTTCGTGGGCCTGTTCCGCCACTACCCGGTTTTTCTCCATCAGGTCCAGATGCCCCGCAACTCTTCGTCGAGTTGGGCGAGGATATCTTCCCTGGCGTAGGAGTAGCATTTCGATCCCATGTAAAGTGTCCGCTCGGCGACGGACCTTGAGCGCTCCAGCCGCGAAATGATCATCGAAAGGCGCTCCGCCGAAAGCTCGTGCATGGAACCGGCCGGGAGTCGCTCCACCGCCTCCAGCGCCCGAATGACGAGAAGCCGGCGCGCTAATGCGGCGGCGTCCAGGCCGATAGGGGACCCGGCCCGATCGACGATCTTGTCCACGATCAATTCAAGCTCGAAAAGCTCTTCGGTATTCTGGCGGAACCGGCGGGCGTAGCGGCTCATCGAATCGAGACTGATATTTTCCCCCGTAATGGCCCTGAAAGTTCCGGAAGCCTCCCGGAGCGTGCCCCCGTCTTTCAGGCATTGCTTTACGGCCTCCTTGGCGGGCGAGCCATCGATCTTGCTCCTCTGGGGCTTTCGCGCCCGGCCCGACCTGGCCTTCCGCCGTTTCGCGTTTCTGGAATTTCGCATCTCTTGGCTTTCTCCGGTTGAAAGTACATCCCCGCGATTCGGGGGGAACCAGGCTAGCAAACGCGCGGGGGAGGGGAGCTACAGGAAATGCGGGGAGATGCGGGGAGGAATTATCGATTTGGAACACAATACCGCATCAAAAATTTCTGCAATCATCCAAGTTTACTTCTATCGGCCAGTTGCCCTTTTCAACCTTATTGCCGTGACCTCGACGCGTTTTTTGGATTTTTTCAGTAATCGAAAGCGCTATATTTTTTTTCGCTTCGTTTTGGCTCCCGCCCGGCATTTCCCTATAATGGGGGGAAAGCCCGAATCCATCGGCCGGGATGAAAATCCCGGTGCACCTTGAAATCCACCGGAGGAGCCATGATACGAACGCGTATATGTGACCTGTTGGAAATCGAGTATCCCATTCTCCTCGGGGGGATGGGTTCCGTGCTGGCGC
The DNA here is from genome assembly GCA_003506735.1 of Nitrospinota bacterium. Classification (GTDB taxonomy): domain Bacteria; phylum UBA8248; class UBA8248; order UBA8248; family UBA8248; genus UBA8248. Next base: position 4,056 of record DNYS01000053.1, read on the forward strand.
CCGTTCTCGTCGCGGCGGTATCCGGGGCCGGGGGCCTGGGCGCGCTGGGCTGCTCAAACATGAACGCAGACCAGGTTCGGAAGGCGGCGGCCGATATCAGGGCGCTCACCGATAAGCCCTTCGGTCTGAATTTCCTCATTTTTATTCCGAACGAGGAAGGCCTAGCGGCGGCGCTCGATGCGCGGCCCGCCGTGATGGCCTTTGCCTGGCCCCGGCCCGAACAGGATTTAAAGCCCTTCTTCGATCGGGCCCACGAGGCGGGCTCGAAGGTGACGTTCATGACGGGCGAGGTGCCCGAAGCCAGGCGAGCCGCAGAGGCCGGAGCCGACGTCATCATCGCCCAGGGCACCGAGGGCGGCGGCCACGTGAACTGGATGGCGACGATGACGCTGGTGCCCATGGTGGTGGATGCCGTTTCGCCGGTGCCGGTCCTGGCGGCGGGCGGAGTCGCCGACGGGCGCGGGCTCGCGGCGGCGCTCGCGCTCGGGGCCGATGGCGTCCTTCTCGGCACGCGCTTCCTGGCGAGCGAGGAATCGCCCCTTCATCCGAATTTCAAGCGGGCCATCCTCAAGAGCGACGGGCACGACACGATATTGACCGAGATTCCCGACATCGCCGCGGGAAGGGTCTGGCCCGGCGCGATGGCGCGGGCGCTGCGCAACCGCTTCGTCGAGCGGTGGGCGGGCCGGGAGTGGTACCTGCGCCAGAACCGGGCCGATGCCTATGCCCGAATTCTGGCCGCGCGCGAGGCGGGCGACGCCGAGGAGGCCTACCTGCTCATCGGCCAGGACGCGGGCCTGGTCGATGACATCCCCCCGGCAGGGGATATCGTCCGCCGCATCGCGGCCGAGGCCGAGGAGATTCTCTCGGGGCGCCTTCCGGGGCTGGTGGGGTAGGGGGGAGATGAAGCCTCGTGCCGCCGCGCGTGGATCCTCCCGCTGGCACTGTTGTTTTTCGCCTCATGGCCGCCCCTGGCCGGGGCGAAGTGTTCGCCGGGGCTGGTCCGCTACTTCGAGCTGCGTGCGGCGGTTCCTGTCTCCTATCCGCTGCCGCGCCAGGGTACCTCGACCGTTTCCATCGAGTGGTTCGGCCACGCGTTTTTCCGCATCTTCTTGCCGGGCGGGACCCGGGTGGTGACGGACCCGTTCTCCTTTGACCGGGGATACGCCATCCCCCCGACGAATCCCCACGCCGTCACCATCGGCAAGGAGACCCCGAACCACCGGGGCGTCGAAATCCTGGGTGGCAAACCGCTGGTCATCCGGGGACTCAAGAATGGCGGGCTCGAATGGGCCAAGGTGAATCTCAAGGTGGGCGATATCCGCATCCAGAGCGTGCCCATCGTTCAGGGAAGCGGGGGAGACTTCGACTTCGGAATCGGCAAGGGCGCCTCGTTCCTCTTCGAGACGGCGGGCCTTTGCATCGCCCACCTGGGTGATCTGGCCGCGCCGATGAACCCCTCCCAGCTCCGGCGGCTGGGCAAGGTGCACGTCGCCATGGTCGTCCTCTCGAACCGGGTGTCCATGGGCCCCGCCGAGGCGGCGGATTTTATCGGCAGGCTTTCGCCGAACATCGCCATCCCGATGCACTTCTACGACGATCCGCTCACCCTCGCCGTATTCCTGAAGCGCTTCCGGCGGATCCGCCGGCACGCGGCGCGTCGCCTCTACATCAGCCGAAAGACCCTTCCCGGGCCGACCGAGATCGTCGTAATGCGGCATGATTAAAACCGCTTCATGCGTGTACACTGATTCTACTTCGTATCTGTGAATCGGTAGGCCCATAAATTTTCCCGACTCCAGGAGAGCCGCCATGAGCGAAATTTCCGCGTTCGATCCGGATCGATACAAGGCGTTCGAGCGAGACGGGTGGCGCCGCTCGTCGGGCGAATATCATGACCTGTTCGGGAGCGGCACGGCGCAGGCGGCGGGGCCCCTTCTGGATGCCGTGAATGCGGGGGCAGGCACGCGCCTTCTCGATGTGGCCTGCGGCCCCGGAATCGTCTCGGGAGCGGCCGCGGCGCGCGGGTGCAGCGTCCTGGGCCTCGATTTCGCCACGGGCATGCTGGCCCAAGCCAGAGAGCGCTACCCGGAGATCGAATTCCGCGAGGGCGACGCCGAGGACCTGCCGCTTAAGGATGCCAGCTTCGAGGCCGTTGTCTGCAATTTCGGGATGAACCACATCCCCCGCGCGGAGCGGGCGGTGGCCGGGGTCTTCCGCGTCCTCTCGCCGGGCGGGCGGTACGCCTTCACCACCTGGTCCCCGGGTTCCGCCCAATACCGCTTGGTGAATGAAGCCGTTCAGGCCCACGGCGATCCGGACGTGCCCCTCCCGGAGGGCCCGGACCGCACCCTCTTCAGCGACCCCGGGCTGTGCAAGGCCCTCTTGGCGGGCGCGGGGTTCGAGGATGCGGAGGTGGCCGAGATTCCCATTGTCCTCAAGTGCACGGGCCCGGAGCATCTCATCGACATCATCTATAAGTCCACGGTCAGGACCCGGGCCCTGCTCGAGGCCCAATCGCTCCCGGCGCGGGGGAAGATCAACCGGGCCATCGCCGAGGCCGCGCGGGGCTTCGAGAAAGACGGGACACTCGAAATTCCCATGCCCGCGGTCATGGTATCGGCGCGGAAGCCCTAGGTTTTTTGGCCCAAATTTTGTCTGTTTTCATTCGAGGGGAGGTGTCGCCATGAGCGTTGAATTCGATCTGGACCGCATCTATTGCATCATCCGGGATCATTTCAAGGAGGCCGGCCAAGCGCCCCACTACACCGAACTGGCCCGGGAGATGGGGGTCACCCCCGACGAGGGGCGCCTAGCGCTCCATGCGCTGATGGACAGCCCGTTTCCCTGCTGGCTCCATCCCGGAACGGACTATATCGGTTCGTTCCCCCCGTTTTCGAACATTCCCACCCAGTACCGCATCTCAGTGGGCGGGATGGATAAATGGTTCGCCCAGTGCGGCTTCGAGGCGCTGGCGATGCGCTGGCTCTTTCCGGGGGAGCGGGTGAGCATCGATTCCCTTTGCCTGAACTCGGGCGGACCGATTCGGATCGAAATGCGCGACGAGGAGCTTCTTTCGGCCGATCCGGAGACGATCTACGGCTACGTGGCCGTTCCCTTCTCGAAGTGGCGGGCGAACCTGCCCTTCGCCTGAAGCACGATGAACCTCTTCCGGTCG
>DNYS01000053.1:7286-17166 GCA_003506735.1 Nitrospinota bacterium
GGGGATCGAGAACTACCGCGCCCGCGACTGGGATGACTACATCAGCCGGATGGCCGGGTTCCAGGGTGAGCGGTGGGAGCTTCTCGAACGGCTGGGACGCCGGAAGACCCCTTTCTGGGATCCGCCGCCTCCGGCGAAGTGACCTTCGCTAGGGCGTGAACGCCTCGTTGTCCCCCGACTCGGAGCCGCCCGGCGTCGGCCCCCCCGAGGTCACATAAATTCTTCCGCCGTGCGCCGCCGCCCCAAGTCCGTGCCGCGCGGTGGGCATGGGCGCGCGCGGGCTCCACCTGCCCGAAGCCGGATCGAACGCGTCCACGCGCCGAAAGGTGGTCCAGAAGGATTCTCCCCCGAAGAGATAGATGATCCCGTCGAGAACCGCTGCGGCGATTCCGCCGGGCCTTGGGTAGGGGAGGGAAGGCACGCCAGCGGTCAGTATTCGGGTCGTAGACCTCGTTGGCGGCCAGGTTCTGCCCGTAGTTTCCGTCGATTCGCCCGCCGAGGACGTAAATTTTCCCGCCTACGGCGGCGGCGGCGAGATGGTCCCTCGGCGTCGGCAGGGGTGCGCGCTTCGACCACGCATCGGCGGCGGGATCGTAGACCTCATGGACCCCGGTGTTCACCCTGTACGGGCCGGTCCCGCTGATGGCATAAATTTTTCCGTTCACGGCGGCGGCGGCCAGCGCTCCCCGCGCGGTGGGCAGGGGCGCGCGCATCCGCCATTTTCCCGTCTCCGGGTTGTACTCCTGAAGGTAGGCGGCGGGGTCCCACCCGCCCCGGTAGCCGCCCACGATGTAGAGCCGCTCGCCCAGGACGGCTGCCCCGGCGTGGTGAACGCTCCTCGGCGGAGGCGGGAGTTTGCGCCACAGGTTCGCGCCGGGATGATATTCGAGCAGGGCGCCGGAATCGCCGAATCCGCCGGCGACGTAAATTTTCCCGTTCAACGCGGCGACGACGACCTCGGATCGCTCATCCGGCATGGGGGCACGTTTCGACCAGTTGCCTAGCCCGGCCGCACCCGCCCTCGCCGCGAAAATCATCGCCGCAAAGAACGCCGCGATGCCCGGGGCGCCCGCCACCCATCTGGGGTTCATTTTTGAATTCTCCCGGAAACGGCGGCCAGGAAAAAGCCACGGCCCCTTTGGGAGGGGCCGTGGCCGGTGCGGTATTATTTGGTCAAGGTGTAGGTCTTGCCGACCACGACCTTGAGCACCTTGACGCCCAGGCCGAGCTTTTTCACCTCGGCCTCGAACTGATTAGGCGTGCCCATCCATTTTGGATGCCGCTTGATGCGGTGGTGCTGGGGTATGGCGGTCTTGAGATTCGGGTTGTCCGTCATGAGAAGCTTGACGGCCTAGGCGGCATCGTCGGGGTGCATCATGAAGCGCCCGGCGATGGGGACCATGACGACATGGGGCTTGTAGCGCATTCCGTAGAGCTTAAGGTCCATCGTGAGGCCGGTGCTTCCGGCCATGAGGACCCGAAGGCCGTTCTCGAACGTGATCAGAAAACCCGCGGCGGGCCCGCCGTAAAGGTCGTCGAGCCGTCCCTTTGGGCCACGAGAGCCCGTGCCGTGCTGGGAATGAAGAATCTGTACGGTGACGCCGCCCACCTTCGTGCGCCCGCGATGGCGCCCCGGTAGACTTGTTTTTTCTTGCCGCCCATTTTTACGAGGCGCTTCGTCATGATTTTTCCGAGTTCGGAGACGACGAAAATTTTCGCGCCCGTACGCGCGGCAATTTCGACCGACTGGCCTTGGTCGTCCCCGTGGCCCGATGTGGGGAGGATAAGGTCCACTTCGCCCTTTTTGTAGAAATCGATCTTGTAGGGAAAATCCCGATTTTCCTTGATTCAGGGATTGATGAGGATCACCTTCCCGGTCGTCGAGACGAAACGGAAGTGCCGATTCCCAAAAAACTCCATCGTCACCTCGGCCGCATGAGAGGCGGTGGCGAGGAAGGCGGCGGTAAATAACAGAAGGATGGTGGACATCGTGAGGCGGGAATAGCGTTTGAACGGCATGCAGAATTCCTCCATGGATGGCGGCGTAATCGTGCATTTTCCTTGCCCGGGCCGGAGAGCGGCGCGGGGGATTCCAGCCTCAAACCTGCGCCTAAAAAAATTTGGCAAATCGGTTCAATTATTTAGTGTGTTGGAGCGAATGCTACCAAATTTTGGGCGGGAATTTACTAATCGGGCCGGTTTTCGGAATTTTTTTTTACGTGACCGGAAAATCGCGGGCCGGGCGGCGGGAGGGAGGCGATTTCTCTCTTTACAATGGGTAATCTGCGTCCTAACATGCGGAATCTCTTGCAGGAAGCCGGATTGGCGGACGCCCCGAGAACCGGGCTCTCCCGCAGTCCTCCGGCGGAGCGCTGTCTGTCTAAGGCTTGGCAAGGCTCGGCCAGGGGAGCCATAAAAGGGCGGGAAGGGACACCACCGGATTTTTTCATAGCATCTAACGGGAGGAGCAAAATGGTCAGCAAGGCAAAGTCGAAAACAACGGCAAAGAAGAAAGCGGCGAGGAAGCGCTCCGCCGCCCCGCGCCCCCCCGAATACGACACCAAGATGCCGCTTCCCGAAAACTCCGAAACGGGCGAGTCGGCGAACGACTACTACATCCTCGACTGCGAAGTGCACGTCATGCCCGAGGATTACAGGCGCTTTATTCAGTACTTCGAGGGTACGAAGACCTTCGAGTACGCCCACAAGATGTGTAACTGGTGGCAGTGGATAAATCACCGCACGGGCAAGCCCGCCGCCATCCACCCGGGGATGGACTGGAACATCGACAAGATCATCACAGATATGGACCGCTCGGGGGTGGACCAGATCGCTCTCATGCGCGAGTCGTTCATCGACACCGCGGGCGACAGCGCGCCGTTTTCGACCAACCAGCACGTCATCGACGCCATCGAGAAATACCCCGACCGCGTCATCGGCGTCTCGAACGTGGGGCCGTTTTCGAAGCGCAAGATCAAGGACATCCTCTGGGAACTCGAATACCTGCACGACAACTACAATTTCAAGTTCTCGAAATTCTACCAGCCCGAGGATTGCCCGATTAACGACCGCCGCCTCTGGCCGGTCTACGAGATGTGCCAGGACAAGGGCATCGTCGCTTTTTTCCACACCGGCATCACGATCCGGATGGGTCCGACCCGCTACACCTTCCCGGTCTTGCTCGACGATGTGGCCATGGATTTCCCGGACCTCAAGATCGTCGCCTATCACGCCGGCTATCCGCAGTGGGAAGAGCTCGTCATGCTCATGTGGAAGCATCCGCACATTTATGTAAGCTACTCGATCCTCCTGCCCTGGCTCATGCGCGCCCCGCACCGCTTCGCGCACATGGTCGGAACCACGATCCAGATCGCGGGCCACGACCGCTTCATATGGGGTAGCGACTGGCCCGCCTCGGACCCGCATCAGTCGGTCGAGGCAATCTTGAAGCTGAGCATCCCGGAGGAGCTTCAGGAGAACTACGGCTACCCGCAGATCACCCAAAAGAACAAGGCCGCCTTCTTGGGCGGAACGCTCGCCAAGCTGGCCGGAATCGATCCGAAGAAAAACCAGCTCAAGTTCCCGGGGATGGCCGGTCCTCCGGCCAAGAAGAATACGCCCGAGGGCGACATTACGCGCAAGATCATGCGGCGCAAGAAGTAGGCTCTCGAAACTCTTGCCAAAAACAAAACCCGCCCCGCGTATTTAGCCGATGCGCGGGGCGGCGGGGGAGCGGCGTGCGAAACCGGAATCAGGGACCGGATTTGGCGCCGAAAATTCGCAAGCCGATGGCTCCGAGAAGCGCATCCCCCCGCTCGAAGTCGGGGATGATGCAGACATCGTTTTCCACGCCGATTTCGTGGATGGAGGCGATTTCCCGCTTCTCGGCCCCCTCCTGGAGATGAATGGCGTTGTCAACGTCAATGGTGAATCCGAAATCTTTCGCGAGCCCTTCCAGGGCCGCCCATTTCTCCTGGTTCCAATCGATGGTGGAGGCCAGGCGAAATTTGAGTTTGCCTCATCAAAATCCTGCGAACCGGTAGTCGCCCCTGGAGATGGATTGGCGCTTTTTCCGCGTCTTCTCGAAAAAATCGGCCTCCTGGCTGATCTCCTCCATGGCGCTCCGGGCTTCCTCGAACAGGCTCAAAAGGAATTCCTCCTATTTCGCGTTCACGACGGGCCGGGACGCGCGATTAATGATCCTTCTTGTCCGCCGCCTGGGCGGAAGCGATTTTCTTGTCACCGGCGAGCTGGACCGTGGACGGGGTGATGACTTTGACGCTCTTGAAATGAGGTCCCGAGCATCCGCAGAAGAAACACATGTTATTCCTCCTTTCGCTGTTGGAAACGTTATTGGGGATTTTCCTCCGTTCCACCGATGGGAATCAACCGGGGGAGGTCTCCCAGGCATGTGCAAACGCTATTATCGTGGTCGGAGTAGGGGCGCCGCCCCAATTGGTCAAGCTCCTCCTCGAGACTCCGCCGAAGGTCCGCGAACAGTTCGATCTGTGCGCTCAACTCGCCGATGCGCTCCTTGAGGACATTCGTCAGGACAGGACGCGTCATGGCGCACGATACTCCCGGCCACAGGGAGACGATGTCGGCGATTCGGCGAAGGGAAATTCCCAACTCCTTGGCCCGGCGAATGAAGATGAGGCGCTGGATGTCGGCCTCCCCGTATTGGCGGTAGCCGTTCGCGGAGCGGGGCCGTTTGGGCAAAAGCCCTCTCCCCTCGTAGTAGCGGATTGCCTTGGGCGTCAGCCCCGTGGCTTTGGACACCATTCCGATCGGCATCGTCTCGTCCATGACGTTCTCCTCCACTTCCCCCATTCTAAACCCTTCCCCATAGGGAAGAGTCAAGCGAATTTTGGAGGAATGGTGTGGAAAATTCACCCGCCCTCTTCGTCCTCGCCCAACTTGTCCCGGAGGAATTTTCGGAAACGCCCGCCGGTTTCGGTGTCGAGAAAGATGAGAAACGCCCTCCCGCCAGAGGGAGGAGGGCGAGAATGAACCGCTTGGCCCGGAGGGCGGCGGCCAGATCCCGCCCGCTTGCCGGTATACGAAAGAGGCGGGTCCCCATCAGGCGAAGTTCGAAATAGGTGGGTTGACCCGGCGAAATAGCGGGTGGTTTGCCGGGTGATGAGAGCAGAACGGCGAGCAACAAGACGCCGCCGAATGCGGAGAGGGCGAGTCCCGCCCGGGTGCGCCAGCCCGCTCCTTGCATGATCGCCTCAGGCGGAAATATCCTCACCGCCGTCTACGCGGATGACGTTGCCCGTCATCCAGCGAGTCCCTTCGGCGGCAAAAAGAGCGATGGCGTCGGCGACCATCCTGGGTGTGGTGAGCTCGCTATGGGGGTTGGCTTCCTTGGCTTTTTCGATCATATCCACGTTGCCAGGAATTTTCCGGAGCGCCGGGGTGTCGGTGACGCCCGCCTGGACGCAGTTGGCCGTGATGCCCCTTTGGGCGAGCTCGACCGCAAGCTGCCGGATGTGGCTTTCGAGGGCTGCCTTGGCAGCCGAGACCGCGCCATAGGCCGCCCAGACGCGGTGTCCGCCCGAACTGGTCATGGCAAAGATGCGCCCACCTTCGCCCATGAGGCCGCCTCCGATAATTTCCTGGGACCAATAGACGAGGCTGTGGGCCATCACGCCGAGCGTCATGTCCATCTGCTTGGGCGTGATGGTGTCCTCCGGATCGTCGGTGATGTAGGGCTTGAGGGTGCCGAAGGCGAGGCTGTGGAGCATGACGCGAATGGCGCCGTTAGCGCCGCCGCCGAGATGGCTCTTCATCTGCGAAACCACATCGGCGCGGGCGTCCTCCGCCGCCGCATTGACGTTGAAGAATACGGCCTCGGCGCCGTTGGCCCAGATGTCTTCCTGGATTTTCTCGGCGTTGGGCTGGGTGGCCTTCCGGTCCAGGTGCACACCGAAGATATTCATTCCCTCTTTCGACAGGCGGACGGCGACCGTCCCGCCGAAGCCACTGCTCGATCCCAGAATGAGCGCCCATTTCCCCTTCAGTCCGGTATCCGCCACGGAATAATTCTCCTCTCGGGGACAAAATTACGAAAATATGTTTTCCGTTTATAACATACCGGGCGGCAGGAGGGAGCCTGCGGGGAGCCTCTATCGTCCGCCCGGTTTGCGGTGGCCCCGCCGTTTGGATAACGTAAGCCATTCCGAAAAATTTCCCGAAAACCGTGTTCATTCTCCAGGAGGCAACCAGCGCGATGCGAATCGATGTCCACAATCATTTCTACCCCCAAGCCTATCTGGACGAGGTAGCCCGCCTCGGTGGGGCGGTGCGGCTCGAGGAAGACAAGAGCGGCAGGCGGGTGTTTACCATACGGGGGGTGCCGGTCGTCCATATTTCGCCTCCTCAGCTCGACCCCGAACTCCGCATCCGGGACATGGACGCCTGCGGGGTGGACATGCAGATGCTCTCCCTCACCATGCCCCATGTCTACCTCTGGGAGCCCCGGGCCGGGCTGGCGCTCTCCCAGGCGGTGAACGACGCATTCGCCGAGATCGTCTCGCGCCACCCGGATCGATTCACGGCCGCCTGCGCCGTTCCGCTCCAGGACCCCCGCCTCGCCATCGAGGAGCTCGAGCGCGCGGTCGAAAAACTGGGATTCCGGGCGGTCTACGCGATTACGAACATCGACGGGAAGGGAATCCACGAGCACGATCTCTGGCCCTTTTATGAGCGGGTGGCTGAGCTGGGGATCCCGCTTTTTATCCACCCGTTCCTGCCGCCCGGGGCGGACGAGATGCGCGATTTCTGGCTCCAGACCGTTCTCGGCGTCCTGTTCGAGAGCGCGCTGACGGCGGCGCGCTTCGCCTTTAGCGGCCTGCTCGATGCCGTACCCGAATTAAAACTAGTGGTTCCCCATATCGGGGGCCTGATCCCCTATTCGCTGGGCCGCCTCGACAAGGGGTTTCGGACCCATGCTGCGTGCAGCGAATTAATCAAAAAGCCCCCGAGCGAGTATTTGAAAAATATTTATATCGACTCGGTCGCTTTCGAGCGCGAGGCGCTTCAATTCGCCGTCGGGCGCTGGGGCGCCGGGCGAGTGATGCTCGGGAGCGATTACCCCCAGGCGATGGGAGAGCTGGACACCTGTGTCGCCGACGTGGAGGGGCTCGACCTGCCCGAAGCGGAAAAAGAGATGATCCGGGGCGGAAACGCCCAAAAGTTATTGGGGCTTCCCGCCTAGCTGCGGGTTTAACCGATTCGGGCGGAGGCGGGCCGGTGGCGATTCGGGTTGTGATCCCCGCCCTGGACGCTCCGCCCTGAATGAGGGTTCCTTTTCGGCACTGCCCGTGCCGTATTTCCTTTTTAATCCATCACGATTGCGGCGCGTCCGGTGATCAGTCCCGCTTCGAGGCGGGCATGAACCTTTTCGGCCTCCTCGAGTTTGTAGATTTCGGTGACAAAAGGCCATACCTCCCCGCGCGCCACGAGATCGAGCGAGTCCCTGATCTCCTGTTTGGTAAACGAGCGGCTGCCCATGAGTTCAAGTTCCTTGGCGAGCATGGCTCCGGCCGAGACCCGGAAGGGCTCGGGTGTGTTGCCGCCCAGGGTGACCAGGCGGCCCCCCCGGCCGAGGGCTTCGGTGGCGGTCTCCAGGGTAGTGGGGGTGGAGACGAAATCGATCGCCACGTCGAGGCCGCGCCCCCCGGTGAACTCTGCCAGGGCCTCGGCGACGTTGTCCCTGGAGCCGTCGATGACGGCCTCGGCGCCCATCTCACGGCATTTGCCGAGTTTTTCGGGAACGATGTCCACCGCGACGACGCGGGCATGGGCCCAGCGGGCGAGCATGACCATATGAATTCCGACGCCGCCGCCCGCCCCGAATACGGCGACCGTCTCGAGCGGGGCGATGCGCGCCCGGCGCACCACCTTGTAGGGGGTGACGATGGCGTCGCAGATGACGGCGATCTCGGCCGGGTGCTGCTTGTGGTCGAGCGCCTCGGGCACCTTCACGAAGGTACGCGCCGGCAACTTTATATACTCGGCATAGCCGCCATCGACGTGGCGGCCGACGAAGCCGGCGAGGTTGTCGCACAACGGCTCGCGGTCGGCCCGGCACCATTTGCAGTAGCCGCAGGTGATATAGGCGTGGGTGGTCACATGGCCGCCGACCGCGTAGCCGTCGACACCGGCGCCGATCTCGACGATCTCGCCGAGGATTTCATGGCCGATCACCCGCGGCAAGGTCGCGTCCGTGCGCCCGCGCACGGCGTGGTGGATGGTCAGCCCCGATCCGCAGGCCAGCACCCGGGCCACGATCTCACCCTGACCGGCCACCGGATCCGGCAGTTCCTCGAGCTCCAGCGGCGTATCCGGCGCATGCAGCACCATCGCTTTCATGGCGTCCTCCCTCGTTTTTTTGGTTGCAAGCCATTGTGACCGGTCCGGCCGCGCGGGCAAGATTTTTTGGTTGCGTAGCGGCAACTTGCCGCGTCGGCGTCAAGGGTTCCGGCGAGGCCGGAAAAGGTCTGGCGGGCCTGGCCGGCTTAGCCGGGCGCGGTTCGGCCTTGTAATGCCCCTTGCCTCGCGGACGGCTTTGGGCCACGCTCGCGCTACCGTGAGAGCTCTACAGGGGGACTCCCGGTCGATTTTCGGGTCCGGCTTCCGACACAACGAACACTATTTGGAGGAATGCCATGTCAGTTGCGGCATCCGTTGACTTCGAGCTCACCCCACCGGCGGTGATGTTCAGCCATTTCGGCATCAATTGCGACGACGCCGACAAGCTCGAGGATTTCTACACCCGCGTGCTCGGCTTCTGCGTCAGCGACCACGGGATGATCAACAAGGATACCAACCGCATCATTTTCATGACCCGGCGGCCGCGCGAGCATCACCAGTTCGTACTCGCCAGCGGCCGGTCGTCGTCCGACGCCTCGACCGTCAGCGAGACCGGCTTCAAGGCGCCCGACCTCGATGCGTTGCGCGAAACCAAGGCGGCTGTCGAGGCCGAGGCCGAGGTCAGCGACATCGTCGCCATCGATCACGGCATTTCCTGGACCCTCTATTTCCGCGATCCCGAGGGCATCCGCTGCACGATCTCGGTCGAGACCGGGCACTACGTGCCGCAGCCGGCCGCCTGGCCGCTCGATCTTGCGGCCCGCGACGACGACATTCGGCGCACCACCGAAGACCGCTGCAAGGCGACGCCGGGCTATCTGCCGCGCCGCGCCTGGCGGGCGGAAAAAGAAGCGCAGTTCCGGGCCGAAAACCGCCTGACCGACGAGGGGCCGGAGACCGGCAACGCCGACCCGGATTTCGGGCGGCCCTACGATCCGGCCCGCATCCTGGTCCGCCCGACGGAAAACAGCATGGCGCCGCCGCGGATCGCGCAGGCCCATTGCGGTTTCAAGGTCGCGGATATGGACATGATGGTCACGTTCTACGATTCCGTACTCGGTTATGCAGTCACGGACCGCGGCACCATGCCGGCGATCGGCACCGAGCCCGAGCGCGCGTACGCCTATCTCAGCCGCGATCCCGACGAGCACCATCAGATCATCCTGGTGTCGGGCCGCGACAGGGACGCGCCGACCAGCGTCAACCAGCTCAGCCTGCGTATCCTGTCGCTCGACGAGCTGCGCCGCATGGAGCGCGAGCTCGAAGCCCATCCGGCCATCGGCAAACTGCGCACCACCTGCCATGGCAACTCGTTTTCGATCTACTTCCCCGATCCCGAGGGCAATGTCGTCGAACTGGCGGTCGAATCGGTGTGGTACGTGCCGGCGCCGCACGGCGCGCCCCTGGACCTGTCGTGGAGCGACGAAAAGCTGCTCGAGTGGGCGGAGGATCACTGCCGCGAGACGCCCGGCTTCATGATGCGCGCCGACTGGAAAAAACAGGC
>DNYS01000053.1:17285-17499 GCA_003506735.1 Nitrospinota bacterium
GGCCAAGCGGCGGACGCCGAAGGTGGCGTTCGACTTCATCGAGGGCGGGGTCGAAGGCGAGGCGGCGTTAGCGCGCAATATCGCCGCCTTCGAGCGCCACTGCCTGCTGCCGCGCTATCTCGTCGATGTGTCCCGGATCGACCAGTCGACGCCCTTGTTCGGCCGCACCTGGAACAGCCCGTTCGGCTTTGCGCCGACCGGCGCCGCCGGGTTG
>DNYS01000053.1:17566-18155 GCA_003506735.1 Nitrospinota bacterium
TCGGCGCCGACCTGATGCTGGCCGCCGCGGCGGCGAAGGCCAATGTCCCCTTCATCCTGTCCGGCGCCAGCAACGACACCATCGAGGATGCCGCGCGCATCGCCCGCGAGCAGACCTGGTATCAGGTCTATGCGGCGCGCGACGGCAAAATCGCCGAAGACATGATCCGCCGCAGCGCCGACGCCGGGCTCGGCGCGCTGGTGCTGACCGTCGACGTACCGACACGCCCGACGCGCGAGCGCAACGTCCGCAACAGCTATTCCCACGATTTGCGCAAGCTGACCCCGGGTCGCGTCATCGATGGGCTGCTGCATCCGATCTGGACCTACGAATATCTGCGCAACGGCGGCGCGCCGACGCTCGGCAACTGGGCGCTCTACGCGCCGCCCGGCTCGGATGTCCATGCGGTGCTCGACTTCGTCAACGACCAGCTGCCGGCCTCGGGCCAAACCTGGCGCGAGCTCGAAACTTACCGCCGGCTGTGGGACGGGCCGCTGATCGTCAAGGGCATCCTGCACCCCGACGATGCTGTCCGCGCCGCCGATCTCGGCGTCGAAGGCGTCATCGTCTCCAACCATGGCGGCCGCCA
>DNYS01000053.1:18203-19045 GCA_003506735.1 Nitrospinota bacterium
ACCATGGCGGCCGCCAGCTCGACCGTGCGCCGGCCAGCATCGACGCCTTTCCAGCGATCAAAGCCGCCGTCGGCGACCGGCTGACGCTGATGCTCGACAGCGGCGTACGGCGCGGCGCCGATATCATCGTCGGCCTGTGCCTGGGCGCGGCGTTCGTGTTTGTCGGCCGGGCCGCGGTCTACGGCGTCGTCGCCGGCGGCGAAGCCGGGGCAACACGAGTCATCGAAATTCTACACCACCAGATCGAGACTAATCTGGCGCAAATGGGCATCACCGCGATCGAACAACTGGGCCCTCACTGCCTGACGGAAAACGCTTCTGTCTAACCGGGATAGGGCTAATCGTCGCCAGCCGCTATGGCACCGGCGGCGATGGCCTTCAGGAAAGGCACGGCGAATTCCTTCAGCTTGGCCGCGCCGACCCCGTTGACCTCGGAAAATTCGGCGTCGTTGCGCGGCTGCCGCTGCGCCATATCGGCGAGCGATCTATCGGAAAAGACGACATAGGCCGGAACGCCGCGTTCCTTGGCGAGGCCAAGGCGTAACGCCTTGAGCCGATCGAGAAGCGCCGTCTCGGCGTCGGATAATTTGGCGGCGAGTTCTCCATTCCGGCTCTTGCGGCGCGCACGCGGCGCACGGCGCAGTGTGTCCTGGCGATAGTGGAAGCTTTCCCCGCCCCGCAGCAGCGCCCGGCCCTTGCCGGTAATCGCCAGCCCGCCAAAGCCCTTCACGTCGTGATCGAGGAACCCCGCCGCCACGAGCTGGCGGATCATCGAGCGCCATTCCTCTTTCTTGTGTTCGCCGCCGGCGCCGAAAGTGGGCAATTGGTCATGGCCGGCCTTG
>DNYS01000125.1:0-4997 GCA_003506735.1 Nitrospinota bacterium
CGGGCGCCCGGGCGGCGGCGGCGCCCGCGCCCCCCCCCCCCCCCCCCCCCCGGCGCGGGGGGGGGGGGGGGCGGGGGGGGGGGCTCCTTCTCGGGAGGATTCGACCGTGGGTTCCGAAGCCACGCGTATACGGGCTGGAGATAGAATGTGCCGGCTGCCATCGGCAGAAGGACGGCCAGGACGGAAACGAAAATCCGAAAAAGANNAGACCAGCGGCGGGAGCCACCGAATCCGCTCGGGCCTCAGGTCGTCTCGGAGATCATCCATGGAGTCGTTCCCTTAGGTGCGTTTTGGCCGGAGCGAAAGAACAGATTCCCCTTCCCGCCAATACGACCTGATCGGCATATAGGATAAGTATATCAAATGTGCCTACAAATTGAACTGGAAGGCGGGGGGGGACCCCCGCCGGGGGCGGGATCAGCGGATGCCGTTGCCGAGGCGATCCCAGCGGACCCAGCGGCTATCGCCCTCGTCGTTGTTCCAGGACCAGTAGATGAAAAAAGCAACGCCGCGGATTTTGGGGTCCCAGCAGGGAGCCGCATAGAGCGAACAGGGGAACGGTATCCCGATGTATTCGTCCCTGCCGGAGGTATTGGCGTCGATGTATTTCAATCCGACTAAATCCAGGACGCCCCAGGCGGCCCGCAGAATGGAGTTCCATACCAGGGAAACGATGTTTCCGCTCCCCCCGTAGCCTCGTCCGGGTTTCGTGGGGATGAAAATATCGAGAACCCGGACCTTGATGTGGTCGAGCCGCTCGCCCTCCTTGAGGAAGCCCCAGTGGCGGCCGTCGGTGCTGTTGTTGCGGTTATCGCCCATGACAAAGTAGCTCCCCGCCGGCACGCGCTTGGGGGCCGCCGGCGCTCCGGGCCAGTACGACTTGCCATCGGGCCGGTAGATGGCATGGGGCTCGTCCAGGGGGTTGCATTTGTCCGGGGTTTCTGGGGTCTTGCAATTGATGTAGATGCGCGTCCCCCGGAACAGGATTTCATCGCCTGGCAGCCCCACCACGCGCTTGATAAAGTCGCGGCTCTCGTCCTTGGGAAAGCGGAAGACGATGACGTCCCCCCGCTCGACGCCGCGGAACCAGTAGATGAACTTGTTGACCAGGATATGGTCGCCGATGAGGAGGGTTTTTTCCATCGAGCCCGAGGGTATCTTGAACGCCTGGACGACGACCCCGCGCACGAACCCGGCGAGCAGGAGCGCGACGATGATCGCTTCGGCGTATTCGCGGAACGTGGATTTTTCGTACCCCCGGGACTCCGCTTTTTTCCCGGCGGCCGCGGCCTCCCCGCTCACGATCCCTCCCGGCCCACTTCGAGCACGGCCATGAACGCTTCCTGGGGAACCTCGACGGTACCGATGTTCTTCATCCTCTTTTTTCCCTCTTTTTGCTTTTCGAGGAGCTTGCGCTTGCGCGTGATGTCGCCGCCATAGCATTTCGAGGTCACGTCCTTGCGCATCGCCTTGATCGTCTCGCGGGCGATGACCCGGCTCCCCACCGCCGCCTGGATGACGACCTCGAACATCTGGCGGGGAATGAGCTTGCGCATCCGCCCGGTGAGCGCCCTTCCGTGATAATAGGCCTTGTCCTTGTGGATGATCGAGGAGAAGGCGTCCACGGGCTGATCGTTCAGGAGAATGTCGAGCTTGACCACATCCGAGGGGCGGAAAGCCAGTTGCTCGTAGTCGAAGCTGGCGTAGCCCCGGGTAAGCGATTTCAGCTTGTCGTAGAAATCGAACAATATCTCGCTGAAGGGCAGCTCGTAAATCAGCTCGACCGTCTTCGGGTCGAGGTACTTCATCGTCCGCTGGACCCCGCGCTTTTCCTGGCACAGCTTCATCACCGCCCCCACATAGTCCGAGGGAGTCAGGATCGTGCCGAGGATGAAGGGCTCCTCGATCCGGTCCACGCGCGAGAGATCGGACAGCTTCGCGGGACTCTCGATATCCAGGGAGGTCCCGTCCGAGAGGACCACCCGGTAGACCACGGTGGGGGCCGTGAAGATCAGGGTCAGATCGTATTCGCGCTCGAGGCGCTCGCGGATGATGTCCATGTGCAAGAGTCCGAGAAACCCGCAGCGGAACCCGAAGCCCAGGGCGGTGGAGGTCTCCGGCTCGAAGGTGAAGGCCGAGTCGTTGAGCCCCAGCTTGTCCAGCGCGGTGCGGAGGTTTTCGAATTCCGCGCTGTCGGCGGAGTAAAGGCCGCTGTAGACCATCGGCTTGGGCTCTTGAAAACCCGGTATGGGGGTGGCCGCGGGGTTTCGGGCCGAGGTCACCGTATCGCCGACCCGGGTGTCGCCCACCTCCCGGATGGCGGCCGTGAGGAAGCCCACCTCCCCCGGCCCGAGGCGGTCCAGCGGGGCCAGGCGCGGGAAAAACGCCCCCAGGCTCAGGACCTGATACTCCCCCTTGGTGGACATGAAGCGGATGGTGTCGCCTTTTTTTATCGTCCCCTCGAACACCCGCACTAGGGGCACCGCCCCCTGGAACGAATCGAACCACGAGTCGATGATGAGCGCCCGGGGCGGCGCCGCCGGGTCCCCGGCCGGGGGCGGCATCCGCTCGACGATGGCCTCGAGGAGTTCATCCACCCCGGACCCGTTCTTCGCGCTGACGAGGAGACATTCCTCGCCGGGGAGGCCGAGCACATCCTCGATCTGGGCGATGACGCGGTCCGAATCGGCCGAGGGCAGATCGATCTTGTTGATCACTGGAATGATGACGAGATCCTGCTCCAGGGCGAGGTAGGCGTTCGCCAGCGTCTGGGCCTGAATCCCCTGGGTGGCGTCCACGATGAGAAGCGCCCCCTCGCAGGCCGTCAGGCTCCGGGAGACCTCGTAGTGAAAATCGACGTGGCCGGGCGTGTCGATGAGGTTGAACACATACTCCCCGCCCGAGGCCGCCCGGTAGGTCAGGCGCACGCTGGCCGCCTTGATGGTGATCCCGCGCTCTTGTTCGAGATCCATCGAGTCGAGCACCTGGGAGGACATCTCCCGCTCGCTGACCGCGCCCGTGCGCTCGAGAATCCGGTCGGCCAGCGTGGATTTCCCGTGATCGATATGGGCGATGATCGAAAAATTTCGGATTTGCGCGGTATCGGCGATCAAATCGGCACACCTGGAAAAGAGATGCGGAGCCGGGAGGCGGCGGTTTCGTTGGACCTGTCAGGTTTCATCTCGCTCCTCGTCAGGTTCCGAAAGTCCGGTCCCGAGAGTCGGGTCCCGGATTCGGCCCCCGGCCGCACGGGATATCGGGCGGGCCTTGCGTCCGGGGGCTCATCCTATACCAAAGGGAAAGCGGCGCAGTCAATATTTTCCCGGCCAAATGCAGCACCGGCGGTCGCCCCCGATTTGATTGAGCCTCCCCCCCCAGCGATGGTAGCATTAAGGGAAACTCGAAACCTCTAGGCGCAGACCTCTCATTGCCGAACCTGAAAGGACATTCGCCAGTGACGCAAAAACCCGGTTTCCCGCGAGCGGCCATCGCCATCGCTCTCCTTGCCTGGGCGCCTCAGCCCATCTGGGCGGTCGGCGCGGCCGGACCCGTTTTCGGGGACCGCACCTTCATCGAGGCGGCAAAGCGCATCCGCCCGTCGGTGGTCCATATCCGGGTGAAAATCCGCCAATCCAGGACGAGCGGACTCATGGATCTGTTCAGGCCCGGACGCCGCCAGGACGCCCCGTTCGATTTCGGCCTCTCCGACGGCGCCGCGAGCGTGGGCGCGGGCGTGATCATCTCCGGGGACGGCTACATCCTGACGAATCATCACGTCATCAAGGATGCCGATCAGATTCAGGTCAAACTCGCCGACGGGGAGGAGCTGCCCGCCAACGTAGTCGGCTCGGACGAGCAATACGACCTCGCCCTCCTCAAGATCGAGGCCAAGAAAAAGCTGACCCCCGCCACGCTGGGCGATTCGGACGCCGTCGAGGTCGGCGAATGGGTGATTGCCGTGGGAAGCCCGTTCGGCCTCTCCCACTCGATGTCGGTGGGCATCATCAGCGCCAAGGGACGGAACCTGAACCAGGGCCCCTACGACAATTTTCTTCAGACCGACGCCACGATCAACCCGGGAAACTCGGGCGGCCCCCTCGCCAACAGCCGGGGAGAGGTAATTGGAATCAGCACGGCCATTTACATGCGCGGTCGCATCAACAAGAGCATGGGCGTGGGCTTCGCCGTCCCCATCAACCAGGCCAAGGCCGTCATCGACGATCTCCGCCACAAGGGATACCCCATCCGGGGGCGGCTGGGGGTTTCGGTCGGGAAAGTCGGCTCCAAGGAGCGGAAAAAAATCGGCCTCTCCAGGTTTCAGGGCGCACGCCTCTCCTCGGTCATACGCGGGGGGCCGGCGCACAAGGCCGGGCTTCGCCGGGGGGACGTGATCGTCGAGTTCGACAGCAAGCAGGTGGTCACCTGGCAGTCCCTTCCCCGCATCGTGGCCCGCGCCCGGCCGAAAACCGAGGCGGAGGTCAAATTCTACCGGGGAGGTGATTTAAAGACCGTGCGGGTGCGCATCGGAAGCCTCCCGGACCGCCGCCAAAAGCGGCGCTCGCGGCTTCAGGTAAAGCTCGGCATGCGGATCGAGGCGCTCACCCCCTACCTCGCCAAACGCTTCCACCTCAAGGACGGCGCGGGCCTGATCGTCACCTCGGTGAAACGGGGGGGGCCGGCCGAGCGGGGGGGCATTCGCGCGGGCGATGAGTTGCTCGAAATCAACAACACCAAGGTCTCGAAACTTCCCGAGGTCAGAAAAATAATCGACCGGGCGAAGGTCAAGGGCTCGGTCCTGTTTCTCCTTCGCCGGAAGGGCTCGAATTTGTTCGCCGCCGTCAGGTTCAAATCATGAAATACGCCCCCGCGGCGGGGCGCGCGGGGCCGTGGCGCGCGGGGATACTCGCTCTTCTGGCGGCCGCCCTCGCGCTCCCCGGACCCGTGGAGGCGGGCAAAACCCGGCGCGGCCGCCGGGGGCGCATGAGCCCTGTCGTCCT
>DNYS01000125.1:5117-10270 GCA_003506735.1 Nitrospinota bacterium
GATGAGTTTTTTCGCGACTTTTTCGGGAGACGGCAACCCCGCCGCCGCGAGCAGAGCCTCGGCAGCGGGGTGATCATCCGGTCCGACGGCTACATCCTCACCAACCAGCACGTCATCTCCCGGGCCGAGAAAATCCGCGTCCAGCTCGCCGGGAACCGGATCTATTCCGCCCGGATCATCGGTGCCGACCCGGTCAACGATCTGGCCGTCATCAAGATCGAGGCGCCCAGGCCGCTTCCTTTTCTGCCCATGGGCCGCTCGGACGATCTGATGATCGGCGAGACCGTGATTGCCATCGGCAACCCGTTCGGGCTCCAGCATACGGTGACGACGGGGGTGGTGAGCGCCGTGGGCCGCTCCCTGGACAGCGGAAAAAACAGCCGCCGCAACCCCTCGGACTTCATCCAGACCGACGCCTCGATCAACCCGGGAAACTCGGGCGGACCGCTGCTCAATATTTTCGGAGAGCTGATTGGAGTCAACACGGCCATCTTCCGGAAGGCCCAGGGGATCGGATTCGCCATCCCGATCGACCGCGCCCGCCGCATCGTGGACGACCTGATTCATTTCGGGAAAGTGCGCAAGGCCTGGGTGGGGATCGTGCTTCAGGACTTCAGGTCCCGCCTCGCCTCCCGGGTGGGCTTCCCCCGGAAGCGGGGCGCCATCGTCGCCCAGGTGATCGAAGGCAGCCCGGCCTGGGAGGGGGGAATCCGGCAGGGCGACATTCTCATCGGCTTCGGCGGCAAGAAAATTGATTCGCGCAAGGAATACCTGAACGAGCTTGCCGGCTACACCGTGGGCTCCGAGGTGAGCGCGGACATCTGGCGAAAAGGCAAAGTCTTCACCCGCAGGGTGCGCCTCTCCTCGATCCCCATCGCGCTGGCCGACGCCATCGCCCAGAACTGGCTGGGCATCCGGGTGGCGGCCATCGATGAGAGGAGCCTCCGCCGCTACCGCATTCAAAGCCGAAACGGGGTGATGGTGACCCGGGTGATCGGGGGAAGCGCCTCGGCCAATATCGGGATTCAGCCCGGCGACGTCATCCGCCAGGTCAATGGCCAGCCGACGCGGGACATCGAATCGTTCCGCGAGATGGTGGTCCGCGCCCGGGATTTTCCGCGCGTCCAGCTTCTCCTCTACAGGAGCAACCAGGGCTACACCCTCACCCTCCAGCCCTGATCCCCTTCGGCCGAATTCGCCCCACCGGCCCTGAGCCCCTCCAGCCCCGAGCCCTCAACCGGCGGCCCCACCGGCGGCGAGGCGGCGATGCTGCTCCAGGGCGAAGCGGTCCGTCATCCCTGAGATGTAGTCGCACACCATCCGGCGGCGGCCGTCCGCCTCCTCCCGCCGCGCGACGTGGCCGGGGAGCCGCGCCGGGTTCGATACATAGGCCTCGAACAGATCCCGGATCGTCCGGCGGGCGCTCTCCTGGAGCCGCTCCACGCGCTCGTTGTGGTACATCCGCCGCATCAAGAAGGATTTGAGTTCGAGGTTGCGCCCGGCCATCCCGGCGCTGAAGGCGGCGGCGCCGTGGCCCCTTGCGCGGACATCGGCGATGTCCCGCAGGCCCAGCTCCTCCACCCGCCGCTGCACCGAGCTCACCAGATCGCTTACCTGGGCGTTGACGATCCGCCGGATGGCCTCGTGGCGGACCGCGTCCGGTTCCGCCGCCGGAAACGCGCCCCGCGCCGCCTCGTAGTGCTCCCGCCACAGCGAGGTCTCCAACGCGTCCTCGGCGCTGAACACCCCCGATCGCATGGCGTCGTCCAGGTCGTGGTTGTTGTAGGCGATCTCATCGGCCACATCGACCACCTGCGCCTCGAGGCTCAGGGCGATCCCTCCATCGAGCTCGGCGGGCATGGGGCCCGTGTAGGAGGCGATGTGCTTAATAATCCCCTCGCGGGTCTCCCAGGTGAGATTGAGACCCGGAAAGGCGGGGTAGCGGCGCTCCAACACCTCGACGATCCGAAGGGACTGGAGGTTGTGCTCGAAGCCGCCGCAGCCCTCCATCAACTCGTCGAGCACCCTCTCGCCCGCATGGCCGAACGGGGAATGGCCCAAATCGTGCGCCAGCGCGACGGCCTCGGCCAGCTCCTCGTTGAGGCCGAGGGTCCGGGCGATCGAGCGCGCAATCTGGCTGACCTCGATGGTGTGGGTCAGGCGGGTGCGGTAGTGATCGCCTTCGTGGTTCACGAAGACCTGGGTCTTGTATTCGAGCCGCCGGAAGGCGGCGGTGTGGATAATCCGGTCGCGGTCGCGCTGGAAGGCGGTGCGCTGGGGGTGTTCGGACTCGGGATGCGCGCGGCCGAGCGAGTCCCCGCTGCGGGCGGCATAGGGGGCGAGCAGTTCGCGCTCGCGGTCTTCGAGTTGGTGGCGCATGGACTCCATGAGGCTCCCTCGAACGCGGGAAGGGCCGCCGCGCGGGGGGCAGGCGCGGCCGGACCCAATCGAATGCGGCGCGGCCTCTATCCGGTCTCGATCTCGGTCCCGGTCCCGGCCTCGGCTTTAGCCCCGGAAGGTATACCCGCGCGCCAGGCGGCGAACAAGTAGGCGGCGGCAAGCGCCCCCCACGGCTCCCACCGCCGGGCGGCCTCGCGGGCGCGGTTTTCGTCCACCCTCGTTTCGCCGAAACAATACCGGGCCACCACCTTCTGGACGCCCAGATCGCCCGCCGCCAGGGCCTCGATCCGCCCCAGCCCCCGGTAGAGGGCCTGCTCGGCGCTCCAGCGGCCCACCCCGCGCAGGGCGGTCAGGCGCTCGACGGCCTCCTCGAGGGGGAGGTCCCGGTAATCCGCCCCCTCCAACTCCCCCGCCGCCGCCGCACGGGCCACCCCGATCACATACTCGGCCTTGCGCCCCGAGAATTGCATCCCCTCCAGGGTGGCCGCGCGGGCCCGCGCCAGGCGTTCGGGCCGGGGGAAGGCGTAGTGAATCTCTCCTCCCAGGGTGAGCTTATCGCCCCAGCGCTTCACTAGGCGCGCGCGGATGCGGCCGCCGAAGGTGAGGTTCACCTGCTGGGTCGTGATGGCCGTCACAAGCGCCTCGAACAAGGTCAGGTAGCGCACCGGCCGGAGCCCCCAAAAGCGGCGGACGATGGGCGCGAGAACGCGGTCGATCCGCGCCATGGCGTAAAAAGGCTCCAGGTCCAGATCGAAGGCGAGAAGGTGGCGCAGGGCGGCCTCCCCGGCGCCGACTATATTTTTCGTCATGCGGCCGGGCACTCGGACGCGCAAGGCCACCTCGCCCGCCTCGACCGCCACCTCACCCGCATCGACCGCCGGGCCGCCCGTAGGGCCTCCCGCGCGCGCCTCGATGAGGGCGAGCCCCCCGCCCGCCTCGATCGCGCGGCGGAAGATGCGCCCGTCGTAGCGGTTCACGAGCTCCTCGTAGGAATGCTGGTAGCGGACCACGCTTTCGTGAAAAAGAAACGGGCCCCCGGGCGCGATGTTCCGCTTCGCCATGCCCATGTCTAGCTCGTCATCCGCCGGTTCACCGACACGGTGGCGCAGGCCATGAACACCAGCGTGCACGCAATGAGCACGAACAGGTGCCAGAAAAAGGCGTCCACATGCCCGTAGATGATGAGCCCCCGGACGATCTTGACGGCATGGGTGAGCGGGAGCATCTGGGAGAAGGCGCGCATCCAGTCCGGAAGCCCCTTGAGGGGGAAAAAAGTTTCGGCGAAGAAGAACATCGGCATGACGATGAGCGAGAAATGAAAACTGAAGAAGGAAAAACTCGGGGCCAGCCCCGCCGAGATGAGGCCCAGGGAGCCGAACATGAGCCCTTCGAGGAAAACGATGGGCAAAACGGCCAGCGCCCAGGGGGAGCCGATGAGGCCGAAGAGGGCCAAAACGATCATCATCAGGGTGGCCCCGATGATCGCCCGCGTCCCGCACCACATCAAATCGCCCAGAACGATATCGCCCACCGAGAGCGGCGCCGAGAGCATCGCCTCGTAGGTCTTCTGGATGCGCATCCGGTTGTAGGCCCCGTAGGTGGATTCGAAGGTCGAGGTCCACATGGCGATCGATACGACGAGGCCGGGGCCGATGAACTGGGCGTAGCTGATGCCGCCGATGGAGGGAACCAGCCGGCCCAGGCCGTAGCCGAAGGCAACGAGGTAGAGGGCGTGCTCGCCGAAATTGCCCGCCCATTCGGCCAGGAAAAACGTGCGGTACTGCATCACATGGCGCACCCAGACCCTACGGGCGCGGCTGCTGGGAATCAGATCCGGATTTATCATTCGCGCAGATCCCGGCCCGTGAGGCGCAAAAACAGATCCTCCAGCGAGGCGGGCCGCCGGAGGAAATTCCGCTCCCCGGCCGACACGAGGCGCTCGACCGCCCCGGCCCCGTCCCGGCAATAGAGATAAAGCGTATCGCCCGCCCACTCGGTCTCGATGGCCAGGCCGTTCAGGGCGCGCTCGGCCACCTCGCGCCCCGCGCCGCGAAGCTCGATCACCTCGGCCCCCACGCGCTCCAGCACCAGATCGGCCGGGGGGCCCTCGGTGAGAAAGCGCCCGCGGTCCATGACCCCGATCCGGTCGCAAAGCTGGGCCGCCTCTTCCATGTAGTGGGTGGTGAGCAGGATCGTCATGCCCTCGCTCTTGAGCTTGCGGAGGCGCTGCCAGACGAGATGCCTCGCCTGGGGATCGAGGCCGGTCGTCGGCTCATCGAGGATCAGAAGGCGGGGCCGGTGAATGAGTGCGCGGGCGATGAGGAGGCGGCGCTTCATCCCGCCCGAAAGGGATTTGATCCGCTCGTCCCACTTCTCGCGAAGCTGGACGAAATCCAGAAGCTCCTCGATGCGCGGGCGGGATACCCGGCGCGGGATGCCGAAGTAGTTGGCGAAGACCCACATATTTTCGTAGACGGTGAGCTCGTTGTCGAGGGTGTCCTCCTGGGGGACGATGCCCACCTCCTCGCGGATGCGGCGGCTCTCGGTGGTCCCGTCGCGGCCGAGCACGCGGAGCTCGCCCCCGTCCCGGCGGACGGCGCCGTGAATCATCCGGACGGTGGTCGTTTTTCCCGCGCCGTTCGGGCCCAGCACGCCGTAGCACTCCCCCCGCTCCACCTGAAGGGTAATGCCGTCAACGGCTTTGAGGGAACCGAAGGATTTCGAGAGGCCGCGGGCATCGATGTCGAATTCGG
>DNYS01000125.1:10330-12055 GCA_003506735.1 Nitrospinota bacterium
TTGAGAGGCCGGAGGCGTCGATGTCGCTTTCGGGCAATGAGGAACCTTCTTCCGGGTCCGGGCTAGACACCGCGCAAGCGCTCGGCCTCGGCCACGCGCTCGATGGCGATGATAAAGGCGGCGGTTCGCATGGACACGTTCCGCTCCCGGGCCGCGGCGTGAACCGCCCTCGTCGAATTGACCATGATTTTTTCCAACTCCCCGTTCACGCGCTCCTCTTCCCAGGTGAATTGCTGGATGTTTTGCACCCACTCGAAATAGGAGACCGTCACGCCGCCGGCATTGGCGAGAACGTCGGGCACGATGTAGACGTCCTTTTCCTTGAGAAGGATCTCGCCGATCGAGGTCAGCGGCGCGTTGGCCGCCTCGAGAAGAATGCGCGCCCTCACCGCATGGGCATTGTCGCGGTTGATGACCCCGCCCATGGCCGCCGGAACGAGAACATCCACGTCCAGGGCGAGGAGCTCTTCGTTCGTCATGGCTTCGCCGCCGGTGAACCCCGCCAGATCGCCCGCCTCGGCCTTGTGGGCGAGGGCGGCCTCGATGTCGATTCCGTTCCCGTTGAAGTAGGCCCCCGTGATGTCCGAGATGGCATTGACGCGGACGCCCAGGTCGGTGAGGAAGGTGGCGGCGAAGGTGCCCACGTTGCCGAACCCCTGAACGGCGGCCGTCATTGTCGAGGGGTCCCATCCCTCAATCTTGGCCATCTCCCCGAACACGAATACGACCCCCCGCCCGGTCGCCGCCTCGCGGCCCAGCGAGCCGCCCAGGGCGATGGGTTTTCCGGTCACGGCGGCGAGGGCGTAGCCCTGGCGGCTGCTGTACTCGTCCATGATCCAGGCCATGGTTTGGGCGTTGGTGTACATGTCGGGGGCGGGGATATCGCGGTAGGGACCCAGGAGGCGGCTGATGCGGGCAATGAATTTCCGCGTGAGGCGCTCGAGCTCGAAAATATTGAGATCGTGGACATCGACGTTGACCCCGCCCTTGCCCCCTCCGAAGGGAATATTCACCAGGGCGGTCTTCCAGGTCATCAGGGCGGCCAGGCCGCCGACCTCGTCCATGTCCACTTCGGGCGAATAGCGGATTCCGCCCTTGAAGGGTCCGCGCGCACCGTTGAACTGGACGCGGTAGCCCTTGTAGACCGCCAGCGAGCCGTCGTCCCTGCGGACGGGCACCTCCACCCGGATTTCGCGGAAGGGGGTGGAGAGGAGCACGCGCATGTCATCCTCAAGCTCCATCGCCTCGGCGGCGCGGTCAAACTGGGCCTGGGCCGTCTGGCCGATGCTGACGTGTACGTCGGCTCCTTCCTGCATATATTCCCTTCCTCATCGATGAGATGATCTTCGGACGGAGGAACCGGGCGAGGGGGCGGGCTTTGCGTTGCCCGCGGGAAGGAGGGGCCAGCCCTCCCCGCCGCGCGTCTTAGTGGCCCGAGCATATGCCTCCGCAGCATCCACCGCCGCCCGAGAAGCCGCCGGTATAGGAGGAGCCGGGGTTGTAGGAGGCCTTGGCCGAACCCACGCCGAACAAAGAAAGTTTTTTGTGAACCTTCCTCGAAGCGCACGCCGGGCATTCGACATCGCCCGCCGCATCGGCGGAGGGGACGATTTTCTCGAAATCCGACTCGCACTCGGCGCATATGAACTCGTACATGGGCATCTTCGATCTCTCCTGTCTAGAACGGACTAGCCGGGGCTGGCCGCCTTGTGCCAGTCGGCCAGG
>DNYS01000125.1:12087-20396 GCA_003506735.1 Nitrospinota bacterium
CAGGGGGTGCTTTAATAGCTGGTGGATGAGCTGGGGCGGAATCGTGGCCACATCCGCGCCCATCTTGGCGGCCTCGAGAAAATGGACCGGGTGCCGAATGCTCGCGACGAGCACCTGGGTGGCGAAATCGTAGTTCTGGAAAATCCGCACCATGTCCCGGACCATCTCCATCCCCGGCAGGGTGATATCGTCGAGCCGGCCCACGAACGGACTCACGTACGAGGCCCCCGCCTTGGCGGCGAGGACGGCCTGCGAGGGGTTGAATATCAGGGTGACGTTCGTGTTGATGTTCTCCTCGCGGAGCTTCACGACGGCCCGGAGACCCTCGGCGCCGATGGGCACCTTGACCACCACGTTATCGTGAATCGCCGCCAGCTCGCGGCCCTCCTCGACCATCGCTTCCCACGCCGTCGCCACCACCTCGGCACTCACCGGCCCGTCCACGATCTCGCATATCTGGCGAATCCGGGAATGGATGTCGGCACCCTCCTTGGCGATCAGGGAGGGGTTGGTCGTCACCCCGTCCACCACCCCAAGCGAGGCCGCCTCGGCGATGTCCTCCACATTCGCGCTATCGATAAATATTTTCATATCGTCCTCTCGCCTCGCGCTCAATCCCGGCCGGACACCGGCGCGCCAACGTCGGGCGGGTGCGCGGGTGCGGGCGATTCGGCCATAGTCTCTAAAAGGTTACGTGAGGCGCATCAAAACTTCAAATAGGAATACCTCTTCACCGCCCCCTCCGCCCTAGCCCTCACCCTCGCTCTCCCCCTCGCTGGGTGGGCCCCCGCGCAGGGAAAATTTTCCGGCGCATTCCTCGCCGCAGAACCGGAAACGCTCCCGGCGCACCCGGCGGGACAAGCCGATTCCGGAGGGAAAGTAGGTCTCGCATTCGGGGCAAACGATCATCTCATCGTCGAGCGCCTCCACGGCACCGCCCCGAGCGCCGCCCATTCGCCTCGAAATGCCACTGAACAACCCTTTCAGGGCATAAATAATCACGTAAAAAATAACGGCGTAAATAAGGATGCGAATCATCTACACTGCCTCTTTGATGCGAAACGGGGGGAGTAGCCCCCATTTTCCCCCGGGGAGGTTTTCATGCCGCACGATCGGCCCTGGTACGAAACCGGATTCGACGCCGACTATCCTCTCATGCAGACCTTCGAGGAGGCGAAGACGGAGATCCAGGCCACCTCGGCGGAATGGCTTTTGAACCTGAACCCGCGCGCCCGGATTCTCGACCTTTGCTGCGGCTACGGCCGCCACAGCCAGGCCTGGAGCCGGGCCGGACACCGCCCGGTGGGCCTCGACCTGAGCGCCGACCTGCTGGACATGGCCCGCGAAAGGCATCCCGAAGGCATCTGGGTCCGGGGCGATGCCCGCCGCCTGCCCTTCGCGAGGGCCGCCTTCGATGCGGCGACCTTCATGTTCGTCTCCTTCGGTTACTTCGCCGCCGCGGCCGAGGATCTCGAAGCCCTCCGCGAGGCCAGGCGCGTCCTCCGCCCGGGAGGGAGCCTCTACCTCGACATCAAGCTTCCCTCCTCCCTCCGGGCCAACCTGCCCCCCGACGCCGCCTTCACCATCGGCGGGGCGGACGTCACCGAGACCAGCCGCATTGTACAGACTCCCGAGGGAGAGCGGTATGAGATCCGGCGGACCCTCCGCCGCCCCGGCGGGAGGGAGCGGCGGTTTTTCTACTCGGTGCGCCTGTATGAGCCCGAAGCGCTGGGCGCCCAGCTCCAGGAAGCGGGTTTTGGGGATATTCACCTCTACGGGGACTACGACGCCACCCCCCTCGCGCCGGACCTCCCCCGCCTCGTCGCCACCGCGAAAAACCCGGCCTGAGCCCCGCCTACCGGTAGTATATCCCCGCGTGGCGGATCCATCCGCCCGCCTTGCGGCCCGCCGGATCGCGGTGGGTCCAGTGGACCACGCCCCCCCGGGGGTTCCACTCGTAGCGGCCCAAGACCTCGGCCTCGTCCCCGATTCGAACCGGAACGCGGGGGGCCAGGCCGATGTTGTGGCTGATGAGCAGGGTCTGCCCGTCTGTCAAACGGAGGATGAAGCGCTGATGCCGCCTTCCCTCCCGATCGTCCCGGAGAATGCGCACCACCTCCCCCTTTGCCCGGAGCCATACGCCCGAGCGCTCCCCCTCGAAGGCCCGCCGGGCGGCGGATTCCGCCGGGGCAACCGCTCCGGCCCCAGCCGGACCCATTCGAGGCGCGGCAACCGCCCCCGGGGGGAGGGTCCAGCCGAGCCCAAGCAACGCCACCGCCAGCAACGCCGCGGCGAATTCGGACGGGAGGGTTTTCAGGAAATTCCGGGGCATCACCGCCCGGCCGCCCGCTCGGTTCCGGCGTGATAGTCCTGGAGGGAGCGCACGGCGGCCGCGCCCTTGCTCTGGGAGCGCATCGCCCGCGTCACCGCCTGGGCGGCGGCAATCGTTGTGCAATAAAAAATGTTCCGGATGAGGGCCGTCCGGCGGAGGGAGAAGCTGTCCGCCCGGGACTGCTTTCCGCCCGTCGTGTTGAGGACAAAATCAATCTCCCCCGCCTCCATGCGGTCCACGATGTGGGGCCGCTCGCCGTCGGTCACCTTGGGCACCCCCTCGGCGTCGATGCCGTTCGCCGCGAGCATGGCCCGGGTTCCCGCAGTGGCGGCGATCTCGAAACCCAGATCCAGCAGGGTTTGCGCGATGGGGACGGCGGAATCCTTGTCCTCGTCCCGGACCGATATGAACGCCCGCCCGCCGGAGGGAATCTTGGCGCCCGCACCTTCTTGGGCCTTCAGGAAGGCGGTCGGGAAATCCAAGGCCATGCCCATCACCTCGCCCGTGGATTTCATCTCCGGACCGAGAAGGACGTCCACCCCCGGAAACTTCTTGAAGGGAAAGACCGCCTCCTTCACCCCATAGTGGGAGAGATGCACCTCCTCGGGAACATTCAGATCGGCCAGGCGCTCGCCCGCCATCACGCGGGCCGCCACCTTGGCAAAGGGTATCCCCACCACCTTGCTCACGTAGGGCACCGTCCGGCTCGCCCGGGGGTTCACCTCGATAATGAAAACCTGACGCTTGTAGACGGCGAACTGAACATTAACAAGGCCAATAACATCAATATTTTTCGCCAATATCTTCACCTGTCGCTTGAGCTCATCCACGACATCCGGCCCGAGGGTGTAGGGGGGAAGCGAGCAGGCTGAATCGCCGCTGTGGACCCCGGCCTCCTCGATATGCTCCATGACGCCCGCGATGATCACCCGCTCCCCGTCGGCCACGGCGTCCACGTCCACCTCGATGGCCCCCTCCAGGAACCGATCGATGAGCACGGGCCGCTCGGCCGAGGCCTTCACCGCCTCGCGCATGTAGCCCTCGAGTTCGCCTCCGTCGTGGACGATCTGCATCGCCCGCCCGCCAAGCACGTAGCTCGGCCGCATGAGCACCGGATAGCCCACGGATTCAGCGATGCGAAGGGCCGAGGGGGTGTCGACCGCCGTGCCCGAGGGGGGCTGGGTCAGATTAAGCTCGTTCACGAGGCGGCTGAAGCGCTCCCGGTCCTCGGTCAGGTCGATGCTCTCGGGCGATGTCCCCAGGATGGGCACCCCGGCCTCCTGGAGCCCGAGCGCCAGCTTGAGCGGGGTCTGCCCCCCGAATTGGACGATCACCCCCTTGGGACGCTCGCGATCGATGATCTCGAGCGTGTCCTCCAAGGTGAGCGGCTCGAAGTAGAGGCGGTCGCTCGTGTCGTAGTCCGTGCTCACCGTCTCGGGGTTACAGTTCACCATGATGGACTCGTAGCCCGCCTCCGAGAGGGCCATCACCCCGTGGACGCAACAATAATCGAACTCGATGCCCTGCCCGATGCGGTTGGGCCCCCCGCCCAGGATGATCACCTTCTCCCGATCCGTCGGCGGAGCCTCGTCCTCCTGCTCGTAGGTCGAATACAGGTAGGGCGTTTGGGCCTCGAATTCGGCGGCGCAGGGGTCCACCTGCTTGAAAACCGGGCGCAGGCCCAGTTTGTGCCGGGCCTCGCGAACGGCCCCCTCGCCGGTCCCCTGCCCGGCGGCGATCTCGCGGTCCGAGAAACCGTTCTCCTTGAGCAGGCGCAGCCGCGGCTCATCCTCCAGAAGCCCCGGCGCGCGCGTCTCCGCCTCCAGCGCGACCAGCTCCTCGAGGTGGGCGAGGAACCAGGGATCGATCCTGGAGAGCGCGTGCATTCGCTCCCGCGTCCAGCCCGCCCGGATGGCCCGCGCCAGCTGCCAGATCCGGTCCGGGCCCGGCACGCGCAGGCTCTCCTCGAGGGCCTCGGCCCGCCTGGCCTCCGAGAGCGCCGCCCATTTTTCGGGGTCCGGGTCGGCGATCCCGTAGCGGTCGATCTCGAGCGAGCGCAACGCCTTCATGAGCGATTCGCGGAAGGTGCGCCCGATGGCCATGACCTCGCCCACCGAGCGCATCTGGGTGTCGAGGACGGCGGGTGTCTCGGGAAACTTCTCGAAGGTGAAGCGCGGGAATTTCGTGACCACATAGTCGATGGCCGGCTCAAAAGAGGCCGGCGTCCTCTTGGTGATGTCGTTGGGAATCTCGTCCAGGGTGAGGCCGATGGCGAGCTTCGCGGCGATCTTCGCGATGGGAAACCCCGTCGCCTTGCTGGCCAGGGCCGATGAGCGCGAGACGCGCGGGTTCATCTCGATGACGATCATCCGCCCGTCCGCCGGGTCGATGGCGAACTGGATGTTCGAGCCCCCGCATTCGACCCCGATCTTCCGGATGATGGCTATCGCCGCATCGCGCATGGCCTGATACTCGGTGTCCGAGAGCGTCTGGGCCGGGACCACCGTAATCGAATCGCCCGTGTGGATGCCCATCGGGTCGAAATTCTCGATCGAACAGATGATCGAGCAGTTATCGGCCAGGTCGCGCATGACCTCGAGCTCGTACTCCTTCCAGCCCAGCGCGCTCTCCTCCAGGAGCACCTGGCGCGTCGGGCTCTCGGACAGCGCCCAGGCGATCCGGCCCTCGAACTCCTCCTCGGTCCAGGCCACCGCCCCCCCGCTGCCCCCCAGCGTGAACGCCGGCCGGAGGATCATCGGAAAACCCACCTCCGCCGCCGCCGCGCAGCCCTCCTCGAGCGAGGAGACGGTCCGGCTTTTGGGCACCTGGAGCCCGATCTCCCCCATCGCCCGCTTGAACAGATCGCGATCCTCGGCGCACCGGATTGCCTGAATCTTCGCCCCGATGAGCTCCACGCCCAGGCGGTCGAGGACACCCGCCTCCGCCAGCTCGACGGCCACGTTCAGCGCCGTCTGCCCCCCCATCGTGGGCAGCAGGGCCTCGGGCCGCTCTTTCACCAAAATCTCCTCGGCGACCGCCGCCGTCACCGGCTCGATATAGGTCACCGCCGCCATCTCCGGGTCGGTCATGATCGTCGCCGGGTTCGAGTTCACCAGGACCACCTCGTAGCCCTCCTCCCGGAGCGCCTTGCAGGCCTGCGTTCCCGAATAGTCGAACTCGCAGGCCTGCCCGATGACGATGGGGCCCGCCCCGATGACCATGATCTTTTTAATGTCGGTCCGCTTCGGCATTGCCTGAATTTCCGCCTCTAAGGTTGATTCCCTAAGGTCGATTCCCGCCCGGGCGAATCATTCCAGGATGATTCCAGCGCATGCGGCGCCGGCCCCCGGGCTGATGACCTCGGCCAGCCCCGCCACCGACGCGTAAACGGCCAGCGCCTTGCCGATGAAGAGCCGCCGCGCCACCGGGCCGAAATGGCGGCTGTCCAAGACGTCCTCGCGGTTGTCGCCCATCATGAAATAGGCCCCCCGCTCCAGCGCGATCGGGCCGAAATCCTCGGTCCTGCCCCGCCCCCGGAATTTTCGGGAAGCGGCCGCGCCGTTCACGAAAATCCTCCCGCCCCGGGCCTCGATCCGCTCGCCGGGAAGGCCCACCACCCGCTCGATATACGTCGCCCGTTCGGCGCCCGGCCTCCGGAAGACGGCGATCTCGCCCCGCGCGATCCCGAGATGGCGGTAGCGCTCCCGGTCCACGATGATGTGATCGCCCTCCTCGAGCCGGGGTTCCATCGAAGCCGTCGCGATGCGCAGGATGCGCCCGGCGAAGATGCCGCTGTCCTCCCGGCCCGCCTCCTCCCATCGCGCGTTCGCCTCCTTCCGCTCCCCTCCCATGTAGAGGGCCAGCCCGAGCCGGTAGAGGGAGTCCGCCCGGTAGGGCGGCAGGGCCCCGAGCATCTCCCGGTAGAAGCGCGCCGCCTCCCGGTAGCGCCCCGCCAGGAAAAGCGACTGCCCCCGCCCCAGATCCCCGGCCGGTGCGCCCGATGCCGTGAGCGAGAGCGCCAGCGAAACGGCGGCCACGGTTCGGGGGATTCCGGACGGCATGATCGCCACCGGGTTTCTCTCCACCCTCAGCCCGCCACCAACCCTTCGGCCAGGGCGAATTCCTTCCGGGCGATATGCCGCCGGAGCGAGAAAAGAATCGCCAGATTGATCAACCCGGCCAGCGCCGCGTTCGCGAACGAAACCGTGTAGTCGCCCGTCCAGTCGAAAAAGAGACCGGCCTGATAGCCGCCCAGCCCCATGCCGGCCCACGCGCAGAAAAAGACAAACCCCGTCGAAACGCCCCTCCTTTGCATCGGGACAAATTCCCGCACGCAGATCACCAGGCAGATCATCACGCCGCTGTATAGGAGCCCGTAAAGAAAGGCGAGGACATAGAAGCCGCCCAGCGAGGCGACCTGGGTGAACCAGAACACCAAGACGCTCTGGGCCATGGAGGCCAGGATGTAGGTGCGGAGGCCGCCGATATGATCGGCGATTCTTCCGTAGACGATCCGCCCGAGAAAACTGCCCACCGAGAGCAGGAGGAGAATCCCCGCCGCCTCTTGCGGCCCGATCCCCCGGTCCAGGGCCAGCGGCACCACGTGGATCAGCGGGGTGGCCATGCACAAGCAGCAAAATATCGCCGCCGCCCCCAGCCAGGCGGTCGTGACCCAGGGCGCAACCGGATAGGACTCCCCGGGAGCCGAGGGCGCATCCTGACCGGAGGAAGAGGGGGCACCTTCGCGGGAGGGCGCCTTCCGGACCAGCAGGGCCAGCGGGACCAGCACCGCCAGCGCGAAGATTCCGAGCCACGCGTAGGCCCCGCGCCAGCCGAAATTGGATATCAGATAGCCCGCGGCGAAGGGGACCACCCCGTTTCCAAGCCCCCCCCAGGCCGAAGCGATCCCCAGCGCCAGCCCCTTGTTGGGGCCGAACCAGTTTCCCACGCTGGCCATCAGCGGCGCCTGAAACGAGGACACCCCCAGGCCCGCCAGGGCATAGAAAAGATAGAACTGCCAGAGAGCGCCCTGGCGCGAGAGAAGAAAGTAGGAAACCCCCAGAAGCGCCGCCCCGGCCAGCACCACCGGGCGCGCCGAATAGCGGTCCGAGAGATGGCCCGCCAGGATGCCGCCGCCCCCGAGGACGAGCGCCGCGCCCATGTAGGCGAACGAGGTCTCCCCCCGGAGCCAGCCCATGCCGGCCGAGAGCGGCTTCATGAACACCGCCAGCGAGGACATCGAGCCCACCGCCATCGCCATGAACGTCCCCGCCACCGCCACCATCACCCAGCCGTAGCGGGGTTCCGTCATCTCCGCGGTCGATTGATTCAAGATATCACCGGTAATTCAAACCTTCTCTCCATCTTCGAGCGCGCCGTCTCCGAGCGCCGCCCGGATGGCCTCCAGCACGCCCTCGGTATTTTTCATCACATCCCCGTTCCAGAAGCGCACCACCCTAATCCCTCTCCCGCCAGCGCGCGGCTTCGCTCCGCGTCGTATTCGGCCTGATCGCTCCCGGCGTGCCCGCCTCCGTCAAGCTCCACCGCCAGCCGCGCCTCGTGGCAATAAAAATCCAGGATGAACGGCCACGCCGGATGCTGACGGCAGAATTTCACGCCCAGCCCGCTGTCCCGGAGGACTCGCCACAGCTTCCGCTCCGCCTCGGTGGACTCTTTGCGAAGCTCCCGGGCCGGGCCTTCCTCTTTTCATCCAAGGGCGGTTTCGCCATGGTTGATCCATCTTCCCTACTTATTCCCTCACCCCAACCCTCTCCCGGAGGGAGAGGGAGTTAAAAACCTCGTGTTCGATGCCTTACTTTCAATCTGGAATTAACCAATTCCTCAAAATCTGAATCCCGATCAATCTCCAATTGCACCTCAACGACATTCGCCCTAAAGCCTTTGCCCTTAGTCCCCTCTCCCTCCGGGAGAGGGTTAGGGTGAGGGTGCTTACCTGGACAGCGCTGCTTAGACCGTC
>DNYS01000216.1:0-978 GCA_003506735.1 Nitrospinota bacterium
CCCATATGGGAAATGTCGGTTTAAGCTATTCATTCTAGAGGGGATCTACTTTTTTCGGAGCACACCCCTTCTCGGGCGGCGCATGGGCGCGAGGACCGGGAAGAAAAATGCGGCTGCACCGGTATTCTGTAAAATTACTCTCATCCGAGTTCTAAAGAGGTTGTGAGGTATTAAGGTGAATTACTAATCGCCATACACAGCACTCTCGATGGACCGCATCTACCCGGTCGACAAATAAATTCGCGCCGCCTAGAGCGTAATCACCTGATCTGGCGGATTGCCCGACAGCGCGCCGTAAAGATCCGGGAAGCAGCCCACGTGAATCCCCTCGACGGTGCCGCTCACCTGGCAACTGCCCGGCTCGCCCGTCGCGAGGCCGCGCTCGATGGCGCACTGATCGCACATCATCAGCAAAATGTTCTGCTCTTTGGCCACCTTCGCGAGGCGCTCGCCTAGGGGATCGCCTTTTCGGAGAACATAGTTGTTGTCGTCGAAGAACATCATCCCGGCCACCTCGACGCCGTGCGCACCGGCCTCGAGTTGGGGCAGGATCATTTTTCCGAGCTTGTAGCTGGCCGTATGGCCCGATGTTGCGAAAATGTACGCCACTTTCATAAAAAAGCTCCCTTCTGTTTAGATTTCAAATAGATTCATACGCGGACTAAGTTGCTAGAACTTAACAGACCGGAATTATGCGGCAACGCTCTCCTTTTAGCAAAATACGGCTGTTCTCCACAAAAACTCCATCCCCTTTCAGGCCGCGATGGGAACAAGCCTGTAATCGTGATGTAGACCATTGGGCACGGGCCTGGAAAGCACTTTTTTATCCTCGTCCAAAAGGTGCCGTTTCTCATGCAAGGGTCTGGGCGCACAACTTGCCGGCTCAGGAACCCCTGGACCCAAAGAAGAATGCGGCCTGCCTTGGTTGTAATAAGAAACCCATTCCTCAAGAATTATCCTCAGGTGATTTTCCGTAAG
>DNYS01000216.1:1033-2223 GCA_003506735.1 Nitrospinota bacterium
CGCGGAGTGCCATGTGTTCGACTGAACGATTCAACTCCCTTAAGTACACCCTACCTCAGTCATGAATGAGAAATCTGTACTTATGATTCGAGGGAATCGCCTGGCGCAGCTGTTGAAGTGTCCATTCTGCCGCTGGGTGGGCCGTTACACCCACGTGAATGAGCCGCCGCGATCCATGCTCCAAAATGACGAATACATAAAGGGTCCGAAACGTTACTGTAACGACAACGAAGAAGTCACAGGCCAGGATGGCTCCAGCATGATTTCGCAAAAAAGTGGCCCAGCGCTGGTCATTACGTGGTCCGCGTGATGGCTCTTTCGGCATGTATTTCCGTACCGTTCGGGGGGATACCCGAATGCCCAGCTTAAGAAGTAGCTCATTCGCAATCCGCTCCTCGCCCCACAAAGGGTTCTCACGGGCCATTTGCTGTATGAGTCTTTTTAGACCCTCAGGAATCGAGGGTCTCCCAGGTCTTGATTTCCACCTCCAGAAAAGGCGAAAACCCATCCTGTGCCAGCGAACCAGGGTCTGTGGTTGGACAACCATAAGGGCAGCCTTCCAATTAAATAGCTTAGAAAGTCCTATCAGGGTGAGTTTCGCTACTGTATCGATTCGAACTGGCTTCTTACCTCGCTCTTGATACAGAGCCAGCTGCTTCCTGAGGAAGAGATTCTCAGCCGCCAGACCAGAGCGAGACCGGAGGAGATTAGAAATGAATGAAAAGAGGTCAATCCCGAGCTGATATATCGTTTTGGTTGTGTGCATGACGCACATCATGCCACGACGAGACTCGATAAATCGACATCGCTAAAGCATTCATTTTATGGTGGATCCAATTTTGCGGAGCACAGGTGCCCTTCTAATTCTTTCGAAAATATCTGCGCTCCGCCGTTCCACGGGTTTCCGCTCACTCAAGTCTATGGCAGACTTTGATGGTCCATCCAATTTATTGCGTTTTTATCAACTCCCCCCGAGGGGGGGAGGCACGAGGAGAGGCGCGTTTCCGCCCCTTTTAGAGACATCCATGAGGGCTTCGGGTCCGATTGATAATTGGGACAGGACGACGGCAGGAGGAAGGTTATATGGATACGCCTTGGGTCCACGAGCTGAGCTGGCGAGCGGTGCGCGATTATCTCGATTCCGGGAACGACTTGGCCCTGCTTCCGGTGGGCGCGGTAGAGCAGCATGG
>DNYS01000216.1:2265-9220 GCA_003506735.1 Nitrospinota bacterium
CGCGCCGCGCGGGGGTGCTCGCCTATCCCACCCTCTGGTATGGATGGAGCCATCACCATATGGCCCTGCCGGGGACGGTGACCCTGCGGCCCACCACCTTGACGGCGATCGTCACGGACATTCTCAAAAGCATGCTCTACCACGGCTTCAGTCGGGCCATCGTGGTCAACGGCCACAGGCGAGCGAACCTCCCGCCGATCGAGATCGCGGTCAACGAACTGCGCCACCAGACGGGCGCGGCTCTCGCCGTCGTGGACGTCGGCATCGTTGCCTTCGACCGGGTGGCCGAAATCCGCACCTCCCCGCCCGGCGGAGTGGGCCACGCCGATGAGATGGAAACCTCCCACGCCCTCTACATGAACCCCGACCTCGTCCACCTCGAATACGCCGAGACCCGGATGACAAACCCCGAGCCCCAGTGGCTGACCGGGCATCATACCTCCGACCCGGCGGTCGAGGCCCCGCGCTTCTACTTTCCCAAGACGGTGGAGGAGGCGAGAAAGGATGCGGGAGATGCCGGAAATACAGGGGACCCGTCGGCGGCCACGGCCGAGAAGGGCCGGGCCTTCCACGAGGCTGTGGTGGAGCGGCTCGTGGGGATCATCGATCACTTAAAGAAAGTTCCGATCGATGTCCGCCGCCGCCCCGCGCCCTTCGATTGATTCGGAGGGCACCCAATCGCTCGCACCACACCCATTCCAACAGGGAAGGAGCATTTATGGCACACCGTGTCTCCACTGAGCTGATCGACCGCCAGGGGTCTGAGCTGCAGCGAATCGAGTACACCCCCGGGCGAAGCGCCGAGCTCGCCGAGGAGCTGGACGTTATCAACGGCGAGATGCATAAAATGGCCAAAATGAGGGAGTTCAATGACGATCCGGGCGCCTTCGACCGTATCCTCCGCTCCCGGGTGGAGCGGAAGGAGACCGGATCATGAGCGCCGACGAGATCACCGGGATGACCTTGGAGGGGGTGGCGGAAACGATCCGTACGAAGCGCGTCTCATCCGTGGAGGTGACCCAGCGGTGCCTGGAGCGGGTGGATGCTCTGGCCAACAAGGTGAACAGCTTCATCTCCGTCGAACGCGATGAGGTTCTCAAGGCCGCCGAGGCGGCCGACGACGACCTCAGGCGCGGCGCTCTTCGCGGGCCCCTGCACGGCGTGCCGCTGGCCCACAAGGACATGTTCTACCGGAAGGGCCGGGTCTCGACTTGTGGCTCCAAGATCATGCGGGACCACATTCAGGACGTGACGTCCACCGCCCTCGAGCGCCTCGAAGCCGCCGGAGCGCTCTACATGGGCAGCCTGCACATGTCCGAGTTCGCGGCCGGCCCGACGGGACACAATGATCATTACGGGCCCTGCCGCAATCCCTGGAATCTCGACCACATCACCGGGGGATCTTCGAGCGGTTCAGGCGCCTCCGTAGCCTCCCGGTTCACCTTCGGCGCCATGGGGTCGGACACCGGGGGTTCCGTCCGTCTTCCCGCGGGCCTTTGCGGAGTGGTCGGGCTGAAGCCCACGCACGGGCGGATCAGCCGCTTCGGCGCACTGCCCCGATCCTGGACGAACGACACCATGGGTCCCCTCGCCCGGACAGTCAGCGATTGCGCCCTGATGACTTCATTGATCGCAGGAGAGGACCCTAAGGATCACACGACCCTCGGAACGCCGCCCCCGGACTACGTTGAGGCCATGGAGGTGGGGATCCGGGGCCTTACGGTGGGCGTTCCCGCCAATCAATTCTATGACGATGTCGTCGGAGAAATTGGCGCCGCGCTGGAGGAGAGCATCGCGGTTCTCGAGAGGCAGGGTGCCCGGATCGTGAAGGTCACCGTGCCCGATCTCCGGCCCCACTACCGTCTCGGAGATACGATCACGAAATGCGAGGCGGCAACCATCCACGGGAATTGGATACGGACACGTCCGCAGGATTACGGAAGGGTCGTTTTGAGCCGCATCGAAGTCGGGTTCCACGTTCCCGCCACCCGGTACCTTGAGGCTATCAGCCTGCGGGGCCGCTATCTCGCCGAGTTCATGGAAGCGGTCTTCGAGAAAGTGGATGTCTTGCACACCCCGCTGCTCCCGGTCCCGGTTCCGACCATCGAGGAGACGGGCTACACCGGAAGCGCGGACGTCCCGGAGGCCATCGCCTCCATGACGAAGCTGACGCGGCCGTCCAGCTTTTTGGGTCTCCCCACCCTGAGCGTCCCCTGCGGTTTCTCAAAAGGAAACCTGCCGGTCGCTTTTCAACTCATTGGCC
Source organism: Nitrospinota bacterium (assembly GCA_003506735.1). Lineage (GTDB taxonomy): Bacteria > UBA8248 > UBA8248 > UBA8248 > UBA8248 > UBA8248. The sequence continues at coordinate 4,529 of DNYS01000216.1, forward strand.
GGCCCTTCCGCGAGGATGACCTGTTCGCGGCCGGCCTAGCATACGAGCGGGCCACCGGGTGGACAGAGGCATCTCCCGACCTGTGAGAAAACGCGCGCCCAAAAGCGGCCTGCATACCGGACAGGCGTTGTGCCCGTCCTGTCCAAATACACAATCAAGTCTTAAATTCTTGTCTGCGTGAGCTTATTATCAGAATTCAAACACATCGAATCCTTTGGGAATCCAATTTTTGCAGAGCACAGGAGAGGAGGCAGGTGGATCGGATAAGAAGCGTGGCCTGGAGCGGCCAATTTAGGCTAGTATATTTCTATTCAAGAATCTAAATGAGAAGTGTCGATTAAATTAAATTGGCAAGCAGAGGGAGCATCCTATGGGCGGTAACTCGTCATTCACTGAGCGCCTCGGCGTCAGGACCATCATCAACGCGCGCGCGCGCCTCTCGCGCCTGGGCGGGTCGATTATGGCCCCGGGGGTGTGGGAGGCGATGCAGGATGCGGGCCGGGCCTACCTCGACATGGGAGAGCTCCATGGGCGGGCCGGGGAGCGAATCGCCGAGCTCACCCGGAACGAGGCAGCCTACGTCACGAGTGGCTCGGCGGCCGGGCTCGTCCTGACGACGGCGGCCTGCATCACCGGGACCGACCCTGCGAAGATGAACCGCCTGCCCCATATCGACGGGCTCAAGAACGAAATCATCATTCACCGCTTTCAGCGCAACCACTACGATATCAATATTCGCCAGACCGGAGCCCAGCTGGTCGAGATAGGAAACCACCGCACAACCCACCCCTGGGAGCTCGAAGAAGCCTTTGGCGAGCGGACGGCGGCGGTGATGTATTTTCCTGGCAGATACCTGGGCGCCAATATCCTCTCGCTCGAAAAAGTAATCGAGATAGCTAAGGGGCGAAACGTTCCCGTCATCGTGGACGCCGCCGCACAGCTACCGCCGGCTGAAAACTTTTGGGCCTACTCGGAGATGGGTGCAGATATGGTGATTTTCAGCGGAGGGAAATCGCTCGCCGGGCCCCAGAACACCGGCCTTATTCTCGGAAGGAAAGACCTTGTTGCCGCCTGCCGGATGATGGGAAGCCCTAACTATGCCATCGGACGGCCGATGAAGGTTGGCCGCGAAGATATCGCGGGGCTTTTGGCGGCCCTTGAGCACTACCTCAACGGCGGCGAGCAGGCGCAAGTGGCCCACTGCGAAAAACTCACGGAATTTCTTCTCGAGCGAATTTCGGGCATCGCTGGCCTTTCCGCCCACCGGCGCTTTCCCAACGAACTCGGCCAGGCGCTTCCCGAGGTGGTGGCCGCGATTGATGAGGACGCCTTTGGCCTCACGCGGGAAGAATTCATCCGCCGCCTCTGGGAGGGCGACCCGCGCGTCGAGGTGGGCCCCGACGGAGACCGCGGCTTCTACCTCAGCCCCGACCCTCTTCAGGAGAAGGAGGCAGAAATTTTGATAGAGAGAATCAAGGAGGCGCTCTCCGCCAAGTAAGGTCTGGGCTGTACTCCGCAATAATCAGATCCCACAAGAAATCAAGGCTTTTGGACTCTGATAATTTACACATTCAGATATGAGCCAATTGCTACCAATACATTGTTTTCTTGCGCACTGTTGAGTTATGCAGTCACCAAGGCCCGAAACTCTGCTCCCATTCGAATTTCTATCAATCTGGCAAACTTTCCAGCAGGAATGATTCAAAATTAGTATTTATTCGTAGCATTTATAACTTATAAATTCAGAAAAAACATATTCGCTACGCCGTAACCGGCGAATTGGTTATTCTCTCTGTATGTATGGACCGACATGAGGGGGTACGTCACACTGACCTGCTCCCCAAAAAACCAGTCCATGCTGAATGAGAGGAGCAGACCACATAGGGATGGGGGATACCCGCTCTCTTAAGGATCGAGGTGAGAGAGCAGTCCGTTTAAATCTAGCGGTTTCGGCGCGTCGTTGGTTTGTTCATCGTTTCGGCCCCGCAAGTCGACATAGGCTTCCACTTCGTTTCCTTCCGGATCGCGAAAATACAGCGCGTGGCTGATGCCGTGGTCTGAGCTTCCAATGGAGACGCCCATCTCCTGAAGCTTCTTGCACACTTCGGCCAGGCTTTTATGGTTTTCCACTTCAATCGCGAAATGGTACATGCCCACGGATAGTTCGGGCGGGGTGGGCGCGTTCTCTCCTACATTTCTCAAAGCCAGATCGTGGTGTTGGTCACCTAGTGAAAGGAATACAAAGGTGTCTCGGACTCGTTCGGTGACGCGGAACCCGAAAACATCGGCATAAAAACTCTCGGCTTTTTCCAGGTTGCGGACGTTTAGGTGCACATGGCCGATCTTATTGGCTTTCACCTATCTGATTCCTTCTTCATCTATATTTCCTATATGGTTGCTCGAATGGAGACATTGTAGGCTCAAATGGCCATTCCAGACCACGATTCGTCTTTTTGTTCATCAGAATTTGTCATGATTTCTCTCCCTTAGGCCTTATTTACCCACCTCCGCCATCGCCGCCTCGGCCTTCTCAAGCCAAAAGTCTATCCCCATCTCGCGGTACGGGTATTAATCCTTAATCGCCCATCAGCGCCTCGCCGGAGGAAGAAAAGACCTCGGACGGCCTGGGAGTCCCCTGGTCCACCAACTCTCGCAGCTTCTTACCCGCCTTGAAGAAAGGTACCCTCTTCGATGGAATTCGCACCGTGTCTCCGGTTCGCGGGTTCCGGCCGTCCCGGCTCTCGCGGGAGCGGACGCGAAAGCTGCCGAACCCCCGCAACTCGACCTTATCGCCTTGTGCCAAAGCCTGGATAATGCTTTCAAGGACGGTATTGACAACGCGCTCGGTGTCTTTTTTCGACAGGTTGATCTTCGACGACACCTTTTCGACCATCTCTGCTTTAGTCATGGGAACGGGATCCTCATCAGTGCATGGGACAGTTGCCTTAGGGTTTTTGTATGACCTCCGCCATCGCCGCCTCGGCTTTCTCCAGCTAAAAGCATAACCGCCGAAGTTAGTTTGGACGCTACGGTCGTGCCAATAACAGATGACACGCATAAGGAATCGAGACGCCGTCTGTCTCTACATACCGTTCAAGCGCTGTGCTCACCTCCTCAATCAACTTGCTGCGTTCCTGTTCCGGGACTTTGGCCAAAGCGTGACGAGTAGAGGGAGCTCCAGACGCAAGGCTCTCTATAAAGTGTTGGGGGGACGTAAAATGCGCCGGTTTGTTCACCGTGCTAATTTTTACGTCGCGGAACCCCGCCTCACGCGCTAACCTTTGAACCTCATCAGATTCTCCAAGTGAAAAAGGTTTTCGAGCAGCCCCTGCGTCGACACCCCAACGTTCGAGAATCTGAGCAAGGGCGGCATGTCCTTTGCAATGTTCGATGGTACGCCAGACATTCGCGGCCAACCTTCCCTCGGGTTTCATAACCCGGAGCATTTCTGCAAGCCCAGCCACCTTATCCGGAAAATACTGCAATCCTTGAAGACATAAGACGGCGTCAAATAGGTCATTTTCAAAAGGAATTTCCAAGGCACTCCCGCAATGCCATTCCACGGCTGCGCCTGAGGAAGATGCCGGGCGCGAGCGCGCTACTTCAATCATGCCGGGGTCGATATCGAGACCGACAACCTTCCCACTTGCCGTGACGAGTTCGGAAACGAGACGGGAAGCGGTTCCCGTCCCACAGGCAACATCAAGCACATGTTCTCCAGCCTGAGGTGCGGCAAGCTGAACTATCTTGTGGACCCATGGCCCGAAGAGGCCGGGGACCATGAAATTTTCGTAAGCCTCTGCCGCTGTTGTATCGACCTGATTCGTTTGCTCTGTCATGACACCTTCTCCTTCGCGGTTCTCCGCTTAGCACTGGGGACACTGCACGGGAGGGCCTCCAGAGATCCGGTTACGCCGATATTTACGGTGCGTTAGATGAGTCTATCTTTTGAGGCAAAGATTGGTCAATGAATGAAAATCGCTGGCGAGAAGACCCTCCATACGGATTTTTCCTGTGGGATTCGAAAATCCAGGGCCCACATGCGTAGTGCTGTAATTGTTGGTGTCAAAACATGATACGCTCCTGAATCGGCCTTTAGCGGATTCAGGGAGCTATCAGAGGATGCGGCGTGTATTCGCCGTCCGCAAGGATGGGGCAGACCTTGGCTGGAAAATTATTCGATAACGATGATGCCCTGAACTCTCTCCTCGAAAAAACCCTCGAAGATATTTTGAAAGAGGATTACTCCATTTCTTCGAGCGTGAACGGGTGGCTGTTCGTCGCTCTCATTGACGCCAAATATGTAGATGGAAGTTTGAAAAAGAAATATACGGCCTCCGGTAAAAACGAAACACTGACAAGGCCCGTCGATGAAAATGGGGATATTGTAAAAATATCAGAGGTGCTTATCGAGCGATTCGGCAACTATAAGGATGTCAAAGAAAAATATGAAAACCTGGAGCGCCTGACGGAGATGAATGCCCCGGCTTTGACGGGCGATTCGTTCATAAAAAGCAGCGATGCCGAATTGTACGATGACATAAAGGACATTTTCACTGAGGGCTGCCTGAATGTCGTAGTCATCGGCGCGGGTTTTTGCGGTCTGGCGCTGGCCAGCGCGCTGAAAATGGTTTTTGGCATCCAGGCGAATATTTTGGTAACCGAAAACAGGGTAACCTGCCCCCGATAGTT
>DNYS01000216.1:9311-9604 GCA_003506735.1 Nitrospinota bacterium
AGATGGATAACGAACATGCCGTTAAGCCGCATGAATGGCATCGCAGAAAATGGCATTATCGAAATTTTATCGGAGGTGGGAAATAAGGGTTATATCGGGGTGACAATTAATATTTATGAATCCCTGATGCTGCTCTCGTGCAGGAGGATGGGCGTTCAGTATTTATTTTCCGGAGACTACGATCTGTCGTTTATCGAAAATAGTAATGTTCATGTGGTGTTCGATGCATCGGGCAATCGGTTCAGCCCAACCGAATTTCCGGAGGATATGGATTCCGTCTTCACGGGGAGAAA
>DNYS01000105.1:0-250 GCA_003506735.1 Nitrospinota bacterium
GCTTTACGATGAGATGCGCGAGGCGCGCGGATTCGTCTATCCAGCCTTTGCGCTGCTCTGCGAGACGGCGCCCGAGATGCTCGAAAAGTACGAGGATTTGAAGAACCACCTGATGAATTCGGATGGCCCTTTTCCCGAAAAATATCGCGAGCTGTTCATCATCGTGGCGATCGCGATGCGGGATCCCACCTACACGGACGGCATCAAAAACCACATCAAGCGCGCCATGAAGCTCGGAGCCACCGTTCCC
>DNYS01000105.1:401-785 GCA_003506735.1 Nitrospinota bacterium
AGTTCAAAGTTACAAAAAGTTCGCGTTAAAGCTTACATTTCGAGTTTCCCGGTATCCAAATGAGACTTTAGGTCAGAAAATTAAGAAGTTACGTGAGGAGAAAGGGCTGAAGCAATTGGAGTTGACGAAGGTTCTGAGAGTCAATAAGGACACAATTTGGAACTGGGAGAAGGGGAGGAGATGGCCTGAAAAGGGGATTTTAGAGAGAATTGAGGAATGTTTTGGGGAATTTTTGGAACCACCAGCTTAAAATAGGTGTTACAGGGATTCATGTCCCCAGGGGGACCCCATGTTACCCACAGTGCCCGCCTCAAGATGGAGGCCTTGGCCTACAACCTGCTTCACATGCTCCGGCAATTCTACGTCATGGGCGAGGGAGTGAGG
>DNYS01000105.1:879-6751 GCA_003506735.1 Nitrospinota bacterium
CATGGGCGAGGGAGTGAGGCGCTCGGTCGAGTGGCTGATTAGGCGGCTCATCAAGGCCGGGGCCAGGGTCTCCTATCACTCCAAGAGGTGGCGCGTTCACGTGGCCTCTGCCTTCTCACTGGCGCACCACTACCGCGCGGTTTTCGGCTACGGGTGACGCGGAGCCGCAAGCGGTGTTGGACCCGGAGCGGGATCGTTGCGCCCCGAAATGGGAAAAATCGCTTATTCACCGTGATTTTGGATGGAAGTGGTGCCCAAGAGGGTATCTTTTTGCGGACTTTATGGACATCGGCGGGAAGTGTCGCCGAGGAAGGATAAAAAAGTCAGTTTTTGCTAAATGGAGAGCGTTGCCGCATAATTCCAGTTCAACGAAGTAAAAACGGCTAACACCGCGAATTTTGTAGTGTCCAGACAGGGGGAGAAAATCATGTCGTTACCAATAAAATCCAAGCTTGCTTTGGGCGCGGCCGCACTGACATATGCGTTCGTTATGTCGGGGCAGTCGTTTGGCGCTCCAATGAAACCGGGAGATTATCCGTCGCGCCCGATCACGATCTTGTTTTGCTTCGGGAAATCCGGAGGGTCCGCCCAGTCCATCCAGGCCATCAAGGGCCCCGCGTCGAAAATCATGGGCGTCAGGATCAACATGATCAGCAAACCCGGCGGTGGCGGCGTCAACTGCCTGCCGGACTTACAGCAAACGCCCGCCGACGGCTATACCATCCTTCAGCACACAGACACGTTAGTGACCACATACGTCAAAGGCACTCATGACCTTCATCCGGGGAAGGACATGATTCCACTCATCATCATGAACGTGGCGCCCACGGGTCTTTACATCCGAGGCGGCGACAAACGGTTCATGACCGGCGGCAAACCCGACTTCGACAAGATTGTGAAATTCGCCAAGATCAAAAAAGGGAATTTGAAGGTTTCCAACATCAACGCGGACATGGAGCTCATTACCATGGCCATGGTCGAAAAGCACTTCGGCTTCAAATCCAGGCAGGTCCTGTTCGGCAAGCCCGCGCAACGCTATGGCGCGGTCATCGGCGGCAAGTTGGACATGTTAATGGAGCAACCGGGCGACGTCTCCAAGCACGTTGCGGCCGGAAAGCTCATGCCGGTGCTGGCCGTTTGGCCGGAACGCTTCAAGATCGCGCCCGACGCCAAGGCGACGGGCGCGGACTACGGCCTGAAGTGGGATCCGCTTTTACGCTTCCGCGGACTTTTCATCAAAAAAGAGACTCCGAAAAAAATCGTGAAGTACCTTCAGGAAGTGTTCGCCGAAGCCTACAAGACGAAGGAGCATCAGGCGTTCATCAAGAGGAAGAGCCTGGATATCGTGGACTCGTTCCGCAACGCGGCGGATTCGAAAAAGGTTATATTTTCCGCGATTACAGACTACGCGAAAATCTTCAAGGAAATGGGAAAAAAGGTCCGTCCGGGACTGTAGGCCGACGGATACGGAACTCTCAAACCCGGGCCGCTCGCGTGCCGAAAACGGCATACGGGCGGCCTGGCTTTGAAGGGCTATCGCAGCCCACATTAGTCCGCCTTAAATTTATAAAGGTGAGCAGTTTTACCGGGTTGGCGGATCGCCTTTTTTGCCCATGAAAAATGACTTGCAATTAGCGATTCCGATCAACCCGGAACTGCTCTGGGGACAACGGTCGGCATGCAGAAAGATAAACTGAAATCCCTTTGGGAAGCCGCCGCCTGGCTGGGCTTCGGGGCGGCCGGGATGGCCATGACGTTCGGATTCGCGGGCCCGCTGCCCACTTTCGAACTGGGTGCGGCGTTCTGGCCCCAGATTGTCCTGGGTGGGATCATGGCCACCGCCGTCATCCTTGGCATCACGACCTATTTCTCCGGCCCTGCCAGCGAAACCGTGGACAAGGGCACCCAGACCACGGACCTACCCGACGACATGGCGGCGATGTCCGTCACGCGCAAAACCATCGCCATTTTCGCGATTCCCCTGGTCTACGTGTTCGCGATGCACAAGCTCGGTTTTTTTCTCGTCACGCCGATTTTTTTGCCGCTGTATATGTACCTGTTGGGCGTGCGCAAAGTCCGCACCCTGATTTCCGTCACTGTCGGGCTTTACGCTGCGGTCCTCTTCCTTTTCGTCAAATTGGTCTTCACGCCCCTCCCTCAGGGCGCGGGCTTCTTCCATTCATTGAACGGCCAGTTCATCGGTCTGCTCCAGTAACAAGGGCGCGCATCGGCATGGAAGACTTTTTTATCGGAACGGCGCTGCTCTTCACCGACCCCATCGGCATCGCGGTGTTTCTGGGTGGGCTCGTGGGCGGGCTGGTGTTCGGCGCCATCCCTGGTCTAAGCCTGCTGACCCTGGCGGCGATCCTGCTGCCGTTCAGTGCGTGGCTCAAGCCCGAACACGCCATCATGCTCTATGGTGTCATTTACGTATCGGGCGTTTACGGTGGCGCCGTCACGGCAATCCTGTTCAATATCCCCGGCTCCGTGGAAAACGCGCCCACGGCCTTCGACGGATACCCCATGACTCGCAAGGGCGAGGCCGGCAAGGCCATCGGTTTTGCGGTGACCTGTTCCGCCATCGGCGGGACCATTTCGGCGGTTCTCATGATGATGGCGACGGCCCCCATCGCCGAATTCGCGATCAGCACCTTCGGCCCCGTCGAGGTGTTCGCGTTGATCTTCTTCGGCCTGACCGTGGTCGCGGGCGTCGGCACCCGTTCCCTGGCCAAGGGCTGGCTTTCCTTGTTTCTTGGTCTGACTCTTGGCTCCGTCGGAGGCGATCCGGTGGGCGCCGTCCCCAGGTTCACCTTCGGCACGCTCTATCTCACCGGCGGTATCAATTTCGTCCCCCTGATCCTGGGCTTTTTCGCCGTGACCGAGGTCTTCATCCAGGGCCAGCGCGTTGCCGCCGGAACCTTTATCGCTTCCAAGGTTGCCGTGGCCTATCCGTCATTCCGGGAATTCTGGGGGTTGAAGCTGGCGATAGCTCGTTCCACCGCCATCGGCTGGCTCTGCGGCCTGCTGCCCGGAATCGGCGCCACCCTGGCCGCCTTCGTCTCCTATAACGAAGCCGTGCGCTGGTCCCGGCACCCCGAGACCTTCGGCAAGGGCGATCCCGAAGGCGTGGTCGCGCCCGAGACCGCCAACAATGCGGCCACGGGCGCCGCCATGATCCCGCTTTTGGCCCTCGGCCTTCCGGGCGGCGCGCTGACCGCGATCATGATCGGCGTCTTCAACATGCATGACATGGAAATCGGCCCCCTGATCATGGTTGAAGCCCATGATCTGGTGTGGGTGCTGTTTGCTTCCATGTTTTGGGCCAGCCTGGCAATCCTGTTTTTGGGAATTGTCGAGGCCAAGGGTATCGTACACTTGCTGCGCATCCCGTTTCCCATCCTGGCGCCGTGTATCCTGATATTTGCCACCATCGGCACCTACGCGCTGCGCGCCAGTATCGTCGATATCTACGTCATGTTCGCCGCTGGCGTCGTGGGATTTTTCATGCGCCGCAGCGATTATTCCATTCCCGCCGTGGTCATGGGGGTCATCCTGGGCCAGATCGGCGAGAACGTCTTCTCCCAGGCCATGGTCATGGTGGATTACAGCTTCCTGGGATTTTTTGACCTGGGCGTCTCTGGCGCTTTCGTGGTCGGCGGCATCGCGACAGTGATTTTCACCGTTTACCGCCATACCCGGACGTTCGTAACCGGGCTCGGACGCAAGGACGGATTGCGGAACGCGAAACCCGGGAGTTAGGAATCTCCCGAGGCGGCGTACTGGAGCCTTTTTAGGAATTATGAACTAATCCCACATAGCGCTTATCGATATAGGCCCGCTCGATCTCGCGACCGGTCAGCGCCTCGGTTTCCTCGATCACGTCTTTCAGGGTGTGGCCGTCATAGGGATTACCGGGTGCGCTGGACGGGGATATTCCATGGGGCGGGGCTTTGACCGGGACGGCATTACACCGTCGGCGAAACAGCTTATGTCGGTTGTCAGGGTTTACCTTCTTGTCGGCCGCAAGACTCCCGATATCCGGATCGAGGGCAGCGAAGTCCGGATCAAATGCAGCGCTCAGGTCATCCAGTTAAGGTTCGATGAAAAATGATTGGGCACGCCGTCTAACCGAGATAGAAGGGTCTGCCCGCCTCGCGCAACCAGATGCGCACGAGGTGTCGGCGGCGCTCGGGCTCGGGCCAGTCGTGGAACTCGGTGCGCCGGTGACCGAGGCGTTTGTTGTTGACGATCTGGATCTGGCCGCGCTCGAAGACGAAGGTCTTGCCAAGACCGGCGCGCTCGGAGACCTCCATCAACGCTTCCATCGCGGCGCGGGTGGGCGCATCCATCTCCTCGTTCTTCATTTCGTAGCCCTGCCGGATGAGGCTCGGCGAGTAATTGGCGAAGACCACCTCGCCGTCAGATTCGAAGATTGGTTTTGAGGACACACGCTCATCGCCCGGCGCATGTTCCATCTGCCGGTCGTAATAGAACGGCTCGAAGAGACGCGGCAGCACATCCGGGCGTTCCTCCAACAGCAGATTATAAATCGTCTCAAAACTGACGATGCCGCTGACGCCGCCCTCTTGCGCGGTTTGCAGGCAAAACAGCGCCACACTATCAGGCGGCAAATTGAACGCGTTGTCGATGTGATAGCCCTGCTGGGCATGGGTCTTCGAGGAGCGGATGCCGGTGCCGGCGACCGCCTTCTTGCCGGTATCGATGACGTCGTAGATCATCGTCCCATCCCATTTCTGGGCGACCGAGCGACCGAGCATGGACATCAACAACCAATGAAGCTTCGTGGCGGTTTCCGTTTCCAGCCGATCGATTGGCAAGCGGTCGATAATGGCGAAGCCGATCCCGGTGCTGACCTGCTCACGCACTTGGGCCATCAGGGCCCGACACGCCGGCATCTCGAAATCGCCGGGATCGAGCGCGACCGCCGGAAGCGGATTGGCCTCGATCTCAGCCGCCGCGCGATCCAACTCGGCGATGCAATCACTGTCGAGCTCGACAAGCCCATCATTCTCCAACAACGTTTCCGCCGACCATGTCATCGGGCTGGAAAGCGGACGCTCCATTATCGTCACCATCGGTTTGTCCATCCGGTTCTGTTTCTGGATTAGTAAACCCAAATTTCCCAAGTAACCTTACGTTTCATAGCCATTATACTCAAATTTAACTGCCTTTCAATATTATTCTACCTCTACAGCCGCCTGAAACCAGATTATTGGGATTTGGCCATGTCCGGAGGCCTGTGCTCCGAAAAATTTGATTTCACTTGGATTGAATGAATTAGGAAATTGTCTTGGTAGGGCATGACAGGTCAAAATCCTTGCCATGGACACGATCAAAACGACATTCCAAATCCTTATTGACCTCTATTCACTCCTTTTTATACTCAAACGCGGTCGGGGCAGATCGGCTGCTGAGAATCTGTTTCTTTGGAAATAACTCGATATCTATCAGGGTCGGGGCATCAAACCTGGCTGAATTGATTCTGCGCACCCTTCATGCTGGCCGCCGCGAGCCGTAAACCCACCCGTGCAGTTCAAAGTTACAAAAAGTTCGCTTTGAAGCTGGCCTTCTGCGTTTCCCGGCATCCAAATAAGACTTTGAGCAGGAAAATCCGGAGGCTACGCCTGGAAAGGGGGATGGGGCGGCTTGAACTTGCGGAGGCTCTTGGGGGTCAACAAGGATACGGTGAGGAATTAGGAGAGGGGGAAGACCACTCCAGCAGATGAGTATTTGAAGCGAATCAAGGCGTATTTTGGAGAGGGAATCGAGCCTATGCTTATAGGGTGAATTTTTAATGAAAAGCGGAATTTTTCAGATTAAGGTTTTGGACTGACCTGCCCCCCCAAAACCG
>DNYS01000105.1:7065-7273 GCA_003506735.1 Nitrospinota bacterium
CTCTCATAGGAAATGGTACAACTAGCGGGAGCAGGTTAAAATAGTGGAACTGCCGGAACGGACCCCACCCCATCAGGGAGATTTTCATGGACTTCGAACTGGCCGGGAAAATCGGCCTCGTGACCGGCGCGAGCAGAGGAATCGGGCGGGCTTGCGCGATCGGCCTCGCCAAGGAGGGCTGCCCGGTCGCGGTGAACTACCAGTTTCG
>DNYS01000105.1:7297-7937 GCA_003506735.1 Nitrospinota bacterium
GAAAAAGAGGCGGAGGAAACCTGCCGGCTCATCGAGAAGGGGGGAGGCAGCGCCCTGCCCTTCCGCGCCGATGTTTCCCGGGCGGATCAGGTGGAGGCGCTGGTCGATGGGGTGCGGGAAAAACTGGGTCCCATCTCCATCCTCGTCAACAACGCGGGGATCGCCCCCATGCGCGGGCCGGATGAGGTGACCGAGGATATCTGGGACCAGACGCTGGCCGTCAATCTCAAGTCGGCCTTCTTGATGACCCAGGCCGTCGCGCCCGCCATGCGGCGGGCCGGTTGGGGACGGATCGTGAATATATCCTCCAACGCGGCCTTCACCGGCGGGAGAGTCGGGCCCCACTATGCCGCCTCCAAGGCGGGGATGAACGGCCTGACGCATTCATATGCCGGGTTTTTCGCCAAAGACGGGGTCACGGTTAACTCGGTGGCCCCGGCCGCCATCGAGACCGAAATGATCCGGAAGGATTTGGGTCTAACGGCCCCCTGCACGCCCGTGGACCGCTTCGGGCATGTGGACGAGGTGGCTGAAATCGTCCTGACGTTCGTGCGCTGCGGATTCATTACCGGCCAGACGCTCGTTATCAGCGGCGGGATTTATATGAACTGAGAAGACGCGGCGCGGCCGGAGAGCGGAT
>DNYS01000105.1:8019-8219 GCA_003506735.1 Nitrospinota bacterium
CCTCTTTTCTCTTGCCCTTCTCAAAATACCGGCATTTGGATATCCACAAAAATCGGATAACATCCGGCTATCGCACCGCCGCCGCGACGATCCGTATTCTTTCGGGATGATGGAATGGACCCGCTGAAGATGCGCCTGTTGGCCTTGCTGGGGCGCGCCGTGAACGTGCGCGGGGAGGAGGTCCGTGCGGTTCTCCTCTC
>DNYS01000105.1:8314-9198 GCA_003506735.1 Nitrospinota bacterium
CCCCTGCGCGAGGAGATGGGCATCGCGGGCGGGGTGCGCAACCTTCCCTGGCTCTTCACGGGCACCTTTGCGGTCATGCTGGCGGCGGTCCCGGCCTTCGGCGCCGCCGTCTCCCGGTTCCCGAGAAGGCGGCTCGTTCCGCTGACCTACCGGTTTTTCATCGCGACCATCCTCCTCTGGTATGTTCTCTTCACGATTGGGGCCGGACGGGTTTATCTCGCCCGCGCGTTTTTCATCTGGGTGAGCGTCTACAATCTGTTCGTGGTCTCGGTCTTCTGGAGCTTCATGGCGGACCTGTTCAAGAGCGGGCAGGGGAAGCGGCTCTTCGGCTTCATCGCGGCGGGAGGTACGGCGGGTGCCATCCTAGGGCCGGCGATCACGGCTTTTCTGGCGGTGCCGCTGGGCCCGTTGAATCTCCTGCTCATTTCGGCGGCTTTCCTGGAGTTGGCCGTCCAGTGCATCCGCCTGCTGCTCCGAGCGCCGGGCGTGAATAAAGAGGGCGGTCCCGCGCCCGGGGAGGAGGCCATCGGCGGGAGCATTTTCGCCGGAGCGGCCCGGGTGTTCCGCTCCCCCTACCTGATGGGGATATGCCTCTATATTCTGCTTTTCACGACGACCTCGACGTTCGTGTATTTTCAGCAGGCCCACATCGTCTCGGGCGCCTTCGACGATCCGGCCGAGCGCACGCGGATATTCGGCGCGATCAACCTGATCGTCGGCCTGTTGACCCTGATCGTCCAGTGGTTCGTCACGGGCCGCTTCATGGCTCGGTTCGGGGTCGGAGCGGCGGCGGCGTTTCTGCCCATCGTGGCAGTGGTAGGTTTTTTCGCGCTTGCCCTCTCGCCTGTGCTCTGGGTCCTCATCGCCTTCCAGTCCATCCGCCG
>DNYS01000105.1:9375-9630 GCA_003506735.1 Nitrospinota bacterium
ATCGCCGCCCTGTGCGTGCCGCTGGCCGCGCTCTGGGCGCGCGTGGCGCTTGGGCTCGGGAAAAAACAGGAAAATCTGGCCGGAACCGGCTAGAATTTCAGTATCCAGGTTAATCGAAAAAGCGGAGGAGAATATGAAGCCAAAAGACCGTTCGGGCGGGCCAAAACTCACGCGCGGCGTATTTCTTCGCCTGGCGGCGGGGGCCGGGGCCGCGCTGGCTTTTGGGAGCGATGCCGGAGCCGCCGGCCCCCAGCT
>DNYS01000105.1:9752-10007 GCA_003506735.1 Nitrospinota bacterium
ATGCGCGCGATCCCCCGGAGCGGGGAGAGGATTCCCGCCGTCGGGCTGGGTACGGCGCATACCTTCAACGTGGGCCGCGATCCGGCCCTGGTCCGGCCCCGCAAGGAGGTGGTCCGCCTGTTCCTGAGGGAGGGGGGGAGGGTGATCGACACCTCGCCCTCCTACGGCGCCTCCGAGGCCTTGACGGGAGACATCCTCGCCGAACTCGGGATGGGAGATAAAGCCTTCATCGCCACCAAGATATCGACCTGGGGG
>DNYS01000208.1:0-1056 GCA_003506735.1 Nitrospinota bacterium
ACCTAAAATTCCACCATACTTCCGCGAGGGCATCTGCATAGACAACGAGGCCCCCTGGGCTTTGGCTTGGGGGGCATTATCTTTATGACTTTAGGGAAGATCGAATTATTGCGGAGTACAGGTGGACGGCCTGACCACCGGCCAGCGTGTCGTGGTTTGTAACAACATCAGCTGTGGCGTCTGCAAGTATTGTCGCTTGGGGCGTGAGAGGCTCTGCCAGAATCTCATGGGCCAGGACAGACCTGAGACTTTATTGGTTTTCCTTCAGCACAAGTAGCTCGCCATTGCCCAACGGAACAAGGGACGTCGTATACCCGGGTGTGTCCTGCACCAATCTGAGAAAGCTTTCCAGTTCGACCGCATGAGATGTGGCGTTGTCCACGATAATCAGGCCGCCGGGCGACAAGATCCGCCGCAAGTCCGGCCACCACGTGACGTACTCCTCGCGGTCAGAATCCAGAAACAAAAAATCCTGAGAAGCTTCGTCCTGCCCTCTTAAAAACTCCCCGGCGTCTCCCAGATGGAGCTGAATCCATGGCAAAAGCTCGGCCCGTTCGAAATTCGCGCGTGCAATCTCAGCTTTGTCCGCTACCACCTCCACGGTCAAGACGCCCCCACCCAAGCGTCGGACGGCGTCGGCCAGCCAAAGGGTAGAATATCCGTTCGAGGTGCCTATCTCCAAAACACGACGGGCCTTCACGGCTTGGACGAGCAAAGTGAGAAACGCGCCGGTCTCTGCCGTGATATTCAGCAACTTTTCCTCGTGGTCGGTGGTGCGCGCGTCGTTTTCGACGCCGAATCGCTCCAGCTCTTTCAGCAGAGAATCAAGCCTCTCGCCCATGGCTGCTATCGCATTTCTCCCGTAATTGGACATTACCCAGATGGTTCCTTGAATGGAGTCATTCTAGCCTCGAATGGCTTCTTAGGCCTCTCCTAATTGCCCCCCCAACAAAAATAGATCGCGCATCAAAGAGGCCTTTCAGCCCCGGCTTCGGGGGCCTGTGGGGCCCCCCCCAGGATGGATTTCAAGGCAACTCGTCCAATTCTGAAACCGCC
>DNYS01000208.1:1164-1381 GCA_003506735.1 Nitrospinota bacterium
AGCGGACTATCAATCCGCTGCTCGGGGAAAACCAACTGAGATTTAATAAGATCGGTTTAACTGTGACACAACTGTGACAGGCGTCAGGGAATACCGATGAACCTGCTCACTCCGGCAAACCCGCCTTGCGCAGAGAGGCAAGGGCGCAACGCCTCGCCCGATCCTTCTCTTGTACAGTCCTTACATCCCCACCGCGGCCAGGGCCGTGCGCGCGCTG
>DNYS01000208.1:1522-3875 GCA_003506735.1 Nitrospinota bacterium
ACGTCGTTCGTGCCGTCGGAGTGGAGGAAGCTCAGGGCGTCGCGCATGAGCTTCTCGATGGGGTTCTTGCGCATGTAGGCCGCCGCGCCCCAGAGTTCCATGGCCTGCTGGCAGACCTCCACCGAGGCCTCGGCCGCGAAGACCTTGCTCAGCATGGCGTTCTTCCGGTCCATCTCCTCGAGCCCGGTGGACCAGGCCGTGCGCCAGAGGTAGGAGCGCGCCGCCTCGATCTTCATGGCCATCCGCGCAAGCCGGATCTGCTGGAGCTGATGGCTGATGAGCGGGCCCCCGCCCTGAACGCGGGAGTGGGCGTACTGCAGGGAGAGGTCATAGGCGCGCTGGGCCACGCCCAGGACCGTGGCCCCGGCCTGGATGTTGCTCCCGTGCTTGATGAGCAGGTTCGCGAGGGCGGGCAAGGCGTTGCCCGTCCCGCCGATCCGGTCCTCGTCGGGGACCTCCACGTCGTCGAACTGCAAGGTTCCGTTCTGCACGCAGCGCTGGCCCAGCTTGTCCCACACCTCGGGGACGCTGAACCCCTTCGCGTCGCCCGGCACGAGGAACATCGTGAGGCTGCTCATGAGCGGCCCTTTGCTGTCGGTGCGGGCGGCGATCTGATAAATCTTCGCGAGGCCGCCATTGGAGATGTAGCGCTTCGTTCCGTTCAGAACCCACCGACCGTTCTTCTTCTCAGCGAAGAGCTGCATCCCGGCTCCGGGCTCCGGGTTGGGCCAGATGTTGTCGCTGCCGGCCGACGGCTCGGTCCAGCCCGTGGCGAGCAGGCACTCATCGTCTTCCATCAGGCGCGGGATCCAACGCTCCCGCTGCTCGTCGGTGGTGAGGGTGGAGATGGAGGTCATGATCTTCCAGGTCTGGTCGAAGGCCACCGCCATACCGAGGTCGCCGTAGGCCAAGGTCTCGCCCACGATGGCGCAGGTGAGCACATCGGCGCCCTCACCTCCGTACTTTTCGGGAACCGTGAGCGTACGCAGCCCCAGCTTGGAGGCCTTCCGGATCACGTCCCAATTGAACGACTTGTCCGGCTCGGGGACCCGATCCGCCTTCTCCGCCGCGGGGGCCATGACTTCAACTGCAAACTTGAGGGCTGTGTCCCGCAATTCGAGTTGCCGGGGGGTGAGTTGGAAATCCACCATGAGCGCATTCCTCCCTAAGCGAAGCTCAGACCGCCGCTTCTCCCGCACGAGATGTAAAAGGGCGTAAGGCCATCCGCGCGGCATTCCTCGGTATGAGTCGATATTCGTGCGAATTGCGCGGGGGTGTCTCCCGCACACATTAGCCGACATTTCCCATATGGTTGCTTGAATAGAGACATTCTAGCCTCGAATGGCCATTCCAGACCACGATTCGTCTTTTTGTTCATCAGAATTTGTCATGATTTCTCTCCCTTAGGCCTTATTTATCCACCTCCGCCATCGCCTCCTCGGCCTTCTCAAGCCAGAAGGTCATCTCCATTTCGCGGTACAGGTATTATCCGATATTTCCCTGATAACCTGATGGTAGCGTACCAACGTCTGCTCGGGCGGATGTGCTGAGTCTCTGCTACTTCCTTCCGGCCAGCCTCTTCTCCATCACCTTCGCCCTAGCCCTAAGCGCGGCGGCCTCCGCCGCTTTCTTCCTCACCCCTCTAGAACGGCCACCGCGCGGATGGGACTTCCGCTCCCGCCCCGGATCTTGAGCGGGAAACCGATGAAGCGGAACCTTCCCTTGCCCACGAGCTCTTTGAGGTTCATGAGGCTCTCCATGTGGGTGAAGCCCATCTCCGCGCAGACGCGGTGAACCTCGAAGTTGTTCTTCCCCGGCCGGCCTGGGCTGACCGCCTCCACCCCGAAGCTCGCGATCCCTTTACGCCCGAGCCACTCGGCGGATTCCCGGGTGAGTCCCGGAAAGTCGGTGAGATAGGCGGGGGTGCCGAAGGTGCGGTCGTGGTGACCCGTGTAGAGGAAGACCGTGTCGCCCGCCTGGATCTCTACGCCGGCGGCCTCGCAGGCCCTCCCCAGGTCGGAGACGGTGATGTCCGTCTTGGGCGGGATGTGGGAGAGGTCCAGGCAGACGGCCTCGGTGTAGAACTGCTCCAGGGGGACCTCAGAGATGCCGGGCGCGTCGGGGTCGGGGTTGAAGTGGCGCGGGGCGTCCACGTGGGTCCCGGCGTGGTCTCCCATGGAGAGCACCATCGAGGTGGACGAAAACCCCCCCGTTTCCTTTTTGCGCTCCTCGTGGGTCACCCAGGTGGTGATGACCACGGGAGGATGGGCGGGGTGGGTGGGGGTCCGGTGATGGAGCTCCCGGCTGAGGTCGACGAGCCTGACCATGGAAAATTCTCCTTGAAGGTTCACTC
>DNYS01000208.1:4024-4300 GCA_003506735.1 Nitrospinota bacterium
CCGCATGACGCCGTCCTCGCGGGCGTTTATGACACGCATGGCTTCGTTAAAGTCATCGAGCGGAAAGGTGTGGGTGAGCATCCGCTTCGTGTCGATGTGGCCATCGGCCATGAGCTGGATGGCGCGGGGGTAGCAGTTGGGCGAGCCCCGCCCGCCGAGGATGGTGATCTCGTCCAGCACGATGCGGTCGGTGACGAAGGGGACCTCCTGGCCGCCGTTGATACCCTCCAAGACGACGCGCCCGCCGCGGCGGACCATGCCCACGGCGGCCCGCAT
>DNYS01000208.1:4460-6823 GCA_003506735.1 Nitrospinota bacterium
CGGGCGATGTCGAGGCGGTAGCCGCGGCCCGTGATGTAGGTCCTGGACGCCCCGAGGACCTTGGCGAGCTGGAGCACCGCGAGGCCCAGCAGTCCCGGGCCGACGATGCCCACCCGGTCGGCAGGCTCGACCCGGCCGCGGTCGAGGGCGTGGAGGGCGATGACCACCTGGTTGACGATGACGGCATCCTCCCAGCCCATTGCGTCGGGCATCTTGTGGAGGTTGTTCGGGGGGGCAACGCCGTACTCGCTGAAGGAGCCGTCCGAGGTGTGGCCCAGGAGCTTGTAGCCCCCGCCCGGCTTCCCCGCGTCCTCGCAGAGGTGGTAGTCGCCCCGGATGCAGGTGGCGCACGCCCCGCAGCCCACCGTGGGCTCCATGATGACGCGGTCACCCTCTCGGAGGCTGGTGCGCGCCCCGCTTCCGATCGCGGCAACGGTTCCGCACCACTCGTGGCCCTGGATGAAGGGATAGTACGGCGGCCAGGCGGGCCGCATGTGGCCCGCGAGGATGTGGGTGTCGGTGCCGCAGATGCCGCAGGCGGCCACCTTGACGAGGATCTGATCGGGCTCGTAGGCGGGGACGGGGATCTCCTCGATGCGCACTTCATCGGCCCCGTGGGTGACGGCAGCCTTCATGGTCTGGGGGATCGCGGACATGGTAGGACGCCTCCTATGCGGAAGGGGGACATTCCGGCCCGGAAAAAAACCGGCTCCCAATCCTCGCCCGTGGACGGGGCGGGATCAAGGCCTCATTTCGCTAATTCCCCCGCGGGCGGGGTGCCTCATGTCTTTTGCGGCGAGCCCTCCTGCCATCT
This sequence comes from Nitrospinota bacterium, assembly GCA_003506735.1. GTDB lineage: Bacteria > UBA8248 > UBA8248 > UBA8248 > UBA8248 > UBA8248. Next base: position 5,275 of record DNYS01000208.1, read on the forward strand.
TCAGGCAAGCCGCACATTTGGTAGACAATATCCTCAAAGGCGCGATGCCCAACCGTCCCCCTAAATGCCCCGGAGGGTCTCCTGGGAGAGGTGGCGGGGGAAGGAGGTCCCCGCCTCGGCCTGGCCCTCGGTGATGATAAAGAGCCTTTTTGTGTAATTCAAAGGGCTTATCTAGAATGAATTTGTCCGGTGAGCAAATGGGAAATGTCGGTTTATACGAGACCCTCGCGTGGATATCGGAGGACCCGCCATGCCCACGACCAAGGCCCGTGAATCCCCGCCCGGTGTGCTCCGCAAAAAGTGGATCCCGCCTAGATTGAATAGTTTAAGAAGGTCGCTTGAGGGGACCCACGCATGGCAAAATCCCTGCCATGGACATCGCCCGGGCTTTATTTCAGGTAGTCATCGATCTCATTTCACTTCTTTTCCTCCTCATGTGCAGCCGAGGCAAGCTAGCTGCTGAAACTCTATTTCTTCGAAAACAACTCGCTATGTATAAAGAGCGGAGCATCAAGCCCGGTCGAATCGATTCTGCAACCAAGCTCACACTGATAGGCCTCTCCAGGTTTTTTAATTGGAAAGGCGCACTGGTGGTCGTTCAGCCCAAGACCCTCATTCGGTGGCACCGTGAAGGCTTCAGGATGTTCTGGAGATGGAAGTCGAGGATGGGCAGGCCCCGAATCCCTGAAGACCTCAGAAGTTTGATTCGTCAGATGGCCCGCGAGAATCCATTATGGGGAGAGGAGCGAATTGCGAATGAGTTGTCCGTCAAGCTGGGCATCCGTGTATCGCCACGGACCGTTCGAAAGTATATGCCAAAGGAGCCATCACACGGACCTCGGGGGGATCAACGCTGGGCCACTTTCTTGCGAAATCATGCTGGAGCCATCCTGGCCTGTGATTTCTTTGTTGTCGTAACAGTAACGTTCCGAATCCTTTATGTGTTCGTTCTTTTAGAACATGGCTCTCGGCGGATTATACATGTGGGTGTAACGGCCCACCCAACAGCTGAGTGGACACTTCAACAGCTACGTCAGACGATTCCCTCAGATCATAAGTACAGATTTCTCATTCATGACCGAGGCAGGGTGTATTCAAGGGAGTTAGATCATTCAGTCGAAAACCTGGGTCTCCGCGTACTCAAAACCCCGTATCGGAGCCCTCAGGCGAATTCGATTTGTGAACGGACCATCGGGACGATTCGTCGGGAGTGTTTGGATCACATGATTCCGTTTACGGAAAACCATCTGAGGGTAATCCTTGAGGAATGGGTGTCTTATTACAACCAAAAGAGACCGCATTCATCTTTGGGTCCCGGGGTTCCTGAGCCGACAAGTTGTGCGCCCAGATCCATGCAAGAGAAGCGGCATCTTTTGGACGAGGATAAAAAGGTGGCTTCCAGGCCAGTTCTGAATGGGCTTCACCACGATTACCAGCTTGTTCCCCTCGCCGCCTGAACGGGGATGGAGTTTTTGCGGAGCACAGCCCATTATCACAAGGAACGGAACCATCAAGGATTAGAGAACCAATTGATCGAACCGGAGACACA
>DNYS01000283.1:0-774 GCA_003506735.1 Nitrospinota bacterium
GGACGCAGCCTCGAGGCTGCGTCCCAGCTGAAGTCTATCCTGCAGGAAGACGAAGACTCTCCCGCGGTCGAGTGGCTGGCCGCCGAGATCGGAGACAACCATGAGGTTGTCAGCCTGGTCAACAGCGCGATCAACGACGACCCTCCCCTGTCCGTCGGCGATGGCAGGGTGATCCGCGAGGGGTTTTCACCCGAGCTGGATGCCCTTCGAGAGTCGTCGCGCAATGCCCAGGGGTACGTCGCCGGCCTGGAGCGGAGAGAGCGTGAGCGTACGGGCATCAAGTCCCTGAAGGTAGGCTACAACAAGGTCTTCGGCTACTACATCGAGGTGAGCAAGACAAACGTGTCCCTGGTACCCGATGAGTACATCCGACGGCAGACCCTGGTGGGCGGCGAACGTTACATAACCCCTGAGATGAAGGAGTACGAGTCGCAGGTCCTGAGTGCCCGGGACCGGATTTACGAGATGGAAAGCTCCCTGTTCCGGCAGGTGTGCGGGCAGGTTGGCGGTTTCGCGTCGCAGGTTATGGCCGTCGCCAAGGCGCTGGCCCACGGCAACGCCGAGCGCCTCTGGCGCCTTCCGCCCGCCCGATGGCCGTCCTCAAAGAAATGAGCGGCTAGATAAGCGAAAGCCTCACCCGCCCCATATCGCGGAGGGCGGCGTCGAAGGCGCGCTTCACCCTCTTGGATTTTTGGGTGAACACCATCCCGATCCGGGTGAAGGCGAGGTAGTTGGGCGTGCCGTCCGCCTCGATGGGCAGGGAAAAAATCGCCG
>DNYS01000283.1:911-9967 GCA_003506735.1 Nitrospinota bacterium
GGGCAGGATGAGAAGCTCCGCCCGCCGGCGCAGCCCCGGCATCGCCTCGGCGGCTTTCTGGGCGAGTTCTTCCATCGACCCCTCCAATTCCATCCTCAACGAGATCACCCGCACACCCAGCTTCCGGAAGAAGCGCCGCACGAATCGCTCCAGGTGGTCCGGCAGCCCTCCCTCGTCCAGGGCGACGTAACGGGTCCTTTTTTTTCTCCCGGCCTCGGACAGGCGGCGCGCTTCGGAGAGGATTTCCTCGCGCAGGCGCTCCAGATGGGCCCGGTTCCGGCGGACTCACCGCCGGACATACCGGCGCGCCCCGTAGCGCAGCAGGGCGGTCCATTTGTCCCCGCGGATCGCGCGGGCCGCGATGCGGGGCAGGGAGTAGAACTTCCGGAAGGCGCGGAGGGTTTCGCGCTGAAGCTCGTAGGGGGTCAGCCGGCGAGGCACGTAGGTGACGTAGTGGCCGTCGAAAAGATTCCAGTCCCGGGTGCGGATGCGGCCTTCGCCTTCGAGGTCCTGGGTCATGGCGGTTCCAGGCATCGGGGTCAGGATCATGAACTGGGTGGTGTCGCGGTCGAGTTTTTTGGCGAGATGGACGGTGGTGCGCACGGATTCGGCGTCATCGGCGTCCGAGCCGAGGACGAACATGCCGTGCACCTTGCTGCGGTGCCGGTGGAGGATGTCCATGCTGCGGCGGATGCGGTCCACCTCTATCCGCTTGTTGTAGAGCGCCAGCGTTTCCGGGTTGAAGCTCTCGAAGCCGATATAGACGTTGAAACAGTTGTTCTCGCGCATGAGGGCGATCAGCTCAATATCGTCGGTGACCTCGGCCCGGACCTGGGCGGACCACTCCATGCCGAGCCCTCCCGGATCTTGCGGTGGAGGATATTCTTGGTCCTTTTTTTGTTCACGGCGAAGTTGTCGTCGCAGAAAAAAATGTAGTCGTGATCGCGGTAGTGGCGGATCTCCTCGAGGACGCGGTCCTCTCTCGTGTAGCGGTAGCCGCGCCCGAGCATGGCCGTCACCGAGCAGAAGGTGCAGTCGTAAGGGCATTCCCGGCTGGTCATGATCGAGACGATGGAATCCTTGCCTCAGCCCTGGACGAGCCTGAAGTCGGGGATGGGAAAGGCGTTGAGATCCTGGACGAAGGCGCGATTGGGGTTGTGGATTTTCCTCCCCCGCCCCAGCCGCCCGCCCGATCAGTAGGAGAGGTTGGGGATGCCGGCGAAAGAGCCCCTGCCCTCGAGGGCGGCCAGCAGCTCCAGCAGCGGACCTTCGCCCTCGCCCTTGACGACGAAGTCCACGCGGTCCAGCGCCTCGTCCGGCATGAAGGTGGCGTGCGTGCCGCCCATGATGGCCGGGATGCCGCGCTCCCGGCACTTGGCCGCAGGCGGTAGGCGGGCCGGGCCGTGTTCGTGAGCGCCGAGATGCCGATGAGGTCGGCCGAGAAGAGTTCATCCTCGTCGGCCGGAGCGATGTCCTCGCAAAACACTTTCGATTCATAACCATTCTCGCGGAGGAGGGTGGCCAGCAGCACCGCCCCGGTCCGGGGGATAAGGATGCCGGAGTAGACGTTCGGGCTCTCGCCTCTGGGCTCGACGAAAATGACCTTGCGGATATTCCTCATAAACGTATCTCAATGCGTGGATGGAGCGCCGCGGCCGCCGCCGCGACCACCGAGGGGGGGCATTTTTACAACAGTTCAATATATATGGACCCTTATATCTATTATACGGATACTATATTTTCCTCCGGGTATTTGCAAGACTTTCCTCCGTTCCCGGAAACCGCGCCGTCGCCTTCGTTCCCGCCTGGCCCGATTTGGGGCGGGTTGAGCGCAAATGTGCGGACTGGCGCGGATTCAAGATGTTTTCGGCCGAAATCCGGCATGAAGGAGGTGAACCCATGAGCAAAATCCTGCTGAATCCGCCCTCGGCGTATCCCACGAAAAATCCCCGCTCCTGCGGGACCAAAAGAGGGGCGTTTGTGTTCACGGCGGGTCAGGTCGCTTTCGACAGCGAGGGGAACCTTATCGGGCCGGGCGATATCAGGGCCCAGACCCGCCAAGCGCTCACCAACGTGCGGGATATTCTCGAGGAGGGGGGCGCGGCACTATCGGACGTGATGAAGGTGACCATTTTTCACGCCGAGAATATCGACAAGCAGGCGATGAACGAGGTCTATGCAGAGTTTTTCAGCGAAGATCCTCCGGCCCGCACCGCCGTGTCCGCCGGGCTTGCCTCCCCCGAAATCCTCATCGAAATCGAAGCGGTGGCGGTGATTTCGGATTGATGGACGGGAGGAATCAGGCGGGGGGAGATAAGGATGCCCACCGAGGGAGAGGGCTTCGCGCCGGGCTGAGCAATCTGGTTGGAATTCACACCTAGCCGGCGGATAGGCCGTCCCGTTCCAAATCGGGAAACGCCTTTTTGAGCGCCGCCTTGAATTCCGCCAGGATATTTTCCGGAATTTCGAGCGACATTCCTGTGGCCCAGGAGGGGGGATCGGAATCTTCTTCCCCCACCCGGACGACCGTCATTTTGAAGCCATCGAAAACCTGGTTGAGGATGTCGATGGAGCAAGGGATAACCTCGCCGATTTCGGGCTTATCGTGGAGCATCACCATGAACCCGCCGAGGCTGATGTCCTTGGGTTCGAGGAGGATGTCCGAGTGGGTGGGGGCGTCGATCAGAACGACGAACGCAGCGTTGGGAAGGCGAGAGTTGATACGCTTGTCCGAATCGGAGTTCATTGGAGGCACCTCCTTCACCGGTTCCTGAATGCCCGACTCCTAGCAAATCCCCAGGAACCTGTGTACCCCCATTTATGGAAGGCGGGGGAAGTTTTCCGCCCCGGTAATCCGGAGGTTCCTTATGTCCTCCCGTACTTGCGGTCGATCGCTGCGCCGATTTCGACCGGACTCAGTCCTTCCCGGTAAAGGCGAGACGCATCCAGCGCCTCATTCACGCAGATCCCTCAGCCTGCGGCGTGGGTGGTGGCGTAGCAACTGAGCAGGCTCTTGTGGCCGAAGCTCCGGTCGCAGTAGCAATAGCAGAACAGCTTATCGAAAAGAGAGGGGGTCTCCCGCGCCGCCTGGTAGGCGCGCCGGACGGAGTCCCGGTAGTTCAAGGGGGAAAGGACCGGGCGCTTCTCCCCGCGGCGGGCGGTGGGTTTTTCTTTCTCGGGGACGATCTTTTTTTCATGGGAGGGCCTCCAGGCAGAAAAAAGATAATTTACTCTTATAATGTAGCCCTCAAGCTGGATACGGGCACGAATATTTTGGCCCCGCCCGTGCACGCCCGGAGGCGGCCTTCAGGCCGAATGTCCGCCCGGGCCCGATCCCCGGTGGATTTTCCCAAAGCCTCTCCGGGGGGCGGGGATGCCGGGGGCGGTACCGCCCATGACCGCGCATTTTTTGTAGCAGCCCTGCCGGCGAAATGTATATGTCGAACGCGCCGGGGGGAAAGCCCGCCCGCGATGGGGGCCGGTTGCGCCCAGCGGAAGCGATTTCGGGAGGTTGAAGGGGGGTGCCGGAAGGCCAGAGACGCGCCGTTTCTGGATGCGGCCGGCCGCCGGATCAGGAGGGTCCCTGGGCGGCGCCCGAGTCCATCAGGGCGTGGATTTTTTCATCTCCGTAGCCGAGGACGTTTTTCAAGATCTCCCCGGTGTGACCGCCCAGCGGGGGGGCGGGCCCGGGGTCGGGGTTCCGGGGAAGGGTCAGGTCGCGGATGGGGTTTCCGACGACGCGGACCGTCCCCGAGCCGGGGTAGTCGAACTCGCGGATCAGCCCCCGCGCCTCGACCTGTTCGTTCTCGAGGGCGCGGTCGAGCTTGTTCACCGGCGCGGCGGGCACCCCGGCCTCATCGAAAATGGCCAGCCACTCTTCGGCGGATTTTTCGAGGAGGATTTTTTCCATCACCGGAAGGAGTTCGTCCTGGTGCTCGGCGCGCATGTCGTTCGTGCGAAAGCGGGGGTCTTCGCCCAGTTCGGGAATGCCCATCGTCTCGCACATTTTCTTGTAGAAGCGGTCCTCCCGGGGGGAGAGGACGATATGGCCCGTCGCGGTGGCGAACGCCTGATAGGGGACCATGTATTCGTGGGCGTTGCCCGGCGGATCGGGAAGGTCTCCCTTGTTGAGGTACATGGTCGAGATGTAGCCGAGCATAGCGAGCTGGACGTCGAACATGGGCACCTCCATATGGGCGCCGCCGCCGCTCTTCGCCTTGCCGAGCAGCCCCGCCATGCAGGCGAGGGCGCAATAGAGCGCCGTCGATATGTCGGCCGAGGGGGTTCCGGGCCTCCCCGGTGCGCGCCCTGGCTCGCCGGTGATGGACATGTGCCCGCTCACGGCCACCTCCACTAGGTCGAACGCGGGCCGGTCGCGCCATGGCCCCGCGTCCCCGTATCCGCTCGAATCCACAAAGACGATTTCGGAGTTTCGCCCGCGCATCGCCTCATAGCCCAGGCCGAGCCGGTCCATCGTGCCGGGCCGGAAATTGACCAGAACGGCGTCCGATACCGCCACGAGATCGAGAAACGCCTTTTTCCCGTCCTCGTTCTTGAGATCGAGGACGATGCTTTTCTTGCCCCGGTTGAAGGTGAGGAAGATGCTCGACACATCGCCGATCCCGGCGATGGCGGGGTTTCGCCCGAGGTCGCCCCGGGGGGATTCGATCTTGATGACCTCGGCGCCCATGTCGGCGAGGATCATCCCCCCGATCGCGCCGGCAATGACCTGGCCCAGATCCAGGATGCGGTAGCCTTTGAGCATGAAACCCTCGTTCGGTTGGAATCAGGATTGCGGGGCGGCGACCGCGTGGGCCTTGATGAGGGCGTCCCCGCTCTGGCTGACGGCCTCGGCCTCGATTTCGACGCGCCGCTCGCCGCCCTCCTCGAAGCGGCGGACCACCTTTGCCCGGCAGATCACCATGTCCCCCGGCCACGCCTGAGAAGAAAAGCGGAGCCGGAAAGAGCGCAGGGCGCCGGGACCCACCCATTCGGACACCAGCCGCCCCAGGTATCCCCCCTGGAGCATCCCGGGCGCGAAGACCTTTTCGAATCCAGACTGGATGGCGTAAATCTCATCGTGATGGTTCGGGTTGAAATCGCCGTTCGCCCCGGCGAAGCGCACGAAGTCGGTCCGGGTGAGCGGTCCCACCGTGAGTTCGCGCCTGGCGCCCTCGGTGAGGTCGTCCCAATGGGCGTAGGCAAAAGGTTCGGCCACGGGGCGGCCTCCTATCCATTTTATTCCGGCGGGGCCGCCGTTTCGATCAGGGTGCGCCGGGCCACCTGGACGACCTCGCCGCCCTCGTCCAGGAACCGCGTTTCGATCACGACGAATGTCATCTTTCCCCCGCGGCGGCCCCCTTTCTCGCGGGTCGAGGCGATGACGTTTCGCCCGCGCAGAAGGGTCCCGGCGACGAGGGGTTTGTGGTACTCGAACTCCTGTTCTCCGTGGAGGCGGCGCTTGGGGTCGTAGCCCAGGTGGGGCATCGGGTCGTTCTCGCCGTTTTCGTGCCAGAACTGGCGGGTGAACGTCGGGGGAGCCAGCAGGTCGGCGTACCCCGCCGCCCGCGCCGCCTCAACATTGAAGTGAACGGGGTCCTCCAGCCCGAGCGCCAGGGCGAACTCGCGGATTTTTCCGCGCTCGACGGCAAACTCGAATTCGGGAAACGCGTGCTCCAAAACGGCCGGGTCCAGGGGCATCGGATACTCTTTCGTCGGTAACTCGCTCGATGGAAGCGCCGCACCGTTGCGGCGAACGCATCTTTTCGGATGTGGATTCCTTATCCGATCCGGGCCGGGAATTCAATCCGCGCCGGGGCGGGAGGGCCCGGGGCCGGAAAATTTTCGGTGACACCATGAGGAGCCGGGGCCGGATGAGCGCCGCTAGAGCCCGAGCGCCTTAGCGATGATGTTGCGCTGGATCTCGCTCGTGCCCGCGCCGATGGTGGCGAGCCGGGCGTCGCGGTAGTGGCGCTCCATAGCGAACTCGGCACTGTATCCGTAGCCGCCCATCACCTGGACGCCCAGGTCGGCCACCCGCTTGTAGGCCTCCCCGGCGTAGAGCTTGAGGGTGGCGGCCTCGATGCGCCCCGCCTTTCCCTCGGAGACGAGCCAGGCGAAGCGGTAGACCTGAAGCCGGGCCGTGTCCACGAGGGTGTGCATCTCGGCGAGCATGTGGCTCACGGCCTGGAACTTGCCGATGGGCCGTCCGAACTGCTCTCGCTCCTTGGCGTGATTGAGGGCGAGGGCGAGCGCCGCCGCCGCCGCTCCGGTCCGGGCCGCGGAGAGGCAAAGCCGCTCGGTCGTGATGTAGGCCATCAGGGCCCCCCATCCCTCTCCGATATCGCCGAGAACCTCATCTTCGCGGGCCTCGACCCCGCCGTAGTGGACCTCGCACGTTCCCATCGCCCGGTGGCCGAGGAGGGCGAGCTTTTTCCACTCGATCCCTTCGCGATCGGCCGGGAGGATGAAGTTGGTGATGCCCTGGTGCCGCTCGCCCGAACGGTCCGTTCGCGCGGCGATGAGGATATGCGTCGCGGTGGGCATTCCCGAAGTGAAGTTTTTGGTGCCTGTGATGCGAAAGGTGTCTCCTTCGCGGTCGGCCCGGGTGATGATCGCCGCCGCGTCCGAGCCCGCGTCGGGCTCGGTGAGGCTGAAGGCGAAAAAGGCCTTGCCCCCCACCACCGCCGGAATGATCTCTTTTTTCTGGGCGTCTGTCCCGCTCATCAAAACCGCGTCGCACCCATAGCAGACGTTCCGGAAGATCATGGTGGCGAGATCGAGGTAGTGGGTCCCCGCCGTCTCGAGGACGATGGCGAGATCGAGCGCGTTCCCGCCCATGCCTCCGTATTCTTCGGGGACGGAGACGCCGATCCAGCCGCCCTCGGCCAGCGCGGCGTAGGCCTCCACCGGGGCCTCGCCCTTTTGGTCGCACGCCATCGCGTACTCGGGCGGGCATACGCGGCCCAGCAACTCATCCAGCGTGCGGCGCATGAGTTCTTGTTGTTCGGTGAATCCAAATTCCAAGGGAGGTCTCCGTCTATTGGAACTTTTGAGCTATTTGAGCGCTTTGGGGTTCAGGATGTCGATGGGCTCGCCCTTGGCGAAAGCGGTGATTCGGTCGAAGGCGCCCCCGATGTATTCCTCGAACGATTCCTTCGAGACGTAGCCGAGGTGGGGGGAGCAAAGGCAGTTGTCCAACTCGAGAAGCGGATGGTTCCCGCCCAGGACGGGTTCGTCCTCGTAAACGTCCACCGCAGCGAAGCCCGGCCGGCCGGCCTTGAGGGCGGCGAGGAGGGCGCCCTCCTCGATGAGGCCCGCCCGGCTCGTATTGACGAACAGCGCGCTCGGCTTCATACGGGCGAGATCGGCGGCGGTGACGATTCCCCGCGCGTCCGGCTTGAGGGGGATGTGAATGCAAACGATGTCCGATGTCTCGAAAAACGTCTCTCGACTCGCCGCCATCTCGAAGCCGTCCGCGGTGGCGCGCTCCCGGCTTCCCTCACGGCCCCAGGCGAGGACGTTCATCCCGAAGGCGGCCCCGACCTTGGCGACAATGTTGCCGATGCCGCCGTAGGCGTAAATGCCTAGCGTTTTGCCGGTGAGTCGGTGGCCGAGGGAGGTCTGCCAGCGCCCCTCTTTCAGGGCCTGGACCTCGCGGGGGATGTTGCGTGAGGCCGCGAGGATGAGCCCCCAGGTCAGCTCGGCCGTGACGTTCTTGTTTCCGCCCCCGGCGGCGACGGCGACCCCCCGGCGGGTGCAGGCTTCCAGGGGGATATGGTTGACCCCGCGCGCGGTCTGGCTAATGAGCTTGAGGTTGGGGAGCTTATCGAGGAGCGTCTCGGTGATGGGTGTCCGCTCGCGGATGAGGACGACAGCCTCGGCGTCCGCGAACCGCTCGGCGATGGCGTCCACTTCCTTTACGGTGTCGTTGTGGATGGTCACCTCGTGGTCCGCCATTTTGGCGAAGCAATCGAGGCCCCGGATACAATCCTGGTAATCGTCGGAAATGACCACTTTCATCTCAGCATCCCTTTTTGATTTCGGAGGAAAATGAATGCCGCCCGCGCCGTCCCCGAATGCTCCCGGTGGCGGCCGCGCCGCGGAGGGTTTGAATGCGCCCAATATGTACCCGCGCCGCGGCGGATTCAACCGCCGAGCGGCCCGGGCGGGGGGGAGCGCATCTTTATAGGTTTTCCCGATTCGTGGTATAAGCCGGATGGGAGCGCCGCATCCATGGCCCACACGGGAAAGGGAAGGAGACAGAAGTGACGGCGGCAACCGAGAAAAAAATCCGGCTCACGAGCCTGGTCAAGGCGGGCGGCTGAGGGTCGAAACTGGGTCCGGAGGACCTGCGAGAGGCGCTGAGCGGTTTTGAGCCGTTCAGCGATCCAAACCTGCTCTACGGCACGAATGCGGGCGACGATACGGGCGTCTACAAGCTGCGCGAGGATCTGGCCATCGTCCAGACGGTGGATTTCTTCACGCCGATTGTGGACGACGCCTACGATTTTGGCCGGATCGCGGCGGCGAACGCGCTGAGCGACTGCTTCGCCATGGGCGCGCGGCCCATCACCGGGCTCAACCTCGTCGCCTTCCCCTGCCACCTAGGGCTCGCCCTGCTCGGGCGCGTCATGGCCGGAGGGGCCGACGCGATGCGCGAGGCGGGGGCCGTCATCCTCGGCGGGCACAGCGTGGACGACCCCGAGCCCAAGTACGGCATCGCCGTCACCGGCACGGTCGATCCCCGCGAGATGATAACCAACCAGGGCGCCAAGCCGGGCGATCGACTCATCCTCACGAAAAAGATCGGCACCGGCATCATCACCAACCTCACCAAGGCGGTGAACCCCGTCCTCAAGGCCGCGCGCAGCATCTTCGGCGACGCTGGCAAGCTCAAGGACGGCGTTTTCGAGGAGGCGGTGGCCTCCATGAGCGCCCTCAACCAATCGGCCAGCGACGCGATGGTGCGGATCGGTGCCCATGCCTCGACCGACATCACCGGGTTCGGCCTCCTCGGCCACCTGCACAATGTCATGGAGGCGAGCGGTTTGCGC
>DNYS01000023.1:0-400 GCA_003506735.1 Nitrospinota bacterium
CGTTCAAGCGAATCCCCTACAATGAGTTTCGCCAGCGGGTCGAGCAGGGCCGGGTGGAGCGCGTTGAAATTCTGCACGACCGCCTCCGGGGGACGATGAAGGGCGCCAACCTCCGCACCGGGCGAAAGAAACACTTCGAGACGGCCAAGGTGGAGGACCCCGCGCTCATCCCCTTGCTCGAAAAGGCCGGCGTGAGCTACCAGGGATTGTTCGCGCCCCCCTGGATCGTCCAGTTCATCAGCTCCTGGGTCCTTCCGCTGGGCATCCTGTTCGCCGTCTACGCCTTCGTCTTGAAGCGCATGGGTCCCGGCCAGGGGGTGATGGCCTTCAGCAAGAGCAAGGCCAAAATCTACGCCGACAAGGACGTGAAAGTCCGCTTCGATGACGTCGCCGGGGTGGA
>DNYS01000023.1:498-1764 GCA_003506735.1 Nitrospinota bacterium
GAAGAACTCGTCGAGGTGGTGGACTACCTGCGCCACCCCGACCGCTATCAGCGCCTGGGGGGGAAGATTCCGCGCGGAGTGCTTCTCGTCGGCCCCCCCGGCTGCGGAAAAACCCTCATGGCCAAGGCGGTGGCGGGCGAGGCCGGGGTCAACTTTTTCAGCATATCGGGCTCCGAATTCGTCGAGATGTTCGTGGGNNGCCCCCTGCATCGTCTTCATCGACGAGCTCGATGCGCTCGGGAGATCCCGGAGCGCGAACGGGCTCTCGGGCGGGCACGATGAGCGCGAACAAACCCTCAACCAGCTTCTGGTCGAGATGGACGGTTTCGACACCCGGAAAGGGGTCATCATCATGGCCGCCACCAACCGCCCCGAAATCCTGGACGCCGCCCTGCTCCGGCCCGGCCGCTTCGATAGGCAGGTTTTGGTGGACCGTCCGGACCTGATCGGGCGAAAGCACATCCTCCGTGTGCATACGAAAGAGCTTATCCTCGACGCCGACGTGAACATCGACCGCATCGGGGAGATGACGCCCGGCCTCTCGGGGGCGGACCTGGCGAACCTGGCGAACGAGGCCGCCCTGCTCGCGGTGCGGCACAACCGCGATGCGGTGACGATGGCCGAATTCGAGGAGGCCTTCGAGCGCGTTGCCGCCGGGCTCGAGAAAAAATCCCGCGTCATGACCGGCGAGGAGCGCCGCCGGGTTGCCTTTCACGAGCTGGGCCACGCCATGTCGGCCGAACTCATCGGCGGGTCCGACCCGGTGCAAAAGGTCTCGATCATCCCGCGGGGAATCGGGGCCCTGGGCTATACCCTCCAGCGGCCCACCGAGGACCGGTACCTCCTCTCCAAGAGCGAACTCGAAGGCCGCATCGCCGTCCTGCTCGGGGGGCGCGCCGCCGAGGAGATCGTCTTTGGCGAGGTGTCCACCGGAGCGCAGAACGATCTCCAGCGGGCGACGGACATGGCCCGGTCCATGGTGACCGAGTACGGGATGACCGAGCGCTTCGGGCCCCGCGCGCTGCGCTCGGAGCAGCGCCCCCTCTTCCTGGGCGGGGGGTTCCAATTACCGGCCGGAATGTCGACTATCAGCGAGGCGACCCAGAGGGGGGTGGACGAGGAGGTCGGGAAAATCCTCGACGCCGCCGCCGGGCGGGTGAAGGAAATTCTCGCCGGCCGGCGGGAGGATATGGACACGCTCGCCGAAGTGATTTTGAAAAAAGAGACCATCAGCGGCGATGACCTGCGCTCGGCCCTCGGCACCGA
>DNYS01000023.1:1886-3171 GCA_003506735.1 Nitrospinota bacterium
GCCAGGAACCTCTCCCTTGCGGATCGGAATTCTCAGCCCCAGCTACCCACCCAACCGTGCCCCCTGCGGCATCGGCGATTTCACGAAGATGCTCGTCCCCGAGTTGGTTCGCGCCGGTGTGGAAGTGGCGGTGTTCACCGGGGAGGACTACGGCGGGCCCGGGGAGGCGGAGGGCGCGAAGGTACTCCGCCTGGCGCGCGGCTGGGGCCCCGCCTCCCTCACGCGGATCGCCCGGGCAGCGCGCGATGAGAAAATCGGCCCCCTCCTCGTTCAGTACGCTCCCGATCTGTACCCGCCTTCATCCGCCTGGATTCATTTTCTTCCCCTGGCGATGCGGTGCCTGGCGCCGGGCGTCCGCACGGTTCTGTCGATGCACACCGTCGGCGGGCCGGCCTTTGCCTCCAAGGCCGGGGCGGGCTCATGCTCGCCACCGCCACCGCCATCCTCAGCACGAACGAGGAGGTGACAGGCTTGATCGGAAAATACATGCCCCGGGCGCTTCGCAAGCTCGGCGAGGTGCCCATCGGCGCGAACATCGAACCGGCCGGCGGGGCCGAGAGGCGAAACGAGGCGCGCAAGGCGGCCCGGGACAAGGTGCGCGTCGAGGAGGGGCTTTCGCCGGAGGGGTTCATCCTCCGCCCATTTCGGGTTCTACTACCCCGGCAAGGGCGCCGGGCAGATTCTCGAGGCGGCGGGGAGGCTGAAAGAGGGGGGGCGCGATTTTAGGCTGTTCATGATCGGCGGAAGGCGCGCGGACGACGAGGGCTTTTACCCGAGGCTCCAGGAGCGGGCGGGCGCGCTTGGGCTCGGCGGCGATGTGGTCTGGACGGGCTATGTCCCGGACGAGCGCGTGAGCGAGATTCTTCTCGCGGCGGATATGTTTATCGCCCCCTTCGAGGGCGGGGTCTCCTCCCGGCGGGGGTCGCTCATGGCGGCCATCGCCCACGGGCTTCCCCTGGTGAGCACCCCCTCAAAAATCGAGACCCGCTATTTCCGGGCGGGAGAAAACTTCGCTCCCGTGCCCTTCGGTGACGCCAGGGCGCTCGCGGTCGAGGTGTCCGCGCTCATGGACGATCCCGCGCGGCGCGATCGGCTCCGCGCCGGGGCCGGGGCGCTGGCCGATGTGTTCTCCTGGCCCTCCATCGCGCTACGGACCCGCGATTTTCTCGATGCCGTTCTCTCGGGGAGGTCTCCCGGCGCCGGCGCCGGGCAATGGGCTCGTGCAATGGACCCGGGCCGGGAGCAAATTCCGGCACCACCCCGAATTTCCTGTAGTGGCCGATCC
>DNYS01000268.1:0-5533 GCA_003506735.1 Nitrospinota bacterium
CCCCCTTGTTTCTGGGGGGTCGGCGACAGGGGGGGGGGGGGGGGGCGGTGTTACCCCCCCCCTCCGCCCGGGACGAGCGCGCCGCCCGCGCCGTGGCCATCTATCGGGAGGCTTATCCCCGGGCCAAAATCATTCGCATGCCCTCGGACGTTTTCATCCGGAATCGCGGGGCCGTCCATTGCGTCCTCTATGCGATGCCGGAATAAAGTAGCGGAGGTGCGGGAGAATTCAGGCGCCGCTCATCCCGGTTCCGTTCCAAGGAAGTTTCGGGCCAAAGAACCGGGGCCGCGCCCTCCGATCATGGCTGGCCCCGTCCGGCCCCCGTGGGTATCATTATGGCCGAGCGATACCGTACCCAAACCCCGGGGGAGGGCAGGGCGTGAAGGCACTGGTCAAATCCGCCAGGGGCGCGGGCCATATGTCCATCCGGGAAGTGGATGAGCCCGCCCCGGGGCCGGGCCAGGTCCGGGTGCGGGTGAAGTGGACGGGCATTTGCGGCACGGACGTGCACATCGCATCGGGCGCGTTTTTCCATTATTTTCCGCCGCTCATTCTCGGGCACGAGTTTTCCGGGGAGATCGATGCGCTGGGCGAGGGCGTAGAGGGCATCTCGGTGGGCGACCGGGTGACGGCCGAGCCCACGAAAAGCAGTTGCGGGAGCTGTCCCCATTGCGCCGGGGGAAACTACAACCGCTGCGATGAGCGGGATATCGCCGGGGTCGTGTCCGACGGCGCTTTCACGAATTATGTCGTCACCCGCGCCGAATCGATTCACCGGCTGCCGGATTCGGTGAGCCTGAAGGCGGGGGCCCTGATGGAGCCGCTCGCCGTCTGCGTCCACGGGCTCACCGAGCAGTGCCGCCTCACGGAGGGGGATACCGTCCTGGTCGTGGGCCCGGGCTCCATCGGCCTGGGCTGCGCCCAGGTGGCCATGGCCCACGGGGCGCGGGTCATCATCGCGGGGCTGCCCCGGGACGCGGACCGGCTCGCGATGGCCGGGCGGCTCGGCGTTTTCCGGGCCGTCAACGTGGAGGAGGAAGACCTCGGCGCCATCGTCCGGGAGGCGACCGGCGGCTGGGGCGCGGATCTGGCGGTCGAGGCGGTGGGCGGCGCGGCGGCGGTGCGGTCCTGCATCGAGAACGTGCGCAAGGGCGGGCAGATGCTCCAGGTAGGACTGCCGGGGCGGCCGGCCGAGGTGAATCTGGACCTCCTGGCCTGGAAGGAAATCCGCCTCACCGGCACCTTCGGCCAGAAAAATTCGGCCTGGCGGACGGCGCTCCGCCTGCTCGAAGAGGGCAGGGTGGACACCGAGGCCATGGTGACGGACATCCTGCCGCTCGAGCGCTGGCAAGAGGGATTCGGCATGATGGAGCGGGGCGAGGGCCTGAAAATTCTCCTAGAGCCGAGCCCGCTATGAACGTTCCATCTCAATGGACAGGAGCCCATCGATGATCCGGGGGCGCGGAATCGCACATGCCCATCACGGGGAATTTTTGCAGGGCGTGTTCCGCTCCCCGGGCGGCGCGCGGCGCCGTGGGCTGGTCTCTCTTCCGTGCGGCATTTTCGGCTCCGAGGCCTCATTCGTGTACCGCCCCAAGGGGGTCCTCGCCGCCGGGCCCGGCGGCAAATGGAAGGCCCGGCGCGCGGCGGAGATTGCCCTGTCGCGCTTGGGGCGCGGCGGCGCCGGGGGCCGGCTCACCCTCCGGTGCCGGGTGCCGCCGCGGCTGGGGCTGGGCTCATCGACGAGCGATGCCGTGGCGGCCATCCGGGCGGTGGCGGACGCCCTGGGCGCCCGGTTTTCGGCGGAAGAAATCTCGTCCATCGCCGTCGAGGCCGAGCGAGCCTCGGACCCGGCCGCATACGGGCGGCGCTGCCTCCTCTTCGCCCAGCGCGAGGGAGAGGTCATCGAGGATTTCAGGCGCGCGGCACCCGATTTCGAAGTCATCGGCTTCAACGCGGACCCGACCGGGCGCGGGGTCGATACGCTGAAACTTACCCCGCCGGCTTACTCCACAGCCGAGATCGATCGGTGCGATGCGATTCTGGCCGCTTTTCGATGCGCCCTCGAGCGGGGAGACCTGGCCGGGGCCGCCGGGGCCGCCACCCGGAGCGCCCGGCTCAACCAGCGGCATCTCCGGCTGAACGGTTTCGACCTGATCGAGGAGACGGCGGAGCGCATCGGGGCGCTGGGGATCCAGATCGCCCACAGCGGCAGCGTCGCGGGGTTTCTCTTTCCGCCCGGCGGGGCCGCTCATCCGGACCTCGCCAAGGGCCTGGCGGCGCTTCGGTCCGAGATCGGGATTGCCGGGTTTTGGCGGTTCCGCACGGGCGGCGGGGGAGCGCCGGAAATTCAGATCCCTGTCACCCACCGGCATCGGCGCCGGCCCGCCCTGGTTTGAGCGCCAGAATCCACACCTAGTCCCGAACCTTATCGATGATGTGAATGAACGATCCCGCCACCGATCCTTTCATGTGCCCGGCCGGGCCCAGTGGGTTTCCTTCCGAATCCGCCATCTCGAAAAGCGCCTTCAGGGAATCCGAATAAGGGTCTGTGCGCCGGATCGAGGCATAGTGGAATTCGTGGGCATGGAACCGTGCGCCCGCCTCCTCGCCCAGGGCGGCTTCGCGGAGGGCGGCTTTCCGGAATCCGAGGTGGCGCTCGGGCGCCTGGATCGTAAATTCAACCGGCAACAGCTCGGCCATGGGGTGGGTCCTGCCCTCCCCGTCGGTGATTGACTCGCCCAGGATCATGTAGCCGCCGCATTCTCCGAAGATCGGGACCCCGCGCCCGGCCGCCCGGCGGAGCGCCCCGAATAGTTCCTTCTTCCCAGCAATCTCCCGGGCATGAAGCTCGGGATAACCCCCCGGAAAGTAGATGGCGTCCGCCGCCGGATGGGGGGTCTCGCCCGCGAGCGGCGAGAAAAGGGAGATTTTGGCCCCCCGCTCCCGCCATGCGGCGGCCAGGTGCGGGTAGAAAAAACGGAAGGCCCGGTCGCTGGCGACGGCGGTGTGAGCCCCGAGCGGGGCTGTTCCCCATTCGGCGGGCCCCGGGCGGGGGCCGATTCCGGGCGGCCGGAAAAGAGAGAGGAAGGCGGGCCAGTCCGTATGGCGCTCGAACCAATCCGCCGCCCGTTCAATGAAGGCTTCGAGATCGGGCGCCTCCTCCGCCTGCTTGAGGCCGAGATGGCGGCCCTCCAGGGCCAAATCCGTCTGGCGCGGCAGGACGGAAATGACCGGACACCCCACCTTCTCGACCGCCACCCGGCACATCTCCCCGTGCCTCGCGCTGGCCGCCTGGTTCAGGACGGCCCCCGCGATCCGGACCTTCTCGTTGTGGGTCATGAATCCCCGGACCACTGCCGCCGCCGATTCGGACTGGCCGGCCACGTTGACGGTCAGCAGGACGGGCAGCCCGAAGCGGCCGGCGATCTCGGCGGTCGAGCCCGGCCCCGCCGCCGATCCGTCGAAGAGGCCCATCACTCCCTCGATGAGGGTGTATTCCGAGCGCTCCTGGAGGCCGCCGAGAATATGATTCAGGGTGCCCGCCGACATGGCGTAGGTGTCCAGGTTCATGCACTCGGCGCCCGAGGCGGTCCGGTGGAAGGCCGGGTCGATATAGTCCGGCCCCGCCTTGGCCGAGGAGACGCTGAGCCCCTTGCGCCGCATCGCCCGCAGGGCCGCCAGGGTGACGGTGGTTTTTCCGGTGTTCGAGGCCGTCCCGGCAATGATGAGGCTGCCGGCGGAATTTGCGCGTGGGACGGAGGGACGATCCGGCATGTCAGGAAGGATTCGGGCGCATTAGAGCGCGCGTTTCCGGGCCTGTTCCACCCAGTTCAAATAGGGACGAAAGGAGACCACGCTTCCGATCACGACCAGGGCCGGGGGTTCGATGCCGGCCGCGCGCGCCTCCTCCACGCAGTCGGAAAGCCGGGTTTCGAGGACGACCTGCTCCGGCAGGGTCGCCCGGCTGATGATGGCCACAGGCTCCCCGGCGCTCCTTCCGGCGGCGAGCAGGTTCTCCACGATACTCGGCAGGTGGCGCATCGCCATGTAAATCACGATGACGGGAGAGCCCGCCGCGATGGCTTTCCAGTCGATGCCGCCAGGAACGCCGCCCCCCGCGCCGTGGCCGGTCAGGAAGGTGACGGCCGCGTTGTGGTCGCGGTGGGTCAGGGGAATTCCCGCGTAGGCCAGCCCCCCGACGCCCGAGGTGATCCCGGGGATAATGCGGAACGGAATCCCCGCCTCGGAGAGGCGCATGGCCTCCTCGGCCCCCCTGCCGAATACGAAGGGATCGCCCCCCTTCAGGCGGAGCACCCGTTTCCCCTCCCGCGCCGATTCGATCAGGCTGAGGGTGATGTCGGGCTGTTTGGGCGAAGGCTTTCCGCCGCGTTTTCCGGCAAATTGCAAAATGGCGTTCTCACCCACCATCTCCAGGATGGCGGGGCCCACGAGTGCGTCGTAGACAATGACGTCGGCGGCTTCGAGCGCATGGGCGCAAAGCAGGGTGATCAGGCCCGGATCGCCGGGGCCGGCGCCCGTCAGCCAGACGTGGCCGCCTAAAAATTCGGGCATGGAATAGGACAAGGGTAATTTCATGATTTTGGGTGATAGAATGGAAGCCCATAAAGAGAACACGATGGCCCAACGGGCAAGACTATAGCGCAATTTTCCCCCTGAATACATCGGGACGAACCGGCATGCCGCGCAAGAAGGCAGGACCGCTGAGGCGGGGATGGACCACGGGAGCGTGCGCGGCGGCGGCGGCGAAGGCGGCCTATGCCGCGCTCCTGACGGGGGAGTTTCCCGACCCCGTGACCATTACCCTGCCTCGGGGGGAGACCCCGAGCTTTCCGCTGGCCACCGAGATTCTCACAGCGGGCGCCGCCAGCGCGGGCATCGTAAAGGACGCCGGAGACGATCCGGACGTGACCCACGGGGCCCTCATCGTGGCCACCGTCAGGCGGCGCGATGGGGCGGCGGGCATCGTGTTCCGGGCGGGTGAGGGCGTCGGCACGGTCACCAAGCCCGGCCTTCCGGTGGGGGTGGGGGAGCCGGCCATCAATCCGGTTCCGCGCCGGATGATGAGCGAGGTGATCGCCGAGCTGGCGGAGCTCCACGGGGAGCCCGGGAGCGTCGAGATCGAAATTTCCGTTCCGGGCGGGGCGGAGATGGCCCTCAAGACCTGGAACCCGCGCCTGGGCATCGCCGGGGGGATTTCCATCCTGGGGACGACCGGGGTGGTGATCCCCTATTCGTGTTCGGCCTGGATTCATTCGATCCACAGCGGCATCGACGTGGCCCGCGCCACCGGCCTGAGCCATGTGGCCGGCTGCACGGGCTCGACCTCCGAGAGAGCGGTGCAAGCCCTCTATGGGCTGATCGATGGAGCCATGCTCGATATGGGGGATTTCGCGGGAGGGATGCTCAAGTATCTCCGGCGGAACCCCATCCCGAAGCTCACGATTGGCGGCGGGTTCGGAAAACTGAGCAAACTGGCGCGGGGCCATCTCGACCTTCATTCGGGGCGCTC
>DNYS01000268.1:5662-5838 GCA_003506735.1 Nitrospinota bacterium
GGGAATTGGCCGGGCGGATGAGGGGAGCCAACACGGCGAACGAAATCCTCGCGCTCGCCAGGGAGGCGGGGATTCCCCTGGCAGGCCGGGTGGCGGCCCTGGCCAGGGAGACCGCCGGGAAAGTGCTGGAGGGAGAGCCCATCGAGGTGGAGGTCCTAATATTCGACCGGGAGGGC
>DNYS01000268.1:5882-9919 GCA_003506735.1 Nitrospinota bacterium
CTCATCCTCGGGGGGACCGGGGAGGCCTACCGGCTTGCCGGAGAAATCGCCGCCGCACCCGGATGGCGGCCCCTCACGAGCCTGGCCGGGAGGACTCGGAGCCCCCGCCAGCCCGCCGGGGAGACGATCTCCGGAGGCTTCGGCGGTCCCGCGGGGATGATCGAATGCCTGACGGAGCGCCGGATCTCGGCGGTGATCGACGCAACCCACCCCTTCGCCGAACGGATCAGCCAAAACGCCGCCGAGGCATGCGCCCGAGCGGGGGTTCCCCTCGTCCGGGTCGAGCGGCCCCCCTGGCCGGAGGAGCCGGGCTGGCGCCCCGTCCCTGGCCTGAAGGAAGCCGCCGCGTTTTTCCGGGACCGGCGGGAGCGGGTTTTCCTCACGGTGGGAAAAAAGGAGCTGGAAGCGTTCCAGGACGCGGGGCAGTGCTTTTTCCTGATTCGGACGATCGATACGGTCGAATCTCCGACTCCCATCGAAGGCGCCGAATACATCCAGGGCCGGGGGCCGTTCACGGCCGAGAGCGAGGGTGTGATAATGCGCGATTACGGCATCACCTGGCTCGTCGCCAAGAACAGCGGCGGGGAGGCGGGGGAGGGCAAGCTGATCGCCGCCGGGGAGCTCGGCGTGAGCGTCTGCATGATCTCCCGCCCCGTCTCGCCCAAAGGTGAATCCGTGGAGAGCGTGGATGAAGCGATGGATTGGCTAGCCCGCCTCTGAGGAATTCTTTGACGAATCCTTTGGGCCCGGCCGGAAGAGGTGCCGGTGGTCCGGATCGTAGAGGGCGCTGTCCTGGAAAGCGGAATCGGAAAAGACCTCGCCGACCAGGATCAGGGCGGTCCGGGTGATTTTGGCTACCCGCACCTTTTCCCGGATGGTGGACAGGGTGGCGTGGACAATTCGCTGGTCGGGCCAGCTCGCCCGGTAGACGGCGACGGCGGGGCAGTCCGGGCCGTAGTGAGGGATCAGGGCCTCCTCTATATAGGCCAGGTTCCGCGCGCTGAGATGGATGGCCAGCGTCGCCCCGGATTTCCCTAAAATCTCCAGCGCCTCGCCCTCGGGCATGGCGGAGGATTTCATCGCCGTTCGCGTGGCGATGAGGGTCTGGCTGATTCCGGGAAGGGTCAGCTCCCGGCGCAGTTCGGCGGCGGCGGCCGAGTAGGCCGTCACCCCGGGCGTAACGTCGTAATCGATCCCCATGGAATCGAGGCGGCGCATTTGCTCGGCGATGGCGCCGTAGAGGGAGGGGTCGCCCGAGTGGACGCGGGCGACGTTGCAGTCTTTTTTTTGCGCGCGCTCATATTCGGCCGCGATCTCGTCCAGGGTCATTCCGGATGTATCGAGGACGCGGGCCTCCTCGGGAGCTGATGCGATCACCTCCTCGGGAACCAGCGAGCCGGCGTAGAGGCAGACCGGGCATTTTTCGATGAGCCGCGCCCCGCGCAGGGTGATCAGGTCGGGAGCGCCGGGGCCCGCGCCGATGAAGTGGACTCTCACCGTGCGTCCTCCGGAGCGGTCGCTTGGGCGCCGGGCTTCAAGGGGGGCTTTTGGGCATATCCCCTCGGGGCGTACACGCGGGCCGCGCCGCCCTCGCCCCGGACGATGCGTGCCTCGGAGGAGCCGACGAGGACCACCGTCAGCATGTCCACGTTTTTCGAGGAGAGCGCCGAAAGTTCGACGATCGAAACGCTCTCGCCGGGGCGGCCCAAGTTCCGGGCCAGGACGGCGGGCGTATCCGGCGGGCGGTGTTCGAGGAGGATATCCCGGGCGCGGTCGAGCTGGGTCTTCCGCCGGGCCGAGGCCGGGTTGTAGAAGGCGATATTGAAATCGCCCCGGGCGGCGGCCAGAATCCGCCGCTCGATGACCTCCCAGGGTGTCAGGAGGTCGGAGAGGGAGATGGCGCAAAAATCGTGTCCCAGCGGAGCGCCCGCGCGCGCGGCGGCGGCCTGGAGGGCGGAGACGCCGGGGGACACCTGGACATGAACCCGCCGCCAGGCGGGGTCCTCCTCCCGGCCGAGGCATTCGTAGACGAGCCCCGCCATGGCGTAGATGCCGGGGTCGCCCGAGCAGAGAAGGGCCACGCTCCGGCCTTCCTTCGCCAGATCCAGAGCGGCTCGGACGCGGACCTCCTCTTTTCCCAGCTCATAGGGGTGAAGGCGCTTTCCATTGGACAGTGGAGCCGCCATATCCAGATAGAGCCGGTATCCCACCAGATCGGTCGAGCGCGCGATGAGGGCTTCCGCCTCGGCGGTCCGCCAAGCCGCATCGCCCGGGCCCAGCCCCACGACGAACAGATTCCCCTGGGGGTTTCCGGGGAGGGGAGGGAGCCAGGGGCCTTCCGCGCGGATGCCGATGGCGCAGGTGGCGCGGCGGCTCTTTCTTTTTTCCAGTGCGAGCGCACCCTCCGGGCCCAGCGCGGCGAGGACGGCCCCTTCGGCCACCCCGTGGCATCCGGTTTCCCGGAAAACCACCTCGGAGGGATTGGCCAGCCTCGGCGATTCGGTTTCGAGAACATGAGGAGCGAAAAACCGGGCCGGCGCATCGAACATTTCCGCCAGATGGTGGAGCGCCGGCTCATCCGACTTGAGATCGATCGACGCGATGAGGCCCACCGCGCGCGGGTCGATATTCAACGACTCCAGGGATCGATGAACCAGCTCCACGACCTCCTCCGGCGCGGCGCCCCTTTCGCAGCCGGCGCCGATGACGACCTTCCGGGGGATGTAGACCAGCGCATCCGGATCCTCTTCGGGCCTGAAAATCCGCTCCTTGATGCAAAGCGGCCCGCCGGGATTGGCCGGGAGAGAGGCCTCATGAAGCCAGCCCGCCCCGGCTTCGATCCGCACCCGCTCTCCGGCGAGCAGTCGGGCCGTGAATTCTTTGGCCCTTTCGGGCCGGTCCAGAACATAGCCCTCGGGTGGATCGTCCAGGGCGATTCCATAATGAGTGTCCCCCGCCGTGGTGATGGCCGCCGCGCCGTCCAGCAGGGCGGCCAGCTCCCGTGCCCGGCGGTTCGCGCCCCGGTGTCCTCCCAGGAGGGGGACGATGACCTTGCCGTCCTCGGAGAGCGCCACCACGGAGGGCTCCGCCGTTTTTTTCGACAAAACCGGCCCAAGTGCGCGAATGAGGATTCCCGCCGCGCAGACCCCGATGATTTCGCGCCCGCCCAGGTAAAGCCCTCTCAGGTGGGGGGCGGCCCGATCGAAAAATACGTCGGCCTCGGATACGCGCCGGGAGGCGCCGTGAATTTCGGCGGAGGGGATGGATTCGCGCACCTTGAGGGCCGTACCCCGAGCGCTTTCCGTGAGGATGAAGATGACGGGCCGCCCTAGAGGTTCCATGCCTGTCCGCGCTTGTGCACCAGGATCATCGAGAAATAAGGGACCCCCTCCGGGTCCACCTTATCCAGCGGGAGCGTGCGCTGGGATTCCAGGGTGGCCCGCTCGATATACCGCGATTGGGACAACAGCCCGGCTTCGGCCAGCACGCCGTAAATTTTCTCGAAGTGGCCTCCCACCTTGATGATGACGGCCGCGTCCGCCCATTCGAGCCGGGCCTTCATCTCCTCCGCCCCCATGGGTCCGGGCAGCACGATCAGCGTATCGTTCCGGGAGGCGAGCGCCGCGCCCAGCGACGCGCTCCCGGCCATGATGGATGACACGCCGGGCACCACCTCCACCTGGAACTCCCCGGCCATCCGGGAATAGAGGTACATGAAGGAGCCGTAGAAAAAAGGATCGCCCTGGCAGAGATAGGCCACATCGCGGCCCGCTCTCAGGTGGCCGCCCACCTCCCCGCTTGCCCAGTCGTAGACCTCCTGGGCCGGAAACCGGTCCGCGCGCATGGGCATCCTGATCTGGATCTCCTCTTTATCCATTTCATCCAGGTAGGGAGCCACGATCCGCCGCGTGAAGCTCTCCCCCTCGGTGGGGGCCGGATAAGCGATGACGGGCGCGGCGCGGATGAGGCGGTGCGCCTTCAGGGTCAGGAGTTCCGGGTCGCCGGGCCCGACGCCGATGCCGTAGAGGGTTCCGCAA
>DNYS01000268.1:10014-21495 GCA_003506735.1 Nitrospinota bacterium
GAGGCTTGACGACCCGGTACTGGGTGACCGGTGTCCCCGGCCGCCAGCCGTGCAGCCGCCCCGTCCGGTGGACGTGGCTCACCTGCATCCGCGTGAGATGGCCCCCGCGCCGGACAAAGAAAGACCCAATGCTCTCCTCGCCCTCCAGCGTCACCGCGTTGGCCACCAGCCTCCCGCCCGGTTTCAGCCGCGACCAGCAGATCTCCAGCAGTTCTTCGCTCCGCAGTCCTCCGCCGATGAACACCGCATCGGGCGCGGGCAAATCCGCCAGGCAGCCCGGGGCTTCTCCCTGGACGACCCGAAGGCCGGGGACGCCGAGGGCGTCCATGTTGGCCCGGATATTTTCCAGGCGCGATGCCGATTTTTCGATGGCCACCGCCCTCAGGGAGGGATCGGCGCGAAGCCACTCGATCGAGACGGAACCCGATCCGGCACCCACGTCCCAGAGCAGATCGCCCGGCTTCGGCATCAGGGCGGCGAGGGTCAGGATGCGGATCTCGCGTTTCGTGATCTGGCCGTCGTGGCGGAAGCGGGTCTCCTCCAGGCCGGGGAGGAGATGGTTGTCCGCGCCGCCGCCAGCGACGACTTCTACGGCGATCAGGTTCAGGTCCTGAATGTTCTCCGGCGCCGGCGCGGCGGCCAGTTCCTGGGCCGTCAGCCCCGTGCGCGTTTCGTTATCGCCGCCCAGATGGGAGAAGACATTCATGCGCGACTCGCCGAACCCTTCCGAACCGAGGAGGGCGGCGATCTTGCCCGGCGAAGTCCGGTCTTCGGTCAGGATGACGAGGCGGGCCTTATCCACCAGGCGGGGCAGGAGGGAGCGGAGCGGCCTGCCGTGCAGGGAGACGATCCCGGTCTCGGCCAGGGACCAGCCCATCCGGGAGAGCGCCAGGCTGAAGGATGAGGGGGCGGGAAAGACCCGCATCTCGGCGATGGGGATTTTTTCGGCCAAAAGCGCGCCGATGCCGAAGAAGAAAGGATCGCCCGAGGCGATGACGCAAACGTTCATCCCCCGGTAGCCCGGAATCCGATCGATGAGGTCTTGCGGGGGCGAGGTCCAGGGGAGCCTGGGGCGGTTGTCTTCGGGAAGAAAGGCGAGATGCCGCTCCCCCCCGATGAACATCTCCGCCCCGGCGATGGCATCTAGCGCTCTCTGGCCGAGGCCGTCCAGGCCGTCGTCCCCGATTCCGACAAGCGTCAGCCAGGGGGACGGGGATGGTCCGGCCCGATTCTCGGGGGGCATCATGCGCCGCCTTTTAGCTGGCGCGTGGCCTCGAAGGCAAGGGCGTTCAGCGCCGCCGCCGCGATCGCGCTCCCGCCCTGCCTTCCGGTCAGCGTGATGTAGGGGACCTCCCCGCCTCTGGCAATGAGTTCCTCCTTCGATTCGGCGGCCCCGACAAACCCGACCGGAAACCCCAGAATCAGCGCGGGAGGCGCGAGGCCCCCGTCCAGCATTTCGAGAAGGTGAAACAAGGCAGTGGGTGCGTTTCCGATAACGGCGACAGCGCCGGGAAGGTGCTTGGCGGCCAGCTCCATCCCGGCGGCGGAGCGGGTGTTGCCGATCTTTCGGGCATGGCCCGTCGCGTCGCCGGCCGAGAGGGCGCAGGTCACGGGATTCGCGGCGGGAAGAAGGCGGCGGATCACCCCTCTTTCGGTCATCTCGCCATCGCAGACAATTCGCGCGCCGGATCGCAGCGCCTCGATGCCGGCCTCCGCCGCTCCCTCCGAGGCCGCTATCCGGGGCAGGATGTCCACTGTTCCGCAGGCGTGAATCATCCGCGTGGCGGCGGCGGCCATGGCGGGGCTGTAGCCCGACAGGTCCGCCTCTTCTCGAATGATGGCCAGGGAGCGCTCGAAAATCTCTTCCGGGCTCCGGCAATAGTCGATCATCGTCCGGTCCACCTTCATTCTTTTTTCATGCTGAGCGGCCCCAGCGGGTGATCCGCGTGGGGGTAGGGATGATGGTGCCCGCCATCGTGCGTGTGGGCATGGCCGTGCCCGTGATCGTGCGCGCCGTCTCCGCTTCCACTCCCGGCGGGCGCCTCCGCCGCGCCGGTCCCGATGCCCTCTACGTGATGATGGTGGCTTTCCTGGACCAGGCCGACCTGATCCTCGAATCCGAGGAACTGTTCGCGGTACTTGCATAGCTGGCAGTTCATGTTGTTCTCGCCGTCCAGGATTTCCTGAACGCGGTCGGCGAAACAATCCAGCACCAGGGGGTGATCGTTCAGGTATTCGGCTTTGATGAATTCGATGTCCGGATGCCGCGCGGCGACCTCGTCGGTGTGGTCGTAGATGCGCTGCACCAAGACGCCGGTAAATAGGAAATAGGGAAAGACGAGAATCCGCTTGTAGCCGAGCTTGGCCGCTTGCTCCAGGCCCGGCTGGACGAGGGGGAAGGTCACGCCCGAATAGCACACCTCCCCCCACCCGAAGCCCATCCCCTCCCAGAGCATCCGCATCACCTTGGAGACGTTCGAGTTGGCGTCCGGGTCCGAGGCGCCCCGCCCGACGACCATCAGGAGAGTTTCGTGCCTGGAAACATCCGGCGCGCTTTTCGCGAGGGCCGCTTCGATCCGGTCTCCGGCGGCGCGGATCAACTTCAGGTCGATTCCGAGCTCCCGGCCGTACTCGATCCGGATTCCCTCGTGCCCGGCCTGATAGCGGTTCAGGACGGAGGGGATGTCGTTCTTCGCGTGGCCCGCCGCGAACAGCATCCCCGGAACGGCGAGGACGCGGCTCACCCCTTTTTGGAGAAGGGCATCGAGCCCATCCCGGATGATCGGGGTGGCGAATTCCAGAAATCCCCACTCCGTCTCCATATGGGGAATCCGCTCCCGCAGCCCCCGGGCGACGGATTGGAATTCAACGACGGCCCGCTCGTCCCGGCTGCCGTGGCCGCATACCATCACCCCTATCTTTTCGTCCATTTTCATTCCACCTATTTTAAAATCGGCTCACAATAATCAACCGGCCATCCGCCGCACGCTAAAACTCCACCCCCTTTTGCGCCTTGATTCCGGCGCGGTAGGGATGCTTCACCATTTTCATCTCGGTCACCAGGTCGGCCAGTTCGATCAACTCATCCTTGGCCCCCCGCCCGGTGAGCACCACATGGATCATTTCCCGCTTGCCGCGAAGCGCTTCGAGAACCTCTTCGAGATCGAGTTGCTTCAGGCGGACGGCCACGTTGATCTCGTCCAGGATCACCATCCCGATGTCCGGGCGGTTCATGAGCTCCTTCGATTTCGCCCACGCCTTTTCGGCCGCCCGCCGGTCCAGCTCCTGGTCCTGGGTAATCCAGGAAAATCCCTCGCCCATCCGGTGCCATTCGACCGCATCGCCGAACGATTTCATCGCCTCGACCTCCCCGGAGGCGATGGCCCCCTTCACGAACTGAACGACCCCCGCCCGCAGGCCGTGATGAACCGCGCGGAGAAGCATCCCGAAGGCGGCCGTGCTTTTTCCTTTTCCAGAGCCCGTGTGGACGATGATCAGGCCTTTTTCCTCGGTGGCGGCGGCTTGGCGTTTTTCGTAGGACTTTTTGATGCGCTCGGCTTTTTCCTTATATTCATCGCTCATGGCGGGTTCTCCTTTTTCGGGTTCCGTTCCGATGCGCCGCTAGGCGGCGTCCAGCAATCGCCGGATTCTTCCTGGCCGAAGCTCCTCGAGCGTCAGGCATGGAACGTTCAGCCCCCTGGCCCACGTTCCCATCATACCGAGGCGAAGGTGCCCTTCCTCGGTATCGACAAATAATAGGTCCGCTCCGGCCTGGCTCAAATGATGAAGCTCCCGCTCCGCCGACCGAATGGGGTCCAGCCCGCCGATCCCCGCCGTCGGCCGGCCATCGGAGACCAAAACCACGGAGGGCAATATTCCCGGATGGCGGCGGCGCGAATGGAGAAGCGCCTCGCCGGCCATGCGGAGACCCTGGGCGAGAGGGGTTTTTCCGCCGGTGGGAAGCTCGCGCACGCTTTGCTGCACCCGGCGGACGCTCCGCGTTGGGGGCAGAATCAACCGGGCATCGGTTCCCTGGAACACGATCAGGCCCACCTCGTCGCGCTTTTGATAGGCCTCGTCGAGCAGTCCCAATAAAACGCCCTTGGTCAGCTCCATCCGGCGGCGCGCGCCCATGGAACGGCTGGCGTCCAGGACGAAAAGATAGAGCCGGCGGAGGGGCGGTTTCCGGACCTTGACCCGGATGTCTCCGGGCTGGATGAAAATTCCTGGCGCATCCGGGTTTTTGCTCCCGCCGCGCAGCACCGCCGCGCGAAGGGTGGCGTCCAGCGCGAGGTCCGATGGTTTTCCCTTCGGCATCCGCGCGCGGACATAGGGCCCCAGGCGAGAGCCCGTTTGCTCGAATCCGCCGCGTCCGCCGGGGGCGTTTTGGGAGCGGCGCATCCGGGCCTCGGGCTGGGGAATAGGAACCGGACCCTCGGATTGCGGATCGAACCGGCGCAGGCCGTCCTCTTGCGGGGGGGTCGAATTTTCTAGTTGCTCTTGGGGGCGCTCCTTGGGCCGTTCCTTGGGGCGGGGCGGGGGAGGCGGCGGCTGGGGCGGATCGCCCCTTCGGTGCGCCAGGGCAAATTCCTGCACCCGCGCGATGTCCTCCGGCCCGGCCGCCGGGCGGCCCTCCCAGGCGGCCAGCGCCATGGCGCTCTTTCGGATCACGATGTCGGCGCGGAGGCCTTCGACATTCTCGCGGCAGCAGAGCTCTGAGATCCCCTCCGCGATGGCGTCCGGAATCACGATATCCGGCAGGCGCTCCTTGGCCCGCCGGATTTTTTCGCGAAGGGTGTCGTTCTCGGCGCTCCATTGCCCGGCGAAGGCATCCGGGTCCCTCTCAAAGGCGATGGCCCGCCGGACGACCTCGCTCCGCATCGCGGGGTCGGCGATGTTTCCGGCCCGGACCGAGAGGCCGAACCGGTCGAGGAGCTGGGGGCGGAGCTCTCCCTCCTCGGGGTTCATCGTGCCGATGAGAATGAAGCGGGCCGGATGGCGCACGGAGATTCCCTCGCGCTCGACCCGGTTGACCCCGCTCGCGGCCACGTCGAGCAGGATGTCCACGAGATGGTCCGGCAGGAGGTTCACCTCGTCCAGGTACAAAATGCCGCCGTTCGCCCGCGCCAGGAGGCCGGGGTCGAGGCGCTTCTCGCCGCGCCGGACGGCTTTTTCCAGATCGATCGAGCCGAGGACGCGGTCCTCGGTCGCCCCGAGGGGGAGGGATACGAAGGGGGTGGGCATCTCTTCGATTTGGACGTCCCCGCATTCCCCGCACAAATCGCCGGGCGCGCACGAGAACGCGCAGTTGGCGTTGGCCCGGATCGGCGGGAGGAGCCCGGCCAGCCCCCGCGAGGCGCTGGATTTTCCCGAGCCCTTGACCCCCGAGATCAGGACGCCGCCGATCCCCGGATTGATTCCGTTCAGGAGGAGGGCGAGCTTCATGTCTTCCTGGCCCACGATGGCCGCAAAGGGATAGTGCATCAGTCCATGACCTCCAGCCCGGCTTCGTTTTCCAGGTAAATTTGTTTGAGCCTGGCGGTGAGTTCCTCGGGAGGCGACTCCCAGTAGCCGCGCTCTTGCGCCTCGAGGAGGCGCTCCACCATCCCCCGGAGCGCCCAGGGGTTTTTCTCTTCGAGAAACTGGCGCACCCCCTCGTCCAGGATATAGGCCTCCGAGACCTGCTCGTACATATAGGACTCGATGACGTGGGCCGTGACATCGTAGCCGAAAAGATAGTCTACCGTCGCCGCCAGCTCGCAGGCCCCCCGGTAGCCGTGCCGCTGGATCGATTCGATCCACTTGGGGTTCACCACCCGGGAGCGGAACACGCGGACGGCCTCCTCCCGGAGGGAGCGGATCTTCACCCGATCGGGCTTGGATGTGTCCCCGAAGTAGGCCTTGGGGTTTTCTCCCGTTATCGAGCGGACGGCGGCGATCATCCCGCCGTGAAACTGGAAATAATCGTCGCTGTCGAAAATATCGTGCTCGCGGTTGTCCTGGTTCTGGAGGGCCACGCTCACCCCCGCCAGGCGGCGGCGGAACTCCCCGAAGGCCGGGACGCCCGGAGCGCCCCGCCCGTAGGCGTACCCTCCCCAGGAGACGTACACCTCGGCCAAATCCTTGTCGCTCGTCCAGTTCCGCTCGTCGATCAGGTTGAGGAGGCCCGCCCCGTAGCTCCCCGGCTTGCTCCCGAATATCCGGAAGGCGGCGCTCTCGGGGTCCTGGCCGCCCTGGATATCGGCCCGGATATTGGCGCGGACGAAATTTTTTCCGGCGGGCTCGTCCAGCCCGGCCACTGTCCGCACGGCTTCGTCCAGAAGCTCGACCACGTTCGGAAAGGCGTCCCGGAAAAATCCGCTGATGCGGATGAGCACGTCGATCCGCGGCCGCCCGAGCTCCTCAAGCGGGATGACCTCGAGGCCGATGACGCGCCGGCTGATCCCCTGCCAGACCGGGCGCATCCCGAGCAGATGAAGGATCTCGCCGATATCGTCCCCGCCCGTCCGCATGTTGGAGGTTCCCCACACGACTATCCCGATGGAGCGCGGATAGTCTCCGGTTTCCTCTAAATAGCGCTCCAGCACCCCTTCGGCGGCGCGCCGGCCCACCTCGCAGGCCGTCTGCGAGGGGATGGCCCGGATGTCCACCGAGTAGAAATTTCGCCCGGTGGGCAGGATATTCGCCATCCCCCTTGTCGGGGCGCCGCTGGGCCCCGCCGGAACGAAGCGGCCTTCCAGGGCGGTGAGGATATTCGAAATCTCCTCGGGCATGTGAGCGAGGCGCGGGCGGATGTCTTCGTTCAAAAAGGACAGCGTCCGGGCGGATTCCGGCCCTGCCGCGCGGTTCTCGCGCACCGCCTCGCGGGCCCGGATTTCGAGAACCTCGATGAGATCTCCCGCCGTCCGGCAGAGGGGATGCTCGACGGTTTGCGCCGGATTGGCGGCCAGCGCGTCATGGTCGAGCCCCAGGTCGTCCGCGATGGCGGCCGGAAGCCCCCGGACGCCGGACTGATCCAGCCTCACGAGGGAGACGAGGAGATCGATCAGGCGGTCTCCCTCGGCAAGAGCGCCCAGGATGTGCAGGCCGTCCCGGATTTGGGACTCCTTGATCTCGCACAGATATCCGTCGAAGTCCTCGATGAAGCGCTCGACCTCGTTCTCGGCGGGCGGGCGCTCGTAGGCGAGGTCCCGGTAAATTTTACTTTCCTCCAACAGGGCGATGAGCTTCGCGGAAATGAGCGGGCATTTCGACGGGTCGAGGGTCGATGCCTCTGCATATTCGTCCGCCAGGTGTTCGAGCTTGATCAGATCCCCGTAGGATTCCGCGCGCGTCATCGGGGGGATCATGTGATCGACGATGACGGCGTGGGAGCGGCGCTTGGCCTGGGTGCCCTCGCCGGGATTGTTGATGATGTAGGGGTAGATGTTGGGAATCGAGCCGAGGACGATTTCGGGGTAGCAGGTTTCGCTGAGACCGATCCCCTTGCCGGGAAGCCATTCGAGATTGCCGTGCTTGCCCACGTGGATGACGGCGTGGGCCCCGAAGGTTTGGGCGATCCATTCGTAATACCCCAGGTAGAAATGCGTAGGAGGAAGATCGGGGCTGTGGTAGATGGCGCCCGAATCCACCCCGAAGCCGCGTGAGGGCTGGATGCCGATGAAGACGTTTCCGAGACGGAGGCCCGGAATGGCCATTCCGTCCGGGGCCATCATGTAGGTTCCGGGCGGGCTGCCCCATTGCTCGATCATCTCCTCCCGGCGGGAGGGGGGAACGCGGCCGAACCTTTGGGCGTATTCCGCCGGGTCCAGCTTGCAGGAGGTTCGTTCGAGATTTTCGGGCGTCTGGAACTCATCGTCATGGGTGCATCCGGCCAAAAGGGTGTGAATCAGATCGTCCCCGTCCTCGGGGATGGGGCCGATATCGTAGCCCGCCGCCTCCAGGGCCCGAAGGAGCCGGATCACGCTCTCGGGGGTGTCCAGGCCCACCCCGTTGCCCACGCGGGCGTTCCGCGTGGGGTAGTTGTTGAAAAGGATGGCCACCCGTTTTTCGCCGTTGGGGGTGCGGCGAAGGACGCTCCAAGATTTGGCGAGCCGGGCGACCTTCGCCACCCGGCCGGGGAGGGGGATGTTCCGCCGAAGCTCCGCGCCGAGGGGCTCATTCCGCGCCCCTTCGTCCTTGAAGGAGATCGGAACCGAGATGATCCGCCCGTCGAATTCCGGCAAGGCGACGTGCATGGCGACATCGCGGGGGCTCAGCCCCGCCGCCGACCCGCTCCATTCGGCGCGGGTGGAGCCGCTCATGACGGCCTGGATCACCGGGCAGTCCAGCCCGTGGGGAGAGCTGAAGGCGAGGGTGGAGATCAGAACGTCCGCGTCCATCAGGTATTCGCGGATGGCCAGGGGAATTCCGTCCTCGTCCGCCTCCTTGAGGGATTCGCAGAACACCGCCCGCGCGCGGCAGCCCTCCCGGTGGAGTTCCCGCGCCAGGGCGTCGATGGGCTGAAGGTTCCCGGAAAGCCAATGGGCCCGGTAGAAGAGGACGCCCACCACCGGCGCTTCCTCCGGGACGGACGGAAGGCCGGGCGCCTCGTAGACGCCGCGCTCCGGCGTGGGCGTGGCGGGGTCCGACCCGTATCCCGTCAAAAGGAACCGGTCGGCCAGAAAGCGGAGAAGCTGTCCGTAGTTGTCCACCCCGCCGTGAACGAAGTACTCCAGCGCCCCGGTGAGGGTGGAAAGAGGCACCGAGCCGAGGGCGCTGAGCTCGGGATCGATCTCCCGGCCCCCGGCCATCGCCAGGAACGGAACCCCATTATCGCGGCAGGCCCGGGAGAGCAGATCGAACCCCTCGGGGAAGTAGGCCCGGCCCCCGAGAATCCGGGCCACGAGAACCCTGGCGCGGGGCACGATCTCGCGCGCGAATTCCTCGAGGTCTCCGGGCTCCGTCAGCTCGCGCAGGTGAAGGGCGCGGACAGCCGGAAAGTCCGCCGGCATTTTCTCCCGGGCGAGGGCCAGCCCCAGGATCTCGGTGTCCGCCGCCGTCACGAACAAAATGTCGCCCCGCATAAATGTCATTTGTCTTGCCGCTCCCCTATCCGGAATTTAGCCGGAGAAAATGGTCCGTACCGCCCCCATATTCATCAAAAACCCAGTTCCAATCATAATTCCCATCATAAAGAGGAGACCGAGGGCGGATGAGGCGTACATCCATAAAACCGCCCGCCGGATGTCCCGCCTTTCCGGCTCCCTCAGCGGGTCGCCCAGATGCGGGCGCTCCTCGGGAACTCCGCCGTACACGTTGGTACCGCCAAGCCGGATGCCCAGGGCCCCGGCCAGGGCGGCCTCGCTGATAGCCGCGTTCGGGCTGGGGCTCTTCGCCCCGTCCCGGACGGAGATGCGCCAGCAGCCCCCGGCGCTGAGTCCGCAAACCAGCGCCGCCGCCGGATAAAATATCCGCGCCAGCCGGGCCGGGATGTAGTTCAGGGCATCGTCCAGCCGGGCCGAGGCCCATCCGATCCGCAGGTATTTCTCCGAGCGGTGGCCCACGGCCGAATCCAGCGTGTTCGCGGCCTTGTATGCCATCGCCAATGGCGCTCCTCCCACTGCCGCGAAAAACATCGGGGCCAGAACCCCGTCCACCGTCCCTTCGGCGGTCGATTCCGTGGCGGCCCGGATCACTTCTTTTTCGCTCAACCCTCCGGTGTCCCGGCCCACCATCAGGGCCAGGTTTTCCCGCGCCCCGGCCAGATCGTTTTTCTCCAGGGCGAAATACACCCGCGTTGCGTGCCGGTCGAGGTCGCGCGCGGCGAAGGATGTGTACAAAAAATACACGCTCAGCCCCAGCGCCAGGCGGCGGTCAATCGTCCCGGCCGCCAGAAGAGCCGCCCACGTGGCCATGTATGCCCCGCCCACGGCGATTCCCGCAAGGCACAAACCCGCCAGCCGGGTCCGCCCGAGCAGACGGGCGAGGGTTTCCTCCAGGGCGGCGATGACCCGTCCGATGAGGCGGACCGGATGCGGCATCCACCGTGGATCGCCCGCGGCGAAATCGAGCGCGAAGGCGGCGGCGATCCGGAAAATCGTCTCACTCATTTTCGGCTCACAGGTCCGGCTTCCGCCCACCGAACCGCTCCATGAAAACGACTTCCTCCAGGGGGATGCGGTCGCGCCATCCCGCCGCTTCGAGCATGGGGGTATCGGAAAATTCTTCCGGATATCCAATGCAGAGGTAGGCCACGGGCACGACGGTGGCGGGGAGTTCCAGCAACCCGGAAAGCTCCGCGTTGTCGAGGATGCTGACCCACCCTACCCCGACGCCCTCGGCTCGCGCGGCCAGCCACAAATTCTGAACGGCCAGGCAGGTGCTGAAAATGTCCGTGTCCAGGATGGTGTTTCGCCCCAGCACCTTGCCTCCCCGGCCCCGGTCGCAGGTAACGCATAAGTTGAGCGGGGCTTCGAGAATGCCTTCGATCTTGAGCGATTTATAAAGCTCCTGGCGCTCTCCGGTAAATTGGCCGGCGCCCCGGGCGTTTTCCCTATCGAACATGGCCTTGACGCGCAATTTCGTATTCTCTTCCCGGATTAAAATGAAATTCCACGGCTGCATGAACCCCACCGAACCGGTGTGATGGGCCGCGTCCAGAATGCGGTAAAGCACATCGTCCGCAACGGGCTCCTGCCGAAACCGCCGGACGTCCCGCCGGGAATAGATGGCCTCATAGAGTTTCATCGCCGCCCCGCCAAGATTTCTCGGATGCCATCCATATCCAAGCTGGCCCGGACCCGGTCCGCAAGGCGGTCCAGGTCCCCGTCCAGGTCCGTTTCCCCCGCCCCCGGAATGGGCTTCCACCCCTTCCCCGCCCGCAGGGCGTTGATGAAATGCCTGCGGAAGGGGGCGCTGTCGAAAACGCCGTGGATGTAGGTCCCCCACACCCGGCCTCCCTCGGCCGAGCCGCCGTCCAAATCCCCTGAAATTTCACCGTGCCGCTCCGTGATCCGGAAGGCGGGGTTCTCCTCCCCCTGGGTGGCGCCCATGTGAATCTCGTAGCCGCTCACCTCGGCGCCGCTTTCGAGGTGGAGGGCGCGGACCCGGGCCGTCCGCTTTTGCCCGCCGAATACCGTCTCGCTCCGAAGCAGGCCCAGCCCCGCCTCCTCCTCGGCGCTCGATTCGACGCGGTCCGGATCGCGGAGGCGGGTTCCCATCATCTGGAATCCTCCGCAGATGCCGGCGACGCTCCCTCCGCTCTCGATGCAGCGCCGGATGTAGCCGGCGAATCCGGCTTCCTTCAGACGCCGCAGGTCCGGAATCGTGCTTTTGGTGCCCGGTATCAGGATGGCGTCCGGTATGGAATCGCCGGGGCGTTCGGCATAGCGGAGAGAGACATCCGGCTCCGCCTCCAGGGCGTCGAAGTCGGTGAAGTTGGCGATCCGGGGATGGCGGATCACCTCGATGCGAACCCATTCGCCGTGGACCGCCGGCCCG
>DNYS01000292.1:0-2944 GCA_003506735.1 Nitrospinota bacterium
AGGCCGGCGCCATCTACCGCCGGGCGGGAAATGGCTGGCGACGGATGCCGGGCGCCGCGCGCGACATCGGGGTGGGCGCCAACGGCGCAGTCTGGGTGATCGGGACGGACTCTGGCACCTACCGCTGGAACGGACGCGGCTGGACCAAGGTCCCCGGCGCCGCCGTCGGCATTTCCGTTGGTCGGGCGGGCAAACCTTGGGTAGTCAACGCTGGCCGAGTAATTTTCCGGGGGAGCCGGGTGAGGTAGGTCGAAGCTTAGCCGATCTCGATACGCTGTACTAAGGTTAAAAATCCCCTCGGCGCGCTGTCCCGCCGGGGGGATTTT
This sequence comes from Nitrospinota bacterium, assembly GCA_003506735.1. GTDB lineage: Bacteria > UBA8248 > UBA8248 > UBA8248 > UBA8248 > UBA8248. Next base: position 327 of record DNYS01000292.1, read on the forward strand.
TTTGTGGGCTGGCCTGGATGAGAGTCAAAATTTTTGTGCCGCTCGTCGGTGAGGTTCGGGCCGGCGCCGCCGCTATCCGGGCGGGGCCCGGAGTTTTCCGCTTCGCCCGCCGAGGCCCCGGAGACCGCCGAAAAAGGCCGGCACGGCGAGGCGGTAGCGCTCGTAGCCGGGGCCGTAGCGGCGGACCAGGTCGCGCTCCTCGAACCGGTTTCCGATTAAAATGTAGACCGTCAGGCAGGCGGCGAACGTCAGGTTGTAGAGGGTGTAGGCGGGCTGGGCCCAGATCCACAAGAAGGCGGCCGTGTTCAGGGGATGCCTCACCCAGAGGTAGACCCCCGCCGCCGCGAGGGGTTCGTCCCCGTGGGACATGGGGAGCGCATCCGGCGGGGTGGGGGGCAGGTCTTTCAGATCGCCCCGGAGGAGCCGGAGAAGGGGCCCGGCGCCGGTGAATTCCGCAAAACTGATTTGGAGAAAACTCGCGGCGATCAGCGCGCCCCCGGCGAATTTTCCAAGGAACGGAACGATATAGAGAAAGTCCGGGAGCCAGAAAAACACGATGTCGCCCGGAAGGCGGGCGGAAAAAAGCCAGAGCCACAAGATCATGGCCGCGGAAAGAACCGCATAAAGGGGCCGGTAGAGCCCGGCCAGGAAGGCGGGCCCGAGGAGGCGCTCGGCGCGCCGCTTGGCCCACTCCCTGGAAAGGAGGCTGTGCACGAGGCCGAAAAGGACCCAGGCGAGGCAGATCGCGGCGGCCCCCCGGATGGATTCCACGGGGATTATTTTGGGGACCGCTTTTTGGCGGCGGCCTTGGGCGGCTTGACCTGCCCGGCCCATTGGCGGGCGACCTCGCCGGTTGTGGCGAACCAGCAGTCGCCCTTCGCGAGGATGTGCTTGATCAGGCGCTCGACCATGCGGATCCGGTGGTGCTGGCCGATCACCTGGGGATGGCACATGAAGTTGATGTAGCCGCCCTCCTCGTAGGTGCCCTCGAACTCCTCCACCCACATCGAGTAGACCGATTCGGCGTCCCGGATGCCGTGGCCGAAGGGGGGATTTCCGCTGAAGCCGAAGAAGATGAAGTCGTCGAGTGTCCATTTCGTGGGAAGCTCGACCAGGCCGCAGGGATGATAATAGGGCCAGTCGTCGTCCATGAGGTTGGAGTGGTAGAGGAGGCCGTGTTTTTTCAAAAGTCCCATCGTATGGGCGCTCGGGTCGCACGAGGGCGTCCGCGAGCCGGTGGGTTTTTGGCCGGTCATCCTTTCCAAAATCTCCAGCGCGCGAACGAGGAGCTCCTCCTCGCGCCCGGCGTCGGCCATCTGAAAGGGCTTTTCGTGGAGGTGGCCGTGGTGGCCGATCTCATAGCCTCCCTTCAGGATGGACTCGGTCATCTTCGGCCATTTCTCCGCCGTCCAGCTCGGGAGGAAAAAGGTTCCGGGAAGGCTGTATTTCTTCAGCAGCCGGATGATCCGGGGAACGCCTACCTTGGGTCCGTAGGCGCCCATGGAGGCATGGATGGGCCGGTGGGCGAGGTGGGGATCGCGCGAAATCCACAGGGATTCCCCGTCCACGTCGAAGGTCAGGCAGACGGCGCACCGCGCCCCGTTTTTCCATTTGATTTTCGGCATTTCGGTGATTCTCCCCGTTCTATCGGATGAGGCGGGTCCCGGATCTTTTTTCCGGCTATGATCGATTCGCTAAAGTGAGGAGGGCGCCCGCCAGCACCTCACAGCCCCGGGCAGCATCCTCCCAGGTCGTCAGTTCATCCTCGGCATGGCTTTTTCCGTTCACGCTGGGCGCGAAGATCATCGCCGAGGGGCAAAGGTCGGCGGCGTAGCGCGCATCGTGCCCGGCGGCGCTCCAGAGCCGGAGGCTCGAATACCCGCCCTCGCTGCAGGCGCGCTCGATGGCGCCGGTGACGCCCGGATCGAACGCGACCGGGGTGGAGCCTCCCAGGGGGTCCACCTCTATTTCGAGGCCCTCCGCGCTCGCGGCCGCCTCCGCCGCCTCGATCACGGCGTCGTGAGCCCGCGCGAGAACCGCCTCGCCGCGGTGGCGGAAATCGACGGAAAACGTCACCCGATCGGGTATTACGTTGATCGCGCCCGGCGAGACCGAGAGCTCGCCCACGGTGGTGACGAGGTCCGGGTCGAGTTTCCCGGGGATATCCCGGATGGCCGATATCGCCCGGGCCGCTCCGACGAGGGCGTCTTTTCGCATGTGCATCGGCGTCGGGCCGGCATGGTCCCGGACCCCTTTCATGGTGATGCGGAGCCAGGTGATGCCCCGAATTCCCTCGACGATGCCGATTTGGATGCCCTCGGAGATCAGGGCGGGGCCCTGTTCGACATGCAACTCCAGATACCCCGCCAGGGGCCGGGGGCGGCAGGGGATGTCGCCCCGGTAGCCGATTCGCTCCAGCTCATCGCCGAAGCGCAGGCCCTCCGCGTCCCGGATCGCATAGGCGAAGTCCCGCTCGAATGCGCCCGCGAAAACCCCGCTGCCCAGCATCGAGGGCGGAAACCGGGGGCCTTCCTCGTTCGTCCAGTTCACGACCTCGATGGGGCGCCGGGTTTCGATTCCTCGATCGTTCATGCTTCGGACGGTCTCGAGGGCGGCAA
>DNYS01000292.1:3049-3593 GCA_003506735.1 Nitrospinota bacterium
AATCCGTGCCCTCGCGGCGGGCGAACATGTTCCCCATTTCATCCACGCTCACCGCGAGCCCGGCCTCTCCCGCCCGGACGGCGAAAAGATCGCGCGCCTCGCGGTCGGAGTCGCTCAGGGTGAGGCGGTGCACCCCGCCGCCCGGGGTGGCGCCGATGCGGGCCATCTCCTCCATGGATTCCCGAAGGCGGGAGGCGTCGATTTGCAAGGGGGCTCCTGATGCGTACGGGGACCGGGAACGGTCCGTTTTTCTCGCTTGAAAGAGTTCGGGACGTTTTACGTTTTCGACGCGCCCGCGTCCACTCCCCCGATGAGGTTTTCGAATACCGCGCGGACCCGGCGAGTGTGATTCTCATAGGTGGCCAGGAGCTTGGCGCGGGAGCTTCCCTCGTCGTCGTCCTCGAAGCCGGTGCGCCGGGCGAGGATTGCCATCTCCTCGGGGCTCTGGGGGAGGGTGTGGATCGGCTGGGCCCGGGCGATGCGGAGGCGGCTTTCGAGGAGGCGGAGAAAGCGGTAGGCGGCGGACAGGTCCTCGGCCTCCCCG
>DNYS01000292.1:3679-6010 GCA_003506735.1 Nitrospinota bacterium
GGGGTTTTCCCGCCCGGCCGTGATCTGGAGGAATTGGACGATAAAGTCGATGTCGGTGATGCCGCCCCGCCCCAGCTTGATGTCGATATTTCCCTCGGCCTCGCGGGCAAGTTCTCGCTCCATGCGCCCGCGCATGCGGGCGATGCCGGCGGCGAAATCGTCCGGCAGCGGGCTCTCGTACACGAAGCGGGCGGCCAGCGACATGAAGGCCTTGCCCACCTCCGGGGAGCCGGCGATGGGGCGGGCGCGGCAGAGGGCCTGCCGTTCCCAGCTCTCGGCGCGGGCGTCGAGGTAGCGCCCGATCTGATCGAGCGGGGCCACGAGGGAGCCCTCCCGGCCCTCGGGGCGGAGGCGCAGGTCCATCTCGTAGGCGCGCTCCCCGGCATCGGGCGCCGAGAGGCCGTCGCGCAGCGCCGCTCCGAGCTTGAAGTAGTACTCGTGGTTCGGGATGGCGCCGAATGCCGGCGGGCGAGCGCCGCTTCGCCCGGAGGTTTCCCCGTCCGGTGTCCCGCAGGTGAATATGAGGTCCAGGTCCGAGCCGAAGTTCATGTCCCCGCTGCCCAGTTTTCCCAGGCCGATGACGGCGAAGCCGGCGGCCTCCGCCCCGCCCGAGGGCGCGCCGTAGAGGGCGTCTATCTCTTCCTCGGCGATGGCCAGGCCGGCCCCCAGGACGGCATCGGCCAGGCGGGTCAAATCGGCGAGGGTGGCAAGGATATCGTCCTCGCCCAGAAGGCTCCGCATCCCGATGAGGAGTTCTTCGCCGCGCTTGGCCTCCGAGAGGGAGGTGAACCGGGTTTCCATCGATGTGCCCTTTCGGGCGGCGGCCTGGATTTCGGCCAAAAGCGCGTCCCCGGTCTTGGGCCGCGCGAGCCAGCCCTCCCGGAAAATCGCGTCCAGGATGCCGGGCTGGCGAATGGCGATCTCGGAGAGGTAATCGCTCGATCCGAACACCTTGAGCAAGGCCTCGAACACCCGCTCCGATTCGCCCAGGAGGGAGAACACGGCTTCGCGCCCCCCGCCCTTTTCGGCGAAGCGGTAGAGATTCGCCACCGCCCGGTCCGGGTCGGGCAGATCGAGGGTGATGTAGAGCAGCCGGGGGAGGAGTTCGTCGAACAGGCGCTTGGCCCGGGCGCTGATATGTTGAAACGGCTCCCCGTTCCGGAGCAGGCGCAGGAGGGTGCTCGAAGCGGCCGGGTCCGCGAAGTTGTAGGGCGCCAGATCCGAGGGCGAAAGGGAATCCTCGAGTGTCATGGCGCTTTCCGGCCTTTCGGGGGCGGGGGCCTCCTTTCCTCTCTCGGCGGGAGGCGGGGCGTCGCCGCGGCGGAAAAGGCTTTCAAAAATCCGGACAACGATCTCCTGGTGATCTTTCAGTGCCGCCTCGAAGGCCCCCTTCTCGCTTTCTCCCTCACTCGCCCGGAACCCCATTTTCCGCGCGAGCACGGTCAGGCCGTGCGGATCGGCGGGAAGGTCGTGGGTCTGGAGCCCGTGGGTCACCTGGACGCGGTGCTCGATATCGCGGAGAAAAACGTAAGCCTCGGCCAGCGCCACGCAATCGGCGATGGGCAAAAATCCCAGATCCTTGATCGCCAAAAGCGCCTGAAGGGAATTCGGGGTCTGGAGGATGGGCTCCTTGCCCCCGTATATGAGTTGGTAGGATTGAATGATAAACTCGATTTCCCGGATGCCGCCTTCGCCCAGTTTGATGTTCAGGCCGCCGCGCCCGCCGGCCGCGAGCTGGGTGTTGATCCGGTCCTTGATGTGGGCGATCTCATCGAGCGCGCTGATGTCGAGGGTGCGCCGGTAGATGAACGGGCGGATCATCTCCTGGAAATCCCGCCCGAGATCGGCCGAGCCCGCGCAAAGGCGCGCCTTGATGAGGGCCTGGCGCTCCCAGATTTCCCCCCAGGATTCGTAATAGACCTCACAGCTGCGTAGCGAGTAGGCCAGGGCGCCCTGGGCGCCCTCGGGCCTGAGGCGGGTGTCGATCCGGAAGACATGGCCTTCGCCGGTGGTTTCCGTCATCAGCTGGATGAGCCGCTGGGTCAGGCGGACGCTGAATTCGTGATTGGTTATTATTCCGCTTCGGCGGCCGGTGTAGGGGTCCCGGACCCCCGCCGTTTCCCCCTCGTCCGAGGAATAGATGAAAAGAAGGTCGATATCGGAGCTGAAATTGAGTTCCTGGCCGCCGAGCTTGCCCATTCCGATGACCGCGTATTCGCACGCAAGGCGTCTCCCGGCCGGGTTTCGCCAGCGCGGTTTTCCGTACCGCTCGTGGAGTTCGGCCTGAGCGATTCGCAGAGCGGTTTCCAAGGTGGCGTCGGCCAGCCGGGA
>DNYS01000292.1:6123-17213 GCA_003506735.1 Nitrospinota bacterium
ATCCCGGAGGGTGGCCGGCCTCAGCAGCCAGTCGAGATAGGCGGGGTGGCGATGCACAGTGTCGGCCAGAAACTGGCTGCCCCCCGCGAGGGTCAAGACGATGGAGCGGCGGTTGGCCGATCGATGCAGGGCCGAAAGAAGGGCGTCGGGGTTTTCCCGCGACTCCAAAATTCGCTCCAGATTGGCCAGGGCGCGCTCGGGCTCGAAGGTTTCTCCCAGGGATTCGAGAAATTGGCTCAGAAAATTCGAATCCTCGCGGGGAAACGAGGGGTGAAGGGCCAGGGATTGAAGGCTCCGGGCCGTTCGCTCCATATCGCTTATTCCCAGGGAAGCGAGCAACTCGGCCGCCGGCGGGAGCGGAGAGCCGCCGGAGAGAAGGCGGCCGACATGAAAGAAGCCGGGGTGTTCGTGAATGGGCTGGCGCACGAGATGGGCCTCCGGCCGGGTTCAGGACGGTTGGTGGGCGGAATCTTTTTGGGCGGCGGCGGGCACATCTATTTTGTCGGAAATTTTCGGCAAAATGCCAAACAGCGGAATCATCGCCAGCGCAATTCCTCCGAAGAACCAAAGGGCGGAATCGATGCCGTAGGCGTCCGACAAGAATCCAGCGGTCAGGGCCCCCACCGCGGCGAACCCCTGATTTACCGTGAACAGGAGCCCGATGGTGCTTCCCCGCATGTTTTCGGGGGTCACCTCCAGCGCGTTGGCGAAAACGACCGGCCGCAGAGAGCGCAGAAAGATGCCCACCAAGGTCAGGGGAATGAGCATCCAAGGCCCCGGCGCCATCGCCGGAATCAGGATCAGGGAGAGCCCTCCCGCCAGCAGGCCGAAAATCAGGACAAATTTTCTCGAAATCGTGTCCGAGATATAACCCACGGCGGTTTCGGGGATGATGGCGGAGGCCGAATAAAGGCCGAGGCAAAGGCCCACCCATCCGGGGCTCGCTCCGTACTTGCTCACCAGAAGGATCGGCAAAAAGGTTTGAAGCCCGTTGTGGGCGATCGTGATGCTCCCGGCGATCAGGAGCGAGGAGGCGAGGAGGGGATTTGTTAGGAGAACCCCGCTCACCCGGCGAAACCGCAAATCGGAGTCTTTGGGGGATCGCTTGGGGTTGGTCCGGAAGGCCGGGAGAAAAATGCCGATCAGGGTGGCCGCCAGGATCAGTGGGACCATGTTGACCAGGAGGACCGTCCGCCAGCCGGCGATCAGGAGGAGATAGCCCGCGATAAGAGGCGAGAGGGTCTGGCCGATATTGGCGCCCGTTCCGTGGAGTCCCAGGGCGAACCCTTTTCGGTCGCTGAATTGCTGGCCGATGAACCCCATCGAGGGCGNNGGGGGGGTGCCAGAGGTGGGACACCAGTCCGGTCAGCCAAAAAACGGGCAACAGCGTGAGCAGGCCCGAGGTCTGGCTCATGCCGCCGTGAAACAGGGCGAGCCCTCCCAGGCACACCACCAGCGCCCACTTTCCGCCCCCCATCTTGTCGATGACAAATCCGGTCCCCGCGCTGGAAAGGGCGCCGAACGCGGCCCGGCCGGCGAAAAGGATGCCAACCTGGGTGAGGGAGATGTCGAGATCTGCGATGAGAAATGGCAGAACGGGGCCAAGAATACCGAGGTACCAGTGCTCGGCGGCATGGCCGGCCGTTAAAATTCCCAGAATTTTTCCGCGGTTCAATCAATTCTCCAGTCGTGGGAAGCGATTGGCTCTCATGGAAGGTGAAATTATCACAATATGCGGAAAATTATCGTGAGAGGGGGGAGGGTAGCCATCGAATCTCCGCTGTATTTTTTATAAAATTAATATTCGTTTATTATACATATATTTATAGCGTATATATGATGATACACATTATGTTGTGAACCGATAGATGCAAGAAGGCTTGATTGCCCGGCGGGGATGGGGATCCAAATTCTCCACTAATTTCTTGACTCTGTGGGGGAGAATTGTTAGTTTCCGTGAAACTTGTAGGATGACTCCATATCTCCATAACCGGACAAGTTGTTTCGCCCAGGTGAGAAATCGTTGGCCATAGAGACCCGGCTTAAAACAGTTCGGAAGGTCCGTGTATACGAGGAGATCGTATCGCAGATCACCTCTCTCATCCTGAACGGCGAGCTGAAGATGGGGGACAAGCTCCCCTCCGAGCGCGAGCTTGGCGAGCGGTTCGGGGTGGGGCGGAATTCGGTCCGCGAGGCGACGCGGGCGCTGGAGTCGGCGAATCTGGTCGAAACCCGCCAGGGGGAGGGGACCTTTATCGTCGCGGGTCCCGATTCGCTGGTTCCGGTTCTGTCGGCGAGCATTTCCGGGGATGAAAGCGGCATTCATCTTCTCTTCGAGGCCAGGAGGGTTCTGGAGCCCCAGATCGCGGCGCTGGCGGCCAAGCGGGCCACGCCCGAGGAATTGGAGGAGCTCGGCCGGATTCTCGAGAGCCAGCGGATCGAGGTCGATGCCGGCCGGAACGGTATCGAGGAAGACACGCTGTTTCATTTGACGCTCGCGAAAGCGGCCAAGAACGAGTTTTTACTGAAACTTCTGAGGACGCTGCTCGAATCCCTCCGGGAGCGCCGGGAAGAATCGATCCGGGAGCAAAGCGACCGGATACGGTCCCACGAGACGCATTTGGTGATACTCGGTGCCCTCAGGGCGAAAAACGAGGGGGGAGCCACCGCCTCGATGCTGAGTCATTTGATCGAGATCGAAGGCGGGGAGACGGACGGGGATTTTTCCCCGGAAACTGGCGCCGAATAGATTTTGACGGATATTCGGGTGCGGGTACTTCTCTCTCGGTGTGATATGGCTCCCTGCTTGATACGGGGGCGGGAGCCGGAACGATTTTTTTGAGCGAACATCTTATCGACCGAAATTTATTGACCGAACTTTTATTGAAGATACAAGGAGGAGCTATCGGGGGGACGGAAAAATAATTCAGGGGTTTGCCTTTCTTTTAGATAGAGAGGCGGGCCGGAGAGAATTGTCGTTCGCTTCCAGGGGCAAAGCCCTCGCTTGAAAAACAGAGCGTGACGAATTTTGAAGTGTCGGATTTTGGCGTATCGAATTTCGGAAGAACAGGGAGGTACAAGGTGTGAGCATTATCTCATTTGAAATTGTGTACCGGGGGATATTTCAAAAATCCCTTGCCACGAAGATCTCGAGGACGTTCATCCTCGCCGCCGTCAAGGATGGGAAAGTGGGGATTTCGTTCGGCCGCTACAGCGACTCGCCCGAGCGCAACGGGATTCCCGCGAAACAGTTCGGATATATCGCCGACACCAAGGAAGAGCTCGAAGAGGTGGCGGCCCAGTACGAGCCGAAGCAGGTGGACGTGACCATATGCGTCGATGACGCCCTCTGCAAGGGCGTTGAGTCGTGGGGATGGTACGGCCTGCAGCCGATCAACGCCGTGACCAAGCCGGGCGGCACGCTGATCGTCACATCGAACCAGTCTTCCGATGATCTGGTCAAGCATATTCACCGCAAGGACACGCCCTACAACCTGTCCATCGTGAAGGGCGAGGCCAGTTTCGCCGGCCTTTGGGTCTACAAGGACGACGGCACCGACGCCCGCTGCATGGGCGCGGCCCTGAAGGCCTGCCCCGAGATTTGCTCGATGGCGTCCCTGGAGGCGGCCATCCTGGAGAACATCGGCGGGAACGATCACGTCGAAGCCGCCCGTGCGAGCTACGAGGACGCCCGCTCGGACGAGATCAAGCCCGGCGAGGGCAACACGGAGGTTCCCTTCACCTTCGAGCTACTCAAGTGGCAGGACATGCGCCTGGGCGTCGTCATCGACGCCGTGGGCGGCCACAACAAATTCGGAGACTCGGACGGCGGCTACGTTCCGGGCCGAAACGAGTATTTCAAGAAATGGTCCACCCGCACCATGCGGCCGGTGATTCAGTTCGATATATGCACGAAATGCACCCTCTGCTGGGTGGCCTGCCCGGACACCGTTTTCGACGTGACGCCGGACGGCTATTACGACGCCAACATGGAAGCCTGCTGCGGCTGCGGCGTTTGCGAGGCGATTTGTCCGGTGCCCGATTGCATCACCATGGTCAACGAGGTGGTCTTCGACGAGCGCGACAGCCAGTACGAGATGTGGAACAAGGACAAGGAGAAATTCGGCAAATACGTCGATGAAAAGCTCGCCAAGGGCAAGGTCGAAAACCGTCATCCGATCACCGGCCTGGCCGGCGCGTTCTCCGGCGCGGGGCTGGCCGGAGGCCACAACGAAAACAACTTCTCAACCAAAACTCTGAAAGAACTTTAATAGGAGCCGAAAAGATGGCAACTGCTGTAGAGGAAAAAGGGGCGAGTGTCGAGCTCCTCACGGGAAGCGAAGTGATGGCCCACATCTGCCGCCTGGCCGATGTGGACGTCATCACGGCCTACCCGATTCGCCCTTACGACACTGTGATGCAGTACGTCTCGCGCATGATCGCCAACGGCGAACTCGACGCCGACTACATTCCGGCCGAGAGCGAGCACGGCCAGTTCGAGATCGTCAAGCATGCCTCGGCCTGCGGTGCGCGCGTGTTCACCGGATCGAGCGGCGTGGGCTGGCTCTATGCGATGGAGCCGCTCGCGGTGACGGCTGGCCTGCGGATTCCGATGGTGGCCCTGGTCGGCTGCCGGGCGCTGGACGATCCGGGCGCCTTCGGCACCGAGCACAACGACGCCCTTCTCGTGCGCGACCTGGGCTGGATGATCAACTTCCCGGACACCCCGCAGGAGTCCGTCGAGATGGGCCTGATGGCCTACCGCGTCGCCGAGGACCCTCGGGTGTTCCTGCCCTGCGCGATCGCGATGGACGGCGCCTTCCTGACCCACAGCCAGGCGATCGTTCACCTGCCCAGCCAGGAGCGGGTGAATGAGTTCCTGCCCCCCTACGACCGGGGCGACCTCCTTCTCCATCCGGACAATCCCATCACCATCGCCCCCCAGGCGAACGAGGACTGGCTGATGGAGATCCGCCGCCAGAGCAGCGAGGCCGCCAAGAACGCCTACACGGTGCTCAAGGAAGTCCACAAAGACTACTGCCGCATCTTCGATGATGACGTAAACCCCTTCATCGATGAATACATGACCGACGATGCCGATATCGTTCTGTGCGGCATGGGGACAATGAGCCTTCCGGTGAAGGTCGCCATCCGCGAGATGCGCAAGGACGGCAAGAAGGTCGGCTGGGTCCGCCTCAAGTGGGTCCGTCCGTTCCCGACCGATGAGCTCCGCGCCTCGCTCTCGCGTTTCAAGGCGGTGGGCGTCATCGACCGCGACTACTCGTACGGATCCCCGTTCCACGGCGGGATTCTGTTCAACGAGATCAAGGCGGCCCTCTACGGAAGCGACAACCAGCCCCTCATGAAGGGATTCGTCTGCGGTCTCGGCGGCCGCGAGGTCCTTCTCAAGGACGTGCAGAGCATGGCCGATCAGGTAAATGCGATGGCCGATAGCGGAAAACCCGACAACGAAGTCACCTGGATGGGAGTGAGAGGATAAAACCATGGCTGATCTCGAATATAATATCGGAACACAGGACCTCCCGCTGACGAAGCGGGTGAACCAGATTCCCGAAAAGGCGGTCGAGGAGTACTACACGAGCGGACACCGGACCTGCCAGGGCTGCGAGAGCGCGCTCATCATGCGCCTCATGGCCAAGGCCGCCGGCCCGCGCACCATCATCCTGGGCAGCACGGGCTGCATGTACGTGGCCAACACCACCTACTACTCCACCCCCTGGGTGGTGCCATGGATGCACACCCAGCTCGGTTCCGCGGGCTCCGCGGCCACCGGCACCGCCGCCGCCCTTCGCGCCCTCATGCGCAAGGGGAAGATAAAGGAAGAGCCGATCAACGTCATCGCATTTTGCGGCGACGGCGGCGGCGCCGATATGGGCGTCTCCTCGATCTCGGCGGCCCTCATGCACACCCGCTACAACTTGCTGATCATCTGCTACGACAACGAGTCGTACGCGAACACCGACATCCAGATCTCGGGTGCTTCCCCCTGGGGCGCGAACACGACGTTCACCCCTCCGGGAAAGAAAACCCGCATCATGCACAAGAACTGGAAGAAGAACATCGCGGCCCTCTACGCCGTCGGCCACACCAAGTGCAACTATGTGGCGACGGGCGACGCGTCCTACCCGGCCGACCTGATCGACAAGGTCCGCAAGGGCCTCAAGGAGCCGGGCCCCGCGTTCCTTCACACTCTCGATCCATGCCCCAAGGGCTGGGACTACGACCCGTTCTTCTCCCACAAGCTGGGCGAGATGGCCGTCGAGAGCGGCCTGTTCCCGCTCTGGGAGATGACGAACGGCGAGCTCACCTACACGGGCGTCTCCGCGCGCCAGGTTTATGGGAACCGCACCCGCAAGCCGGTGCGCGATTATCTCGAGGCGCAGGGCCGCTTCCACCACTTCATCGAGGAGGATTACGAATACTTCCAGAGCGAAGTGGATAAGATGTGGGACAACTGGATGCTCCCCGGCGTGATTCCCTTCAAGCTGGGAGAGGACCCCTCGAAGAAGAAGTAGTAGCCGGAATCGCCGGGGGGGCTTCCTCCCCGTTGAGCCGAGATTGGACGGGGTCCATCCAAGGGCCCCGTCCTTTTTCGTCGCCAAGAAATTTTGCGCAAGCGGGCGCCGCCCGTTTGTTTGGGAGATTGATATGAACGAAGGGATTCGGGAGCGCGCCGGCCGCGACGGCGGCCAGATGGTCCATGTTCCCGCCGGGGCGTTCCTGATGGGCTCGGACCAGGGGAACCACGACGAGCAGCCCAGCCGCCAGGTCACGCTCCCGGGCTTTTGGATCGACAAGCATCAGGTGACCAACGAGCAGTACCGCCGTTTTCTCGATGAGACCGGGGCGTTTTCCGCGCCCCCCTCGTTCGCGAAGGACGATTTCGTGGCCCCGATGCAGCCCATCGTCAGCGTCTCCTGGGAGGAGGCCGACGCCTATTCCAAGTGGGCCGGAAAGCGCCTCCCGACCGAGGCCGAATGGGAAAAGGCCGCGCGCGGAACCGACGGAAGGGCCTATCCGTGGGGGAACGGGGAACCCACTCCAGAGGATGCCAACTACGCCGGCCGCGAAGAGAAACGGACGCTTCCGGTCGATGCCCTGGCCGAGAAAGCCTCGCCCTACGGGTGTGTCCAGATGGCCGGAAATACCTACGAGTGGATCTCCGACTGGTTCGATGCCTTCTACTACCAGGACGGGCCGACCGAGGATCCCCGCGGGCCGGAGTTTCCCGTGTATCAGGTGGCCATGGCGAAAATTTCTGTGTTCGCCGTGCCGGGGGGAGGAAGCCTCACCCTCGGCGAGGTGAAGCGCGGAGAGCGCTACGAGATTCTTGGCCGGGAAAAGGATATTTATAAAATCCGCTTCGGAGACACCGAAGGCTGGCTTCCCCGGAAGGGGGGCTACGCCTGGACGGGTAAATCCGTTCGCGGCTGTGGCTGGGATTTTATCGAGGACGGCCTGAGATGCTCGGCCCGCGAGGGATTCGAGCCCTGGTACAAAAGTTTGAACCTCGGGTTCCGCTGCGCGACGGACGAATAAGCCCCGGAGTTCCGGAGCCGGCGAATACGAAATAGAAACGGGCGGGGCCAAAAGGTCCCGCCCGTTTTGGCGTTAAAGGTCTTGCCCGTTTTGGTGATAAAGGCCCCGCCCGTTTGGTTTTGGGGGCGCCCCTGTGCGCGCCTAGAAGTGCACCCGTTTCCGCTGGAGGAGGAAGGAGATGAGCGGGGTCACGAAGAAGGCGACCGAGAGCCACATCAGCGTCGCGGCGATGGGGTGGCCCGAGAAGTCGAAAAGGATGCCGATGGTTCCGTGGCTGATGATCATGCTTTGGCGGAAGGTGCGCTCGGTGATCTGCCCCAGGACGAGGGCGAGCACCATCGGGGCGAGGGGATAGTCGAGTTTTCGGAAGAAATACCCGATCACGCCGAAGAGGAACATCAGATAAACGTCGAACATGTCCTGGGTCGGAGAAAATCCCCCCACGGCGCAGACGACCAGAATGACCGGGGCCAGGATGGTCATGGGCATCCGCAGCATCCAGATAAAGATGGGGATGGCGAACAGGGCGACGAGGACGGCCATGGTGTTTGCGATGTAGAGGCTCCCCGTCAGGCCCCAGACGAATTCGGGGTTTTCGACGAACAGGCGCGGCCCGGGGATGAGCCCCCAGACGTAAAGGGCGCCCAGCATGACGGCCGTCGTGGGCGAGCCGGGAATCCCCAGCGTCAGCATGGGGAGCATCGCGCCCGTGCTGGCGGCGTTGTTGGCGCACTCGGGGGCCGCCACCCCCTCGATGGTTCCCTTGCCGAATTGCTCGGGTTCCCTCGAGAGGCGCTTGGCGATGCTGTAGCTCATGAAACTCGCCGGGGTGGCTCCGGCCGCGGGGAGCATCCCGACGAAAAAGCCGAGCAGGGAGCCCCGGAGGAGGGTCCACTTGAATTTCCACAAATCTATGATGGTCGAGACGATTTCCTTAATTCCCACCTTCGCCTGGTAGCGCTCCCTGGCCTTGGGGCCGCCCTCGAGGATGTAGAAAATCTCTCCCACCCCGTAGAGGCCGATGGCGAGGACAAGGAAGTTGATGCCGTGGTAGAAGCCGGTAATATTGAAAAAAATGAGGCGCGGCGCACCGCTCACGATGTCGGTGCCCACCGTGGACATGAGCAGGCCCATCATGGTGGCGATGAGCGTCTTGAGGGGGTTTTCTCCACCCAGGCCCGCGAAGGTGCCGTAGGCGAGGAAGACGACCGCAAACTCCTCGGGGGGGCCGAACCGGAGGGCGAACTCGGCCAGGGGCGGAGCGAAGAACGTGAAGAGAATGATCGAGATCGAGCCCCCGACGAAGCTGGCCACCGCCGCGGTGACGAGCGCGTCCGCCGCCTGGCCCTTTTGGGCGAGGGGATAACCGTCGAAGGTGGTGGCGACGGCGGTCGAGGCGCCCGGGATGTTCAGCGTGATGGAGCTGATGGCCCCGCCGTACATGGCGCCGTAATAGATGGCCGCCAGAAAAATGATGGCGCTCGTGGGCGGGACGGCGTAGGTGATGGGCAGGAGAATGGCCACCCCGTTCACCGAGCCGAGCCCCGGCATGGCCCCGATGGCGACGCCGAGGACGACCCCGATAAACGCCATGAGCAGGTTTTCGGGCGAGAGCGCGATGGAGAGGCCGTAGAATAGATTTCCCAGGATTTCCAAAATCCGGATTCCTTTGCGCTAAACTCCCGAACGCCTTGCCGGCCGAATGCCTTGGCAGAAGGCGCGGCCTGGGCTCTCGATTCGCCCGGGTCGGAGGGATCGGTTCAGATCTGGCTCAAAACAATTTGTCCCACTCCATATAAAACAGGGGTTCCACGACACCCTTGGGNNCCGCCCCACGATGTAGAGGCTATAGAAAACGAACGCGGCCGATGCAAAGTAGATGGAGATGGTGGTGGTGAGGAGGATCATGATCAGGGCGGGAACGCCGACGCGGAGGATTTCGACAAATCCCTCCCAGGTGATGAAGCCGCTTATCGCCGACGCGCCCGACGCGGTTTCTTCGCCCGCCGCAGCTTCTTCGGAAGTGCCGCCAAAGAAAGTCTGAATGAACACCACGGCCGAGATGGCGGAAATCCCCAAGGAGAGCCAGAAGGGGAGAAACCCCCCTCCTGGCCCTTCCCTGGGAAGCACGCCGATCGGCAGTTCGGCCGATTTCCATGCGACGGCGATGCCCAAGAAAAACAGGGCGCCGGCGACGATTCTATCCATCAATATCATCGACTGTTCACGTTGCTTTCATCCATCGTTCGCATTGCTTATCCATCGTTCCGTTACTTGATAAGGCCCATTCCCTTGAGGAGCTTTTTGTGCTTCACGTCTTCGTCCGCGAAGAACGAGGCAAGCGGCCCGCCGGTCAGGCAGGCGCGGTTGAGGGCCTTTTTCTTGGTGTAGGTCTTCCAGGCCTGCGAATTGCACAGCTTGGTGAAGAGATCGCTGTACCACGCGGTCGCATCCTTGGAAATTCCGCCCGGAGCGTTGATGGAGCGCATCATGAAGTAGACGAGCTGGGGCTTTCCGAGTTCCGCGAAAGTGGGAACGTTCGGGAAGATCGGGATGCGCTTCGGGGTCAGCGCCGCGATGGGCACCATCTTTTCCGGCGTGTGCGGAAGGCCCTCGGCGGGGTTGTTCACCGTCGAGTCGAGGTGGCCGCCCGCGAGGTTCTTGGCCACCGTGCCGCCGCCCCGGAAGGGGACGTAGGTGATGAGGCCCTTGAGGCCGTATGCCTGGCTCAACATGTTGGTGACGAGCTGGTCTTCCTGCATTTTCCCGGTGCCGCCCATCGTCCATTTGCCCTTTTTGGCCCTCACGGCCGCGGCCCACTGATCCACGGTGGTGATCCCGGACTTTTTGTTCACCCACAGGAGGAAGGTGTCCATCGCGAGGCGGTAGATGGGGGTGAAGCTCTTATAGGAGACTGGAAGCTTCTGGAGGGCGGGCGTGGTGAAGAAGCTGTTCAGGGTCACGAGGATGACGTGCGGGTTGCCCTTCTTCGAGTTCAGATAGAGCATCGCCTCGGCCCCGGAGCCGCCTTTTTTGTTGATCGGCACGAGCGGCTGGGGAGACCAATTGTTTTGCGTCACGATTTTCTGCATCAGGCGGGCGATGCGATCGGCGCCCCCGCCTTTCCCGGCCATTATGACAAACTGGATGGGACGGGTGGGTTTCCAGGCAGCTTCCACTTTTGGCACGCTCCAGGCGGCGGCCACGATAACGGCCATACCCACTGCCCAAAGGCGTGTGAGACAAAACTTCGCATTCCGCGATTTCATTTTCAGTCCTCCTTGCGCGGGTGAGGGTCCGCAAGGCCCCGCACCCTGAGCTAAGATTGAAAGAACTCCTGCGGCTCCCGAAATTCTCGCAGGCCGGCACCGAGCCGGCCCATATCAACGGAGGGGAAACTCCCTCGCATAAACGAAGATCATGATAATATTGAGTATCATTATCATACCATACCCGTCGAAAATAGACACAAGGAATACGAAAATATGGCTCTTTCATCTAAAAATAGTTCTCTCGCGCGGGTATAAATT
>DNYS01000296.1:0-13384 GCA_003506735.1 Nitrospinota bacterium
CTGTGACTTCTGCCGTGTGAAGGCAGCGCTCTTCCGCTGAGCTAACGGCCCACGAGGTCAGGCTTTATCACAGGGGGTATCGGGGGGTCAAGAATGAGCCGCCCCTCCGCGGGGTTTCGGGGAGCCACGCGGTCCGCTATGATGAATCGGTTCGATGGTCGAGCGCCCGGAATCGGCGGCGGTTTGGCCGAAGGAGAATTGGACCCATGATGGAAGTTTCTCACAACGAAGTGAGGTACGAGTTGGAGGCGCGCGATCACGACCTCTACGGGTTCGGCGTCGACGTCTATATGGTCGAGCAGGATGGCTCCCGGCCCAAGGAGCCGATCGCGTTTATTCCGGGGCGCGACGAAAGCGCCGCGGCCGTTCAGACGGAGCAATGGCTCAAGCTTGTCTTCCCGGCCGAGTTTCAGGGAAAGAAGAAAAAATAGCGCCCGCCGAGGCGTGCGGCCCCGGCTCCCGGCGCCGCCGGTTTCATCCGGCCCCCCGAGGGCGGGCCCCCTCACGAGACCTGAATTGACTGAACCCCAATCCATCCAGACCGGCGATGCGCCGCGCCCCACCGGCCCGTTTGCCCAGGCCCGCCGCGCCGGGAACCTATTGTTCATCGCCGGCCAGCGCGGCATCGACCCGGCGACGGGCGAACTCGTCGCGCCGGACATCGAGACGCGCGCCCGGCGCACCTTCGAGAACCTCAAGGCCATCGCCGAGGCGGCCGGGGGCTCGATGGCCGCCTTCCTATCTACGACGGTCTACGTCACCGACATGAGCGCCCACCGTCCGGTCATCAATCGGATGTACGAGGAATATTTCGGTGAAAATCTACCCACGCGGACCATCGTCGAGGTCCGGGCGCTGAATCAGGGCGATATCGTCGAGATCGAGGCGGTGGTCCTGCTCCCATCGTAAAAGAAGCGCCGCAATGTCCCGAAAAATATCGCCGATTCTCCCGGTGGGTGCCACCTTCCGCCGTTCGCCGAGGGATCTTTTGCCGGCGCGGTATAGATACACTCCTTTGATGGATTTTCCGCTGCAAGAAAGGCGCGGTGGTTCGGGGGACTCTACTTCCCCGGCGCGGCCAGATTGCCCGCCCGCCACCGGATAGGTTCAGGACGGGCGGCCCACCGGCCCGAATATCGGGCCTAACCTTCCTTGCTGTTTTGCTCGGCGAGCTTTTCTTCCTTGAGCCGCGCCACCTCAGCCCGCACATCGTCGATCACATCGATTCCCCAGAAAATCTTTCCCTGGACGACGAAGGAGGGGATGCCGTAGATGCCCAGGCTCTTTCCTTGTGCCCGCTGGCTGTGAAGGGTTGCGAGGTAGCGCTTTTCGGCGATGACCTGCTTGATTTCCTCTCCGTCGAGGCCGACTTCCTCGCCGCACCGGGCGAGAATTTCTGGGCTTTCGAGATCGAGGTCATCCACCCACCGCGCCTTGTAGATGCGGTCGCGGAATTCCTTGAACTTCCCCTTGTCGCGCGCGTAAATGGTGACCATGTGGGCGTTCGTCGTGCGGTAGTCCGCTCCCGCCAGCCGGATGGGTACATTGTACTTTTCGGCGAGGGGCTTATGTTTATTTTCGTAGTTCTCTTGTTTGTCCCGGGGAGAATATCCGGCGAAATCCTGCCCCGGCGGTCTTCCTTCCCAGCCGATCCACTCGACCCGGACGTCGGGGTCTTCCTCGATGATCGGCACGCCACCCACGGTGGCCACGTAGCAGAAGGGTCAGGTGAAATCGGAGTACTTGACGACCACGATGGGTTCCTTGAGTTCGCCCATGGATGAATCTCCCTTGGCAGGGGCAGGGCCTCCGTGAAAAACGATCGGATCCGGGCGGCCCCGCCCTCCTAGTTTTCTTAGTTTTGTTTCTCCAGGCGCTCTTGTTTGACGCGCTCGACCTCATTCTTTACGTCGTCGATGACATCCTTGCCCCAGAAAATTTTCCCCTCGACGACGAAGGAGGGGATGCCGAAGATGCCCAGGCTCTTGCCTTGCTCCCGTTGGCTGTGGAGGGAGGCGAGGTAGCGCTTTTCGGCGATGACCTGCTTGATTTCCTCTCCGTCGAGGCCGACTTTCTCCCCGCACCGGGCGAGGACATCGGGGCTCTCGAGGTCGAGGTCCTCCACCCAGCGGGCCTTGTAGATGCGGTTGCGGAATTCCTTGAACTTGCCCTTGTCGCGCGCGTAGTAGGTGGCCATGTGGGCGTTCGTCGTCCGGTGACTGCTGCTGGCCGGATTGAGGGGAACGTCGTATTTCGCGGCGAGAGGCTTGTGGTTTTTCTCGTAGTTTTCTTTCCCCTCTCCGGGCTTGCGCTTCTTGAATTCCTGCCCCGGAGGACGGCCCTCCCAGCTGACCCATTCGACCAGGACCTCGGGGTCTTCCTCGATGACCGGCGTGCCACCCACGGTGGCCACATAGCAGTAGGGTCAGGTGAAGTCCGAATATTTCACGACGACAATGGGTTCCTTCAACTCGCTCATTGGAGATCTCCTCAGGATTTCGAATGCCTCTTGCGGGGAAACCGGAATTCAAATGATCGAAAAGGCCCGCCCGGATTTTTAAGGCAGGCCAGTATACTTATTTATACCACCTCGGCCCGGTCGTGGTCGATAGACCCCCCTCCTCCGGGATCGACCCAGATTCCCCGGTCCCTGAGATACGCGACCGCCTCGGCGATGTCGCCCGGATCGCCCTCGAACTCGCACACCTGCCACCCCGAGTCGCTGCTCACGTCCCCGCGGATGATGTTGATGGCGAAAGGAAACTTTTTCGCCAACTCCCATAGCACCGGCCTGCGCACCTCCTCGGCAGGAAAGGTGCAAACCAGCCGCCGCGTACCCGGGGGAATCGGCATCGTATCGATTCCGATGGGGCCGTTCGCGTCCAGGCGGTTGAGAAAATCGCCCACGACCCGCGTAAGCGGATCGATTTGGACGAGAAACGCATCGTGCCCGTAGGT
Source organism: Nitrospinota bacterium (assembly GCA_003506735.1). Taxonomy (GTDB): domain Bacteria; phylum UBA8248; class UBA8248; order UBA8248; family UBA8248; genus UBA8248. The sequence continues at coordinate 2,959 of DNYS01000296.1, forward strand.
GGACTCGATGTTGTGAAGCTCCACCTCGCGGCCGAGTTTCCGAAGGGCCTCGGCGATTTCGATGCTGCAGTGCGGGGGAAAGAGCCAGTCCGAAATAAAGCAGATGAGCATGCATTTGGTCCGCAGCCGATCGAGGGCGGCTTCGAGGTTCGGATGGCCCGCCGATGCGTCGTAGAGGTCCATCATCCTCGAAAGGTAGAGATAGGAATTAGCATCGAAGCGGTCCACGAATTTTTCACCTTGGTGGTCGAGGTAGCTCTCCACCTCGAAGCGGGCGGTGATCTCGTTCAAAAGCTCTCCCTCGTCGCGAACCCTCCGCCCGAATTTTTCCCACATGATGGGCCCGCTGAGGTAGGTGATGTGGGCGATCATGCGGGCCACGCTCAGGCCTTTTCGAGGCCCGCCGTCCGAGTTGTAGACGCCCTCGCGCCAGTCGGCGTCGGCCATTATGGCCGAGCGGGCGATTTTATCCCATGCAATTCCCATCGGCGTCAGCCGGGCGGCCCCGGCGACCGGAATGACCGAATCGCAAAAATCGCTGTAGCGCAGTCCCCATTCGAGGGTCTGCATCCCCGCCATCGAGCCGCCGATGACCGAGCGAAGGCGCCGCACCCCGAGTTCGTCCAAAAGCGCCTTTTGGAGCCGGACCGTATCCTCGACGGTCACAACCGGAAAATCCGTTCCGAACGGGCGGCCCGAGGCCGGGTCGATGGACGCAGGCCCCGTCGTCCCGGAGCAACCGCCGAGGTTGTTCGTGCTGACGACGAAATACCGGTCCGTATCGATAGCTTTTCCGGGGCCGATCATGGGGTCCCACCAGCCGGAGCGCGGGTCGTCCGGACTGTGCACCCCCGCCGCATGGGCGTCTCCCGTCAGGGCATGGATGACGAGAAGGGCGTTGTCCTTGGAGGCGTTCAGCTCTCCATAGGTTTCATAGGCCACGCGGACTCCTGCGAGTTCCCGCCCGGAATCGGTCCGGAACGGCCCGGACAAAGTGTAATACTTCGTTTCGGTCAAGCCCACGGAGCCGGGATCGGTGTTCAATTTCGAAATCCTCATATCCAGAAAAACCGCCCTCGGGGGCGCACGAATCACAGTGGAGGCGGGGGGTGAATCCTCTCAAGAGAGCGGATTTTCCTCCCTTTTGGCTTCCTCATCAAGGGCGGGGGGGGGCGCGGGAAGGGATATCTGCTTGGCCATCGGGGAAGGGCCTGATACATTTGGCGGACACATGAGTTAGAGGCCGGAAATGCTGATGTACTTTTTGGCCTTGCAGTTTGAATGTTGAGGCGCACCTCGTGATCGTCCGCCAAATGGAAGATAGCATTCGCCTGATCGCCCAGCACGACCACGCCAGGGCGGCGGGTACGATTGTACGCCATTGGGCGGGCGTGGATTTGATACCCCCGCCCCCGCCCGAGATAAAGGGGCCGGTCTGGTTCGCGGTGGACAATCACGATGTCGGCTGGTGCAAGACCGACGAGTCGCCCCTCTACGATCCGGAGACCCGGCTGCCGTTCAGCTTTTTCGGCATCACCTCGGACGAGATCACCGAGATTTGGTCCGAGAGCATCGTCACCTGCGCCGATTTCCATGTTTTTTCGGGCTACCTGGTGAGCGTTCACTTCGGGCAGCTTGCCGAGGCCGGATGCCGGGGCGCGCCGCCCGGCGCCCTGAGCCGTCTCAAGGAGTTCGCTCGCTCCCAGACGCGGCGGCAGGCGGAATGGATGAAAGAGTTCTCCCCGGTGGAGATGGAGATGCGGGAGAAGGCGACGCTCCTTCTCCGCGCCTGCGATACCTTGTCGCTTTTAACCTGCCGGGCGCCCGAGATCAGCCCCCCCGCCGGGCAGATCCACCCTCTGACCCGGTGCGGCCTGAACGTACGCCCCACGGAAGAGGGCGGCCTGGAGATATCGCCCTGGCCGCTGGATACGGATTGTCTAGAACTCCGGTTTCCGGGATTGACGATTCCCGGCGAGCGCTTTGAGAGCGCGGAGGATATGAAAGATGCGTTGGAGCGTGCCGAGCCGGGCGTATTCGTCAGCCGGGTGACTCCGCTCTCCTGAAACGCGGCGAGAGGCTATGGTTACCGAATCCCGGTCCAGTACACAGGTTGCCGCCGGAATCATCCGGAGTGAGGGGCGAATCCTCATCTGCCGGCGTCCGGAGGGCGCGCATTTGGCCGGGAAGTGGGAGTTTCCCGGGGGCAAGGTGGAACCGGGCGAAACCCACAAAGAGGCCCTTCTTCGCGAGATTCGGGAGGAGTTGGATATCGATGTGGAGGTGGGTTCCCTCCGGTGGAAAACCCGCCACACGTATCCTGACCGGATCGTTCATCTGCGCTTTTACGAGTGCCGCCCGATGGGCGGCGACCTCAAAGACAACGGCGTCGCCGCGCATGAATGGGTTCTCCCCGCCGATCTGGGCCGGTTCGATTTTCTGCCCGCCGATGTACCTTTAATCGAAATGCTGAATGAAAATCCCGCACCCGGCCGGGCGGAATCCCCCCAGCCGAATTTGGAGGATGCCTACCGGGCCTGCGCCCGGATGGCCGCCGCGCATTACGAGAATTTCCCGGTGGCCTCGCGATTTTTACCGGCGCGGATGCGCCGCCATGTGGCGGCTCTGTATGCCTTCGCACGGTGCGCCGACGATTTCGCCGATCTGCCCGGGTCCGCTCCGGAGGATGAGCGCCTCGCCATGCTGGACGAGTGGGAAGGGGCACTGGAGGCCGCGGGCGAGGGCCGCGCCGAGGGAGATGTGTTTACCGCCCTGGCCGGTACGATTAGCGTCCATGACCTTCCCCTTCAGCCGTTCCGGGACCTGATCGCCGCCTTCCGGCAGGATGTCACGGTCTCCCGCTACGCGGATTATTCCGGACTGCTCGATTATTGCCGCCTGTCGGCGAATCCGGTGGGCCGCATCATGCTGATGCTCCATGGCGTCCGGGACGAGGAGGCGTTCCGGGCCTCGGACGCCATCTGCTCGGCTCTTCAGATTGCCAACCATCTTCAGGATGTGAAGGAGGACTACCTCCGGGGCAGGGTGTATCTCCCCCAGGCCGATCTCGCGGCCTTCGGGGTGCCGGAAGAAGAGTTGGCGGGCGAGACCGCGGGAGCGGAGCTTCGGGCCCTGATGGCCTTTCAGATCAGGCGCACACGCGGGCTTTTTGCCGAGGGCCTTCCCCTGCTCGGGCGAACCGGGGGCGCATTCGGGCGCGAACTCCGGGCCATCTTCCGGGGAGGGCTTGCCGCGCTCGAATCTATCGAGCGGGTGGACCACGATATTTTGAAGGGCTCGCCGCGCCTGACGCCCGGCGATAAGGCGGCCTGCGTTGCCGCCGCCTTTCTCCCGGCGGACCGGCTCGGGAGGCGCATCGGCGGCGAGGCGAACGCACGGGCCGACTGGAATTATTGCCGTTGGTATGTCCGCTCCAGCCGTTCGAGTTTTTCCCTGGCATTTCTCTCCCTGCCGCCCGCCCGCCGCCGCGCCCTCTCGGCGATATACGGGTACTGCCGGGCAGTGGACGATATCGCCGACAACCCCGGCGATCGGGGCGAAAAGCTCCGCCGCCTGGACGAATGGGCCGATGCCGTCGCCCATCTCCAGGAGCGCGAGCACCGCCATCCCATCCTCCGGGCGCTCAAGCCCGCGGTCGCGGCCTACGGCGTCTCCATCCGAGACCTGCTCGATGTTTGCAGCGGCGTGGGGATGGATCTGGATCAGAACCGCTACCGGACCTTCGATGAACTTTGCGGCTACTGCGACAAGGTCGCCTCGGCCGTCGGGCTGGCCTGTCTCAAGGTGTTCGGGGAAAACTCCGAGGCCGGGACCGGGTACGGACGCACCCTGGGGCGGGCCCTTCAGCTCACGAATATTTTGCGCGATCTGTGGGCGGATGCCGCCGAGGACAGAATCTACCTGCCCCTCGATGATCTGCGCCGCTTCGGGGTGGCGGAGGAGACCATCCTTCGCGGGGAGCGCACCGAGGCGCTGACGGCGCTCCTGCGGTTCGAGGGGGAGCGGGCCCGGGAGTTGTTCCAAAAGGCAAACGATCTTCTCCCCAAAAACAGCCATTGGCGTCTTTTCCCGGCCCGGTTCATGGGCCGCGTCTACGGGAAAGTTCTCGAAAATATGATGGCCGCCGATTTCCCGGGGCCGGGGCCGAGGCTATCCCTCTCGAAATGGGCAAAATTTCGCGAGGCCTTCCTCTGCCTTCTCGTATGGTGAACGCCTCCGGTCAGGGAGAGGGCGCGCCCATCGCCGTCATCGGGGCCGGATTCGCGGGCGCCTCGGCGGCGTTGTCCCTGGCGGATGCCGGCCGGCGCGTCCTCCTGCTCGAAGCGGGCCCCCTTCCCGGCGGCCGGGCGAGGAGTTTCCTCGACCCCCGCTCTGGGCTGGAACTCGACTGGGGCCCCCACCTGTTCATGCGGGCCAATCCCGCCATTCGGGAATTCCTCGAGCGAATCGGCGCATCACCGCAGCTTCGGTTCGATCGCTCCCTCGATCTCACCTACCGCCTGGCGGATGAAAGCGCCCCGGGCGGCCTTCGCCGGGAGCGCCTGGCGTTTCCCGGCCGGGGAGGGGTGCTGGGCGCGCTCTGGGGGCTCTTTCGGTGGCGCGGCCCCAACGCCACTGCAAGAATTTCCATCCTGAAGGGCTTGGCCAGGCTCCTCCGGGAAAGCCCTCCTTCCGGGGCCGGGGGAGAGACGGTGGACCGGCTTCTGGCCGGACTGGGCCAGGGAGAGCCCGAACGCAAATGGTTTTGGGAGCCCTTCTCGCGGGCGGTTCTCAATGTCCGGATGGAGGAGGGAAGCGGCGATTTGTTCCGGAGGGTCGTCGCCGAGGCATTCGGCGCGGGGCCTTCGGGGGCCGCGCTCGGATCTCCGGGGGTGCCGATGGGGCCCTTTTGGGGGGATCGGGCCTGCGATGCGATTCGCCGGCGGGGCGGCGAAGTTCGGATGGGCGCGGCCGTGCGGCGAATCCGGGTGGAAGGGGGCGTGGTGCGCGGAGTGATTCTTTTGGGGGGCGAGTTGCTGGAAGCCGCCCGGGTGATCGCCGCCGTCCCCCCCCCAGCCCTGCTCGGGATGCTGCCCGATGAAATTCGGGGCCTGCGCCCCTGGAGCGAACTTTCCCGCCTGAAGCCGGGTCCGATCGCGAGCGTCTATTTATGGCTGGATCGCCCCGAGCCGGGCCCGGCCTTCGAGGCGATCATGAATGAGCCCTGGCAGTGGCTTTTCCGGCCGCGGTATCCAGGAGAAGAAGATACGCCCATCGCCCTCCTCTGCGGAGGGGCGGATTCCCTCGCCGCCGCATCGAGGGATGAGATGGCCCTGTCGGCCGAAAGAACGGCCGCGAGAATCTTTCCCGGGGCCGGAATCCGGCGGGTCCTGGTGGTCCGCGAGCGGGCCGCGACCTGGGCCACCGGCGTGGGGGAGCAGGCCTGGCGCCCGGCGGCGAAAACGCCTGTGGAGGGGCTGATTCTCGCCGGCGACTGGACTGCGACCCAGCTTCCGGCAACATGTGAGGGCGCGGTCCGGAGCGGCATCCGGGCCGCCGAGGTAGCCTTGGCCCCAACTGCGGTTTGAGGCAGTGTTTTAAAGGGGGGCGGTTTGAGCAAATCGGCATGGAGGGATAACATGGAGGGGTTGCGCCAAAATTTGCCAATTTCGCCCTTAGGGGCGGCCATGGGGAGTGACGCTGTGAACCTGAGCGAATCTCAGCTGAATGCGCTATGCAGCTTGCTGGAGGAAGATCAGCCCGCCACCCTCCAGGCCCTCGACCATCAGATTGCCGTGCTGGGCGACGATGATCGAGAGCGGCTGTTCGAGCGGTTATCGCAGTCCGAGGGGCACCGGATTTCCATTCCGCCCGCGCTCGAGGAGTTCCACCGCACCCGCCTTGAGCGCGTGTTTTCGGACTGGTCCGTTTCCGGCCGGGAGGATTCCCAGTTGGAGGAAGGGGTGTTCCTCCTGGCATCCTTCGGATACCCGCTCGATAATTTAAGCGATTGCGTCGCCGAATTGGACCAGATGGCGGATGAGCTCCGCTCCCGCCTGGAGGGCGTGAGCGAGCCCCGCGATATCGTCCGCCACACGGCCTACTACCTTCATGAAGAACTGGGATTCAAGGGGGGCAGGAGCAAGTATTACGATCCGGAAAACTGCTACCTCAACCGGGTACTCGCCCGGAGGGAGGGGATGCCCATTGCGCTTTCGATCATCTACATACTGATAGGCCGGCGGCTGGACCTGTCCTTCCGCGGGGTGGGCATGCCCGGCCACTTTCTTCTAAAGTATGAAGTGCCAGACGCTCCCATCTACATCGATCCCTTCGATCGGGGGAAGATTGTCTCGGTGCAGGATTGCGCCGATATCGTGCGCGGCATGGGATATCATTTTGACATCCGGTTCTTAAAAGAGACGCCGGACCTGCGCGTGGTCGAGCGCATGCTCAACAACCTGATCGGCATTTTCCACCGTGAAGGCGACGAGGAACGCTCCCGGCGGCTCGTGCGCTACCGGGAAATTATCCAGCGAGGTTAAACGGAACGACGCTTCCTGCGGGAATGCGACGCTACCATTCACCGAGGAGTGAGCATGGACCAGTATTCCGCATCCGAAAATATTTCCTTCGGCGGCCAACCGACGCTTGAAGACCTCAAGGCGCTTGCCGCCAAGGGGGTGAAGACCATCATTAACACGAGGCTGCCCAGCGAGGACCAGGGCGAGCTTCCTCCGGAGCGCGCCAAAGCCGAGGTCGAGGCGCTGGGAATGACCTATCTCAACATTCCGGTGTCTTCCTCGGAATTCAGCGATGAGTCGCTCGCCGAGGTGAGCCGCGCCATCAGCGAGGCGGCCGCCGAGGGCGAAACGTTTGTTCACTGAATGGCCTCTGGGCGAGCCGGGATTTGCTCGCTGGTGCACCTTGCGGAAACGAACAATTGGACGAGCGAACAGATGGAAAAGGCGGCCGATGCGACCGGCTACAACTGGCGCGAAGCGAGGCTCGCCGACAAGTATCGGGAATTCATCAACAAGCGCGGCTAAGGCCGGGCCCATTTTTGCGTTTCGTATTTTTCAAGGTAGGAGATGAGCCGAATGCCGGAGGAGAAAACTGGCCTGAACAAATTCAGCCGGCGCATCACGCAGCCGCCATCGCAGGCGGCCTCGCAGGCCATGTTGTATGGCGCCGGGCTGGACGAGAAGGACATGGGCAATCCGCAGGTCGGGATCGCCAGCATGTGGTGGGAGGGAAATACGTGCAACTTCCATCTGAATACACTGGCGAACCTGGTCAAGGAGAGTGTCAACGAAGGCAAAAAGATGGTGGGGCTCATCTTCAACACCATCGGCGTCAGCGACGGCATCTCGATGGGTACCGAGGGGATGAAATACTCCCTTCAATCGCGGGAGATTATCGCCGATTCGATTGAAACCGTGGTCAGCGCCCAGTGGTACGACGCGGTGGTGACGCTGCCGGGATGCGACAAGAACATGCCCGGCTCGATCATCGCGATGGGAAGGTTGAACCGGCCGAGCCTGATGGTATACGGGGGAACCATCAGCCCCGGATTTTTGGACGGAGAGAAACTGGACGTGGTGTCCACCTTCCAGGCCTACGGCGAGCTGTTCAGCGGAAAGATTGACGAGGACCGATTCCAGCAGATCATCCGCCATTCCTGCCCGAGCGGCGGCGCCTGCGGGGGGATGTATACGGCGAACACGATGTCCTCCGCCATCGAAACGCTGGGGATGAGCCTGCCCTACAGTTCCTCAAATCCCGCCATGAGCGAGGAGAAGCGGAACGAATGCCTGAACGTGGGCGATGCCATCTACAACCTCATCGAAAACGACATCAAGCCCAGTGATATCATGACGAAGGAGGCGTTCGAGAACGCGATCGTCATCATCATGGCGCTGGGCGGCTCGACCAACGCGGTCATGCATATGATCGCCATGGCGAAGACGGTCGATGTGGACGTGAACATCGACGACTTTCAGCGCATCAGCGACAAGACGCCCTTCCTGGCCGATTTGAAACCGAGCGGGCAGTACGTGATGGAGGACCTCCACAATGTCGGAGGCGTGCCCGCGGTGCAAAAACTTCTCCTGAAAGAGGGGTACCTCAACGGCAATTGCCTCACCGTGACGGGAAAGACGCTGGCAGAAAACCTGGAATCCGTCCCGGATCTGGCTCAGGGGCAGAAAATCATCTCCCTGCCCTCGAACCCGATCAAGGAAACCGGGCACCTTCAGATTCTATACGGCAACCTCTCGCCCGAGGGCGCGGTCGCGAAAATCACCGGTAAGGAAGGCCTTTATTTCGAGGGACCCGCGCGGGTGTACGACTCCGAGGAGGACACGCTCAAGGGCCTTGAGCAAGAGAAAATTCAAAAAGGCGATGTCATCGTCATCCGCTTCGAAGGGCCCAGGGGAGGCCCCGGGATGCGGGAAATGCTCACGGTGAGCTCGGCCATCACGGGGATGGGGCTCGGAAGTGACGTCGCCCTCATCACCGACGGGCGCTTTTCGGGCGGTACGCACGGCTTCGTCGTCGGCCACGTGACACCCGAGGCCCAGACCGGTGGCCTGATCGGCCTGATAAAAAACGGCGACAAAATCACCATCGACGCCCAAAGCCGGACGATGGAGGTGGACCTGAGCGAAGAGGAAATCGAGACCAGACGGAAAAAATGGACCGCGCCGCCGCTCCGGGTGAAGCGGGGCACGCTTCTCAAGTATGCCAGGTGCGTATCGTCGGCGTCCGAGGGTTGCGTTACGGACGGGTAAATCCTGGGCGGCAAGCCCTCGCTCAGGTGTTCAGCAGGCCGTTCGAGTTTCCTCCGTTGAAAAGAGGCAGCGGGACCCGCCCTGGAATCCTCCCCACCACCCCGCGGTGCCGGATCTTTTTGCCGGTGATGCTGCGCCGGCATTTTTTCCAGGGGCCGGGAAACCGGGGACCCCGACGGGGGCGGGAGCAGTGATCGCGCGGGTTGGTGCCCCGTGTCACCTCGTAGCCATCCGAGTAGCCGTCCCGGTCGCTGTCCGGGTTTTTCGGGCTCAATTTGAGATACAGCACTTCCTCTCCATCGCTCAGCAAATCGCCGTCGGTGTCGAAAAGCAATGGGTTGGTTTTGTGGCGGCGAACCTCGGCGCCGTCGGGCAGGCCGTCCGAATCCGTGTCGGCGCTGTTCGGGTTGGTTTTGTGGCGGCGGACCTCGGCGAGGTCCGTCAGGCCGTCGCCGTCGCTGTCCACGCATGTTTTGAATCGAAACCGCGCCTGCGCGGAGGTCAGCGCCCGCCGAGCCCGCATGATGAACCGGGTCATCTGCGCCATGCCGGCGTTTTTCCGCTCCTCCAGCGCCTGGTAGACGGCGAACCGGGTCACGGCGAAGCGGACCGGCGCGCACAACTCCATGTCGCCCTTGCCGTCCAATGAATCGAAGTCCCGGACGAGGAGGTCGAATTCCTTCTGGATGGATTTCTGGAGGATTTTCTCCGAGGCGGGGTTTACCGAGGCCTTGAATCCGTACTCGGCGCATCCGCCGATCATGGCCGCGAGAACGAGCCAGGGAAGGGCGGAAAATACGGGGCGAAGGCGCGAAAACATCGGTGGGTTCTCCCGTTCATGGCTCGGACCGCGCATTCTTGTCTCCGCTGGGTCCATCCGATTGAGATGCGCCCACCTTACCACCGGGTTGCCGGAGCCGCACTTCTTCATGGCCGCCAGGGGCGGGCGCAACCCAGGGAATTCGGAAAATACGAAACCCCGCGTATTCGTAAAATACATCCGGGAAATAGAGGAGAACGGGTTTGCCCGAAACCGGTATTTCAGATGACCTCATCGCCCGCGCCTCTGGGTGGATTCGCGGCGCGGAGAGAACCGTTTGCCTGACCGGCGCGGGGATCAGCACCGAAAGCGGGATTCCCGATTTCAGGTCGCGGGGCGGAGTCTGGGATCGGTTCGACCCCAGGGATTTCGACATCCGGCGCTGGAGGGCCTCCGGGGAGGTCCGCCGGCGCTATTGGGCCGCCACGCGGGACACCTACCCCCGCGTCCTGGGCGCGGAACCCTCCGGGGGACACAGGGCCCTGGCCCGCCTCGCCCAGGCGGGAATACTTTCCCTTTTGATTACGCAGAACACCGACGGCCTGCACCAAAAAGCCGGGCACGATGCGGAGCGGGTCGTCGAGCTCCACGGAACGAGGCATTTTTGCGTCTGTGTGGATTGCGGGGAGCGCATGAGCCGCCTCGCCGTCCACGAGCGGGTCCTGGCGGGCGAGGAGATGCCCGTGTGCGGATGCGGCGGCTTCCTCAAGCCGGACGCCGTATTTTTCGGAGAGTCCATCGCGCCGGATCGCCTGCGCAGGGCGGTGGCGTCTTCGGAGACGGCCCAGGTGTTCCTGGTGGCTGGGTCCTCGCT
>DNYS01000296.1:13458-16540 GCA_003506735.1 Nitrospinota bacterium
GGCCGGGGCGCGGCTGATCATCGTGAACGACTCGCCCACCCGCCTCGACGATTTGGGTGACGCTCTCCTGCGGGGAAAAACGGGAGAGATTCTGCCGGCCCTGGTGAGCGCGATCCTGGACTGACGCGGAAGGCGCCGTGTTTTTTTGACCTTCCCGGATGCCGGTGATAGAGTCCTTCCGGGTTACGGAAAAAATCGGAAAATCCTGTCCAGCCAAATGGGTTGCCTGTCCGGAAGGCCGCTGCATCCGGGGCCTGACAGGGCTATCGCACAAACCCGCCACACCTCGAAAGGGGGTCTCCATGGCCACGCATGAGCTGATTGCCACGCCCGAAACCATCCAATGGGGCTATTACAACGCCGCCACCAAACCCGTCATGACGATTGCCTCGGGCGATACGCTCATCGTCCGCACCGAATCGTGCCGGGCCGACCTGCTCGACGAACTCGGCGATCGCGCATCCGAGGCGGTCCGCGCCATCCTCGCGAGTGCGAAAAAAGGACCCGGCGCCCACATCATGACGGGCCCGGTGGCCATCGAGGGAGCCCGGCCCGGCGATGTGCTCGAAATCCGCATTAAGGATATCCAGCCCCGCTACGATTGGGGCTATAACGGCTTCCACCCGCTGGGGGGAGGCCTGCCCGAGGACTTCCCCTACACGCGCGTCGTCGTCGTGGAGGTGGACGCCGAGGCGGGCACGGGCGATTGGGGCGCGGGTGTAAAGGTCCCGCTGGCGCCCTTCTTCGGGAATTTCGGCGTCGCGCCGGCCCCGGCGATGGGGATAGTCTCGAGCGCCCCTCCCGGCGAATGGGGCGGAAACTTCGACAACAAAGAGTTCACCGCGGGCTCGACCGTCTATATCCCCATCTTCAACGATGGCGCGCTCTTTTCGGTGGGCGACGGCCACGGCTGTCAGGGCGATGGGGAGGCCAACATCAACGGCATCGAGATGGGCCTGATCGGGACCTTCGAGATGATCGTGAGAAAAGACATGTCCCTCAAGGTGCCCCGCGCGGAGACGCCGACCCACTATATCCTCGGCGGCTTCGATCCGATTCTCGACAACGCGGCGAAAATGGCCCTCCGCGAGACGATCCGATTTTTGGGCGAGTTGCGCGGCATGAGCGCTGAGGACGCCTATACGCTGTGTAGCTTGGCCGTGGACCTGCACGTCACCCAGATCGTCAACGGCTACAAGGGCGTCCACGCGATGGTGCCAAAATCGCTCTTCGAGTAGAACGAAAAAAAACGGAAAGGACGACTCGTTTTGGCCACCCATGAACTCACCGCCTCGCCCGATACTGTTCATTGGGGCTACTACGACGCAGCGCTGCCTCCGGTTCTGACCGCCGCGCCGGGCGATCGCCTCATCGTCCATACCGAATCGGGATTCATGGATGCCATGGAGAGGGTCCAATCTCGCGCCTCGAAGGAACTTCTGGCCATCCTCGAAAACGTTGAAAAAGGTGAGGGCGGCCACATGCTGATCGGCCCGGTGGCCGTTGAGGGGGCCATGCCGGGCGATGTGCTGGAGGTGCGCTTTCTGGAGGCCAGGCCCCGTTACGATTGGGGGGTGAACGTCTTCCGCCCGCTCCGGGGCGGGCTCCCCGAGGATTTTCCCTATCACCATTCGGTCGTCGTTGAGATCGACGCCGAGGCGGGTACGGGAGACTGGGGCGCGGGGGTGAAGGTTCCGCTGGCCCCGTTTTTCGGAAATTTCGGCGTCGCCCCGCCGGCGGGGATGGGCCGGGTCGGATCGGGACCGCCGGGGGTGTGGGGCGGAAATTTGGACAACAAGGAGCTCGGCCCCGGCGCCACCGTGTATTTCCCCGTATTTCATGAGGGCGCGCTTTTTTCCATCGGCGACGGCCATGGCTGCCAGGGCGACGGCGAGTCGTGCACATCGGCCCTGGAGGCGGCCCTGACGGGCACGGTCGAGCTTCGCCTCCGCAAGGACATGAAGCTCGAAGTGCCGCGCGCCGAGACCGCGGACCACCACATCCTCATGGGCTTCGACCCACTGATCGACAACGCGGCGAAGATGGCCCTCCGCGAGACGATTCGCTTTTTGGGCGAGACGCGCGGCATGAGCGCCGAGGACGCCTATACGCTGTGCAGCTTGGCCGTGGACCTGCACGTCACCCAGATCGTCAACGGCATCAAAGGGGTCCACGCCATGCTTCCCAGGGCGATCCTCGCCTGATTTCTCGAAAGGAGGGAGCCGATGTCTCCCGATCCCCCCAAGGGCACTTCGCCCTATGTTCCAGGAACGCCCGATGAACTCGATGCCGTCATCGCCGCGCCGGACAACCACGAGGTCCTCATCGAGAACGAACATGTGCGCGTGCTTAGGGTCCTCGTCCGCGCGGGCGAGGTCGAAAAGAAGCACACCCACAAATGGCCCAGCGTGTTTACGATAACGAAAAGGCCCAAGATTAAATATTTCAACGAAAAAGATGAGGAGGTCGCGCTCGGGCCGCCCCCCGATGAGGGCACGCCCTTCTGGTTGGGGCCCGAGGGGGTCCACTGGGTCGTAAATCCAGCCGGCTTCGATCTCGAGGCCATCCGGATTGAACTCAAGGGATAAGGAGAGTCACGATGTCATCGGATCACATTCCCCGTCGGCCGCCCTATATTCCGGGCACGCCCGAAGAACTCGACTCGGTCCTCGCCGCCCCGGAGAACCACACGGTCGTGTTCGAAAACGACCGGGTCCGCGTTCTCCATGTGGTCATCCCCCCCGGCGTGGTCGAGGAAAAGCACACCCACAAAAATCCGAGCGTGTTCATCATCAACGCCAGTCCGAACATGGATTATTTCAACGACAAGGGCGAAATCGTCGCCCGGAGCGGAAAGCGCAAGGACGGCGAGCCCTTCTGGGTGGATCCCGAAGGAGTTCACTGGCTCGAAAACCGCGATACCTTCGCCTTCGACGCTATTCGGGTCGAGGTGAAAGTGTGATCCGCGCCCGCAAAAAAATGGGAGAGCCATGAGCAGAAACGAGGGGAACAAACCCATCGGCCTGGCCATCGTCGGCTGCGGAAAGATCGGGCGAATCCGGGGCGGGTTCGCGGGCGATTA
>DNYS01000124.1:0-455 GCA_003506735.1 Nitrospinota bacterium
CGTGGACTCGAAGGATGCGGGCAGCGAGCTCGATATCTCGACCAAGTATTTCCTGTACAAAGGGCTCTTTGCGAAATTGACCTACGCATACCTGTTCGCAGGCGACTACGGCAAATCGGATACCGTTGGCACCAGGGATTTCGACGACACCTGGGCGCTGTACTGGGAACTTCGCCACACGTTCTAATCCGATTCGAGAGCCCTGGGGCGGATCTCCCGTTCCGGATTCCATCCGGACCGCACGAAAATCCCGGGAGGGCCTCGGCCCTTCCGGGATTTTCGTGCCGGGCGATCTACCGCCGGAAAAAGGCGAGGGAGGGAGCGCCTGGAACCGAATCGGTGCGCCCGGATACCCGGATTCGAAGAATTTATTTTTACCGGGAAAAGTTTGGCGAAGGAATATAAACGATAGTGTCTTTTTTGTTTGGAATCATTTTTAAGCTTATATTTTTCCT
>DNYS01000124.1:620-1117 GCA_003506735.1 Nitrospinota bacterium
TCTGGCTATCGTTCGGTCCTTTCCAATGCCCCTTTTGTAATACCGCACCTGAATTGGAAATGTCCCGGGTTTTACCTTGCGGCTCCATATGTGGAATTGCCCGGGCAGCGATTTCCAGGTCCGGGTATCCACACTTGCATCCGTCAATGAGGATACGGCTTTCAGGATCCCCCCAACGGCCATCACACCGAGACCGACAACGGCAGCCGCGGCTCTTGCATTTGAATTTCGCATGCCGCCTGAAGCTTGAACGATGGCCGCCCCGGCCACCAATGCCTTGCCCCCCGCTTTATCGGTCTCATCCTTAAACTCGACCTTGCCTTTTACAATGGCGTCGAATACGCGCCCTCCCCTGGTCGAAGCCTGAAAATTCAGGTCTTCTATTTTCGAGAAGGAGCCAACTATTTTATTTTTATAAAATACCAACAAAGTCGTTATCGTCTCTTTTCCTTTTGCGATCCGTATTTTAACCCTTTCTTTTACATCGGGATGATCGG